>NZ_JAPUED010000232.1:29510-37064 GCF_027492755.1 Micropruina sp. | reverse complement strand
CCATCACCGCGTTGGCGATGTCGTCGCTGATCGGGGTGCCGAGGAAGATGATCCGGTCTTCGAACAGCTTGGTGTAGGGATCGACGCGCCGGACGCCGTAGCTGGTGCGTTCCTCCCACTGCGGAATGTAGTAGTCCATCGACGGGCCGGCCGGAGCCAGGCCACCGGGCAGAGCGGGCGTGGTCATGACGGTCCTCACTGGTTCGGAGAGTTCGAGCTGATCTGGGCGGCGCGCTCATAGACGTGGTCGATGAACCCGTATTCCAGCGCCTGCTCGGCGGTGAACCAGCGGTCGCGATCGGAGTCGGCCTCGATCTGCTCGACGCTCTGGCCGGTGTGCTCGGCGATCAGCCCCGACATCGTCTTCTTGATGTGCAGCGACTGCTCGGCCTGGATGCGGATGTCGGACGCGGTGCCGCCCAGACCGCCGGACGGCTGGTGCATCATGATCCGGCTGTGCGGCAGCGCGAACCGCTTGCCCTTCGCGCCGGCGCTGAGCAGGAACTGCCCCATCGAGGCTGCCAGGCCCATGGCCACCGTCGCCACGTCGTTGCTGATCCATTGCATCGTGTCGTAGATCGCCATGCCGGAGTCGACCGAGCCGCCCGGCGAGTTGATGTACAGGTAGATGTCGGAGCTGGGGTCTTCGGCGTTCAGCAGCAGCATCTGCGCACAGATGGCGTTGGCATTCTCGTCGCGGACCTCGGAGCCGAGGAAGATGATCCGGTTCGCCAGCAGGGACTGGTACACGGAGTCATTGATTCCGGCGGGGCTGAGGCCGGCCGCGGCCCGCAACGGTGCGGCGGCCGAGGGTGGCAGTGGTCGCATGTCGTTCACGCTGCGAACCTATCCAACGGCACTGACAAAACTAAGGTCATCCCGCGACTGTTCGCTGACGGCAGACCGCGCGTCCGTCCATGGGTGACCGAGGGAACCGTCCCCCATCGAAGCAGAGGTGGAACGAGAAGAACCGTCCCCTCGTACCACGGGGTCCCAGAAGTGGAACGAAAGAACCGTCCCCGCGTACCAGAAGTGGAACGAAAAGAACCGTCCCCGCGTACCAGTCCCCGCGTACCAGAATCGGGCGAAGGTGGTCGGAGACGCCGACGGGGTCCCGCGCAGCGGCGCGGGAGCCCGTCGGGTGAATCAGGGTCAGGCTTCGGCCGGAGCCTCTTCCTCGTCCTCGGCGTCCGCTTCCGGAGCGACCGGAGCGACCTCGACGGTCGCACCGTCGGTGTCGGTGACGGTGGCCTGCGCCAGGATCAGGCCGAGCGCCTTGTTGCGGCGGATCTCCTGCATCCACGCCGACATGTGGTTGTGCTCCATCATGTGCTGCAGTTCCTGCTCGGGGGTCGAGCCGGACGACTGCGCCTTGCGCACGATCAGGTCGGTCAGCTCGTGCTGCTCCACGCCCACCTCGTGCTCGTCGGCGATCGCGTCGAGCAGGATCTGCGCGCGCAGGCTCTGCTCTGCACGCGAGTCGACAACGGCCCAGAACGCCTCGGGGCTGTCCGCCTCTTCGTCCTCGGCGGTCTCCAGGTAGCGCTCCAGGGTCAGCCCGGCGCCCTTCAGCTGCTCCTCGACCTGGCTGTGCCGGGCCTCCAGCTCGGTGGCCAGCAGCTTGGCGGGCAGCTCGAACTCGACCTGCGCGACGAGGTCCTCCAGCACCTTGTCGCGGGCGCTGTTGAGCTGCTCGGCGCGCAGCATCTGCTCGACACCGGTGGTCAGGTCGGCACGCATCTCTTCGACGGTGTCGAACTCGGACACCAGCTGGGCGAACTCGTCGTCCAGGTCGGGCAGCTGCTGCTCGGACACCTTCGACACGGTGACGTGGATGTCGGCCGGCTCGCCGGTCAGCGGGCCACCCACCAGGGTCGAGCTGAAGTCGGCGGACTCCCCCGCCGACAGGCCGGTGACGGCCTCGTCCAGGCCGTCCAGCATGCCGCCGGAGCCGATCTTGTAGGTGATGCCCTCAGCGGTCGCGTCGGCCAGCGCCTCACCGTCGCGGGTGCCGGCCAGGTCGATGGTGACCACGTCACCCACGGCAGCCGGGCGGTCGACCTCGGTGGTGGTGGCGAAGCGCTCGCGCATCATCTCGATGCGGCTGTCCACCTCGGACTCCAGGTCGGCCAGCACGTCCACGGTGACCGCGAGGCTGTCGAAGCCGGGCAGGGTCAGTTCGGGACGGACGTCGACCTCAGCCACGAACTCGACCAGGTCACCGTCCTCGAGCTTGGTGATCTCAACCTCGGGATCGCCCAGCGGAACCAACTTGTTGGCGTCGACGGCTTCGCCGTACGCGGTCGGCAGCGCGGCGTTGATCGCCTCCTGCAGGACGACGCCGCGGCCGAACCGCTGGTCGATCACCGCCGACGGCACCTTGCCCTTGCGGAAGCCCGGAATCGTGACGCTCTGGGCGATCTCGCGGTAGGCCTTGGTGAGATGGGGCTGCAACTCGGCGAAGGGAATCTCGACGGTCAGCTTCGCCCGGGACGGGCTGAGTTGCTCGACGGTGCTGGGCAACGTGGTGCTCCTGTGATCGGTGGTATTTCCGTGCGGCCAGGAAACCGGAGCGGATGACGGGAAGCGAACCCGCATGACCAGCGTGCGAAGGAGGCCAGCCGGGCCAATCGGTCGCTGAACTCGGTGTCTGACCGTCTTGCAGACTACACCCTCACTCCCCAGGATTGCCCACTCGGCCGCGCCCGGACCCGCCCCACCCACCGCCTCGACCGGCGGCAGGTGCCCCTCAACCCTGGGGGTTTTCCCCTCCAGGCCGAACCATTTTCGTCGCCAACGTGCGTCGCGCGCCTAGCGTGAGTCCAGCCACGAACCGCGGACGGGCCGGCGCACCACGAGCGCAGCCGGACGCACCGGCTCGGACGTGGCCGGGCCGCCCCGGACGGCAAACCACATGTCAGCAGCGAACGATCGAGAGGAACGCATCGTGCCCGATTCAGTCAACCCCCCCGGCGAACCGGCCGAGGCCGCCGCCGAAGGGCCGGAGGTGGTCACCACCGTCGCGACCGGCGTCACCACGGGCGGCGCTCCCCTGGTCGCCGCCGAATCGACCAGCGGCGACGCCCGGATCACGGTCGCCGGAACCACCGACGGCTACGTCGACGCCGTGGTCGCGGAGGCGACCGACGGTGTGAACACCGGCGCCGGGGCCCTGCTCACCGACGGCGCCTGGTCGCTGTTGATCGCCGACTTCTCCGAGAAGCGCCGTGCGCTGGAGGCCTACACCGAGCTCCGCGAGGCCGCCGACGCCAGCCGGCTGCGCATCGAGGGCGCCTTCGTGCTGGTCAAGGACGAGAGCGGCGAGCTGACCATCGAACAGGCCACCGACCTGCGCACCCGCCGCGGCCTGCGCTGGGGACTGGTGGCCGGCGCCATCGTCGGCGTGTTCTTCCCGCCCTCGCTGCTGGGCAGCCTGGCGGTCGGCGGCGCCCTCGGCGCGGGAATCGGGCGGCTACGGCACCACCGCTACGCCGGCCAATTCGCCGAGGAGCTCTCCGCCGGGGTCGCGCCGGGCCACTCCGGCCTGGTCATGCTGATCTCCGACCCGGCGATGGTCGAGGTGCAGAAGGCACTCGCGAAGGCCGACAAGATCGTCCAGCGCGCCGTCGACAAGGCCGTCGTGGACGAGATCGCCGCCGAGGTGGACGCCGCCGAGAAGGCCGAGCCGGCTGACGAGAGCCGCAACTGACGGCCAGGCGCTGGTCAAGCTACGTCGAGACCTGCTGGCAAGGGGTTTCGACGTAGCTTGACCGACGGGCTCGGCCCGACGAGGATCTCTAGCTGGATCGGCGCCGAACCAGCCGGACCAGCCGCTGGTCGACGGACAGGTGGCCGGCTCGGCGAGAGACCAGCCGGCTCCAGGTGATGGCAGAGAAGCCCGCTGCCGCGGCGCCGAGCACTGACACCCCCTTCAGCCGGGGCGGGGTCTCGCGGGAGAGCAGCTGCCCCGCGGCCAACAGCGCGGCGGCGGCCATCAGCCCGTCCACCAGCTTGTCGCTGACCTCGTCGGCGTCGCGCAGGTTCACCTCGATCCGGGCCTTGCCGCTGCGGACGTCCTGCAGGATGCCGACCAGGTCGCGGGGCAGATCGCGGGCCACCTGTCGGAAGGCCATCAGGGCGCGGGCGGCGCGTTGCCCGAGATGCGCGGCGTCGTACTCGTGACTCATGAACTCCTTGACGAAGGGCGCCAACTCGTCATCGAGGGTCGCCTCGCTGCCGAGTTGCTTGCCGAAGCCCTCCAGCCGTGCCATCACCCGCAGCAGCAGCGCCAGGTCGCTGGGGAAGCCGAGTTCGAACTGGTGCAGCAACTGCATGCCGGCGGACATCGCCGCATTGAGGTCACGCTCGGACGTACCGGCGCCGGCGGGCAGGTAGGTCGCCAGCCACTCGTCGATCGCGCTCTCCAGGGCGTGGGTGTCGACCGTCTTCGCCGGTTCGCAGATCTGCAGGATCACGTCGGTGAGCTCGGCCACGTCGCGCGTGGTGACGGCCAGCAGCAGCCGGGCGACGTCGTCGCGGCGCGCGGCGGACAGGAAGCCCACGTCGCCGAAGTCGAGCAGGACCAGGTGCTCGGGATCGGCGATCAGGAAGTTCCCGGGGTGCGGGTCGGCGTGGTAGAAGCCATGGTCGAAGATCATCGCCAGCCAGGCCTTGGTGACCATCCGGTGCATCTCGTTCACCGACCAGCCGGCGGCCTCGACGTCCTCGGCGCTGCGCACCGGCGCACCGGCCATTCGCGCCATGGTCAGGACGCCGGTCGAGCAGTGGTCGGGGTAGGCCGTGGGCACCGTCAGCCAGGTCCAGTCGGCCAGGGCGGCGGCCAGCCGGCGCATGTGGTGCAGCTCGTTGCGCAGGTCCGTCGCCTGCCGCATCATCGCCGCGAACTGCGCCACGATCACGCTCGGCCGGTAGCGCGCGACCTCGGGGTCGACCCGCTCGGCGAAGTCGGCGAGCCGCCGCATCAGGGAGAGGTCCCCTGCCACCTGTTCGGCGGTGCCGTCGTGCAGCACCTTGACGACCACCTCGGTGCCGTCCGGCAGGACGGCGCGGTGCGCCTGGGCCACCGAACCGGAGGCGAAGGCCTCGTCCTCGAAGCTCCGGAACAACTCGTCGATCGGCTTGCCGAGCTCCCTCTCGACCCGCGTGCGGGCCAGCCCCGGGGCGTCCGTCGGCACCGAGGTCTGCAGGCCCTCCAGCGCGTGGGCGACCTCGGTGCCGACCAGATCGGCCCGCATGCTCAGCGACTGGCCCAGCTTGATCCATGAGGTGCCCAGCTCGGCCAGCGCGGCGCACAGCCGCTCGCCGATCGTCAGCGAGGCCAGGCCGGGGTCGGCCGAGCCGCCCCCGCCGGGCACGGCGTCCTCGCCGCCGGCCGCCTGGCGAGCCGTCCGCTCGCCGATGCCGTAGCGGGAGAACACCTCGAGGATCTCTCGCGCCCGATGGGCGTCTCGACCGAACTCGGAGTTGAAGATCGACATTGTTCATTCTCGATTCGTTGAGGAGTGGCGCCGGCCGCCGGCCGGTGGTTGGGTCGGATCTGACGACTGCGCCGGGCTGGGACGCAGCAACGATGGGCAGGACGCCTGCCGAGGCGCGACGGCACCTGATGACCGCCCATGGGATCGTGGCTCCCTCATCGCCCGGCCCCTTCCCGGGCTCATCGTAGGGAGGCGAGCAGGACGCCCATGCCGCACGCCGCCACCAGTCCTACCAGGGTCAGCGGCATCCCGAACCTGGTGAATTCGGTCCTGCTGTAGCCGATCGGGCCGATCACCATCAGGTTGGTCTGGTGAGCGAACGGATTGAGGAAGGTGAATGAGATGCAGGTGCCGATCAACGCCAGCAGGACGATCGGATCCATCCCGACGTCCGTCGCCACCGCGATGCCCACCGGAGTGAGGATGGACGCAGCGGCGGCGTTCGACACCACGTTGGTCAGCAGCACGGTCACCACCCCGAAGACGAGGACCACCAGCACCTGATTCCCCGCGACGATGCGTTGCAGGGTTGCCGCCAGCAGATCGGCCAACCCGCTCTCCAGCACGATCACCCCCAACCCCACGGAGCCGGCCAGGATGGCCAGCACGTTCCAGTCCAGGGCACGCACCGCGGAGCGGGCGGTCAGCACCCGCGTCACCACCATCAACAACGCCCCGCCCACCGAGGTGAGCTCGATGGGGGCGAGCCCGAAGGTGGCCGGCAACACCACGGCCAGCAGGATCGCGACCGCCGGCCAGGTGTTGCCAGGCTGGGGGACGCGACCCGCCACGCTCTGCCACAGCGACACGCACTCGCTGCGGTCGATGACCTCGGCGCGCGGCGCAGATACGTAGCAGGTGGCGCCCGGGACGAGGGCGGTGCGCCGCAGCGAGACCTTGGTCCGTGCGGCGATCACGTCGATGTCATCGTTCTCGCTCAGGTCGTGCAAGGTGCCCCGGTCGCCGGCCTTCACCGACACGGCGAACAGATGCTGGGGCGACAGTCCCAACAGGGGGCTGGCCCAGAGCGACCGGATACCGGCCTCGCTGGCCTCGAACACCAACCGGTCACCGGCCCCTATCGGGGTCTCGGGCGGGAGGTCGTCACCGGCCCGCTGCACCGCCGTCAGCCGATGCTCACGGGCGGTCAGCAGACCCAACTCATCGGCGCCCCTGCCCACCGCGAGCGCATGCTCGCCGACCCGTAGCTCGACGCGCCAATCGTGCGGCCGGACGTCCGCCAGCCCCGACCCGCGCAGCATCCCCGGCCCGATCCACGCCAGCAGGCCGATGCCGATCAGGGCCACGGGAAGCGCGACCGGCGCGAAGGACAGCATGCTCATCTCCACCCCGGCATCACCGGCGATTCCCGCGATCAACAGGTTCGAACTGGTGCCGATCAACGTGATCGATCCGGTCAGCGTGGTCAGGTGCGCCAGTGGCAGCATCAACTCCCGCGCCGGGATCGAGCGGGTCTGTTCGAGCTGTTTGCTGGCCGGCACCAGCATGGCCACGATCGGGGTGGTGTTCATCAGTCCGGACGCGAAACCGATCGGCGCCGCGAGCCGCAGAAACGCCCGCCGGGCACTCGACACGCTCATCAGCAGCGCGCGGGTGACCCGGTCGACCAGCCCCGTCTGCACGATGCCCTTGGCGATCACCAGCATCGCCCCCACGGTGATCACGCCGCCGTTGCTGAGCCCCGCGAACAAGTCCCGCGGCGAGGCGATCCCGAGCAGCCCGGCGACCACGATGGCAGCGCCCAGTGCGATGACCGGCTTGACCCAGCCAGCCGTCATGACTACCAGCGTGCCGATCACCAGGACCGCAGCCACGACGATCACGTACCACCCTCTTCCCTTGTCGACTCGATCGGCGCCCGCTCCCGGTGTGGCGAGGAAGTCACCGATCGATGCGTGGCCGGGTCGCCGGCCGGACTCGTCGACCCCCATGTTCTACGGACTTCTCCGCGGATCGACGGGCCCGACCAGCGACGATCGGCGGCTCGCTACTTCTTCTTCTTGCCCTTCTTGCCCTTCTTCTTGTCCTTCTTCTT
>NZ_JAPUED010000232.1:16935-29410 GCF_027492755.1 Micropruina sp. | reverse complement strand
CCTTCTTCTTGTCCTTCTTCTTCTTGCCCATGGCGCGCCTCCTTCCCTCTGTATCGGCCTGTCTGCAATCGACCGGGCCCGGTCGGGGTCGCCGGTGTCCATGACCTCGACGACATCTGCCGGCGACGGTGCCGGCAGCGAACCCTTGCGGCTCGGCTAGACGGTAGGCAGTGCCGCCGCGGCGTACCCCCGCCAAGCGGAAAACCCCACCATCACGAGCCCCCGACCGACCCCGTCCGGCTCCCCAGGCGCCGTCAGCGGGAAGCGGGGGTGGTGTCGGTGCACAGGCGCCACGCGGGACGTGCGACATCGGCAGTCTGGGTGGTTGTGACGCACAGGGCGTCCACAGGAGGGCCGACGCCGGGCGAGGCGGCCCAACCAGGCACGAAGGAGGCCCAATGACGAGTCAAGCCGCTGAACCCGCGGCCGCCAGGCGACCGTGGTACGCGATGGCTCCGCGGGAGGTCACCGCGGAACTGGATGTCGATCCCGATCGCGGGCTGGACGCCGCGGCGGTCCGGGATCGCCGCGCCGAGCACGGTGAGAACAGGATCGCCTCGGAGCCGCCACCCACCCGCTGGACCATCGCGCTGCGTGAACTGGGCGATCCGATGAACCTGATGCTGCTGGTGGTCTCCATCGCCAGCCTGGTCATCGGCCAGCTACCGGTCGGCATCATGGTGGCCGCGCTGGTCGTCCTCAACGTGGTGCTCGGCACCCAGCAGGAACTGAAGGCGCTCTCCGCGGTCGATGCGCTGGCAAAGATGCAGACCCCCCAGGCACGCGTGATCCGGGACGGCTCGCTCGCGGAGATCCCCGCGCCGGAGCTGGTGCCCGGAGACATCCTGCAACTCGAGGCCGGCGACCTCGTCCCGGCGGACGGACGCATCCTGCGCTCGGCCAGTTGTGAGGCGCAGGAAGCAGCGCTGACCGGGGAGAGCGCGCCGATCCCGAAGGGCGGCGCGGCCATCGACGCCGCGGACGTGGCGCTGGGCGACCGCACGTCGATGCTGTTCCAGAACACCTCGATCACCCGCGGCACCGCGACGATGGTGGTCACCGAGACCGGCATGGGCACCGAGATGGGCCAGATCGCGACGATGCTGTCGGCGGTGCCGCCATCCAAGTCTCCCCTGCAGCGAGAATTGGCCTCGCTCACCAAGGTGCTGGGCGTGATCGCCTGGACGGCGGTGGTGATCATCGTGATCATCGGCTTCAGCCGCGGCCAGAAGATCGAGGCCGTGCTGCTGCTGGGCATCTCGATGGCGGTGTCGGCCATTCCGACCGGCCTGCCGACCTTCGTCCAGGCGATGCTGGCCTTCGGCGCCAAGAAGCTCGCCGAAGCCAAGGCGGTGGTCAAGAACCTCGGCGACGTCGAGACCCTGGGGGCGACCAGTGCGATCAACTCCGACAAGACGGGGACGCTGACCCTCAACGAGATGATGGTCCGCAAGCTCTACTACCGCGGCGAGTGGTTCAACGTCTCCGGTGACGGCTACGAGAAGACCGGCCAGATCACCGGGGCCGCGGGAATGCCGGTGCCCGACTTCACCCGGTTGGCCTACGGGCTGTGCCTGGATTCCGACGCCACCGTCTCGGATCGCGGCGAAGTGGTCGGCGACCCCACCGAGGCGGCGCTGGTGGTGCTGGCCGCCAAGCTCGGCGTGGACGCCGAGGAGACCCGCCGGAGCTACCCGCGGGTGGCCGAGGTGCCGTTCGACTCCGACTACAAGTTCATGGTCACTTACCACCACGTGCCGCTGCGAGGCGCCGTCCAGTTCGTCGGAGCGATCAAGGGCGGCCCCGACGTCGTCCTGGATCGCTGCAGCCACGTCATCCAGGCGGACGGCGGCGAGGTGCCGATCGACCTGGTCCGCGACGAGATCCTGGCCGCCAACCGCGAGATGTCCGAGAAGGGCCTGCGGGTGCTGGCCTTCGGGATCCGTGAACTGGACGGCCAGGAGGAGGCGGTTCAGGCCGACCCGATGGGCCACGTCGAGCAGTTCCGGTTCGTCGGCATGGTGGGCATCATCGACCCGCTCCGTCCGTCCTCCCTGGAGGCGGTCCGGATCGCCCATGCCGCCGGCATCGACGTCCGGATGATCACCGGTGACCATGCGATCACCGCGGGCGCGATCGGTGCCGAACTGGGGCTGGGCCCCGGCGCCATCAGCGGCGCCGAGATCCAGGAGATGACCGACGACGAGGTGAAGGCCGCACTGCCGCGCCTGCACGTCTTCGGCCGGGTGACACCGCAGGACAAGCTGCGGCTGGCGAAGCTGATGCAGGAGACCGGCGAAGTGGTCGCGATGACGGGCGACGCGGTCAACGACGCGGCCGCGCTGAAGCAGGCCGACATCGGCGTCGCGATGGGTTCGGGCAGCGAGGTGACCAAGCAGGCCGCCAAGATGATCCTCACCGACGACAACTTCGGCACCCTGGTCAACGCCATCCGGCTGGGCCGCGGCATCTACGACAAGGTGACCTCCTACGTCCGCTACCAGATGACCCAGCTGTTCTCGCTGGTGCTGCTGTTCCTGGTCGCCAGCATCATGAACATCAACGGCGGCATGCCGCTGACCCCGCTGATGGTGCTCTACCTGAACTTCTTCGTCTGCGCGGTGCCGATCGTGATGATCATGCTCGACCCGACCCCGGACGACATCATGAACCGCCCACCCCGGAACACCGCCGAAGGCATCGCCAACAAGCGTTCCATCGGGGAATGGCTGCTCTTCGGTTTCGTCCTGTTCGCGATCACGCTGGTGGCACTGCTGATCGCACCCGGCACCATGAGCCCCGAGGAACCCAACGTTCCGGTCACCATGGCATTCGCCGTGATGGGCCTGGGCACGGTGTTCAGCGCGCTGGTGATGCGCCGCTCCCCCGGCTCCGGGCTCAGCGCGCCGATCATGGGCGCGGTGAAGATCCTGCTGATCCCGACCGCGATGACGGTGCTTGCTGTGCAATGGGGGTGGCTCAGCGGCGTCCTGGGCACGGTTCCGCTGAACTCGGACGAATGGATGACGGTGCTGGGCCTGTCGCTGATCCTGCCCGTCGTGGTCGAACTGTACAAACTCCTCCGCCGCGACGCGGCGAAGGCTCCCGAACCTGACGGGGGCCTGGGCAACGTACTGCCCGAACGTGCGCTCGCGACGACCGGTCCGGGCAGGGAAAGTGGAGGTCGGAAATGAAGAAGATCAAGAACATGAAGAAGAAGTCGTACAACAAGCACCTCAAGGAGCTCCACGGCGATCTGGTCGAGATGCAGGAGTGGGTGAAGGAGTCGGGCGCCAAGGTGTGCATCGTCTTCGAGGGCCGTGACTCGGCCGGCAAGGGTGGTGTGATCAAGGCGATCACCGAGCGGGTCAGCCCCAGGGTGTTCCGGGTGGTGGCCCTGCCCGCGCCCACCGACCGGGAGAAGAGCCAGATGTATGTGCAGCGGTACATCCCACACTTCCCCGCGGCCGGCGAGGTCGTGATCTTCGACCGCAGCTGGTACAACCGGGCCGGGGTCGAACGGGTCTTCGGGTTCTGTACCGAGAAAGAAGTGCGCGATTTCCTCCGTGTCGTCCCCGCGGTGGAACATGCGATGGTCGATTCGGGCATCATTCTGCTCAAATACTGGCTCGAAGTGAGCCCCGAGCAGCAGACGCTTCGACTCAGCAGCCGCATCAACGACCGGCGAAAGGTGTGGAAATTGTCGGGAATGGACATCGCGTCCTACAGCAAGTGGGACGAGTACACCAAGGCGCGTGACGACATGCTGGCCCAGACGAGCAGCGACTGGGCTCCCTGGCACACGGTGCGCAGTGACGACAAGAAGTCCGCCCGGCTCAACGTCATCGCGGACATCCTCGCCCGGGTGCCCTACCTTCCGCTCGCGAAACGAGGCACCGAACTCCCGGACCGATCGGTCACCCCTGATCGGGACCCGGAGATCGTCGCGAGCCGGCTGGTCGAGACCCGCTACGGGGCCTGACGCCGTGGCCTTTGCCCAGCAGCCTCGGAGGCTGGCCGAGCGTGAACGTCTCACGCTCGGCCAGACCCCGCTGACCGCTGTGATCGCACCCGCCGGATTCGGCAAGTCCACGCTGATCGAAGGCTGGCGGGCGCGGGCGACGCCGCAGGCGTACGGGACCTTCGACGCCTTCTTCCGCACCAATGCTCGGGACGCCGGCCTGGTGTTGACCGGCTGCGCGCACACCCTCGGGGTCGCCGAGGACACCGTGGCGGAGGCGATCGGCCTGCTGGCACCCGACGGCGACGGGCTGGGCGCCGAGTTCGTCACCCGGCTGGCCCAGGCGCTGAACGACGTCAGCGGGCCGTACGTGTGCTTCCTGGACGACCTGCACGGGCTTTCCGAGGCCGCCGCCCGGGACGTCGGCCGATTGATCTCGGCGGTCGCCGACCAACAGCACCGCTTCGTGGTGGCCTCCCGGGTCGATCTGCCCTGGCCGGTCGAGCGCTGGCGGGTGAACGGATTCGCCGACGTCGTGACGGCGGACCAGCTGCGCCTCACCGCCGACGAGATCGCCCAACTACTGCGACCGGAGTCCGCCCATCTCGCCCCCGTCGCACATCGCGTGACCGGGGGGTGGCCCGCGGCCGTGGAAGTGATCCGGTGGCGGCTGGCCACCAGCCCCAACCTCGATCTCGACCTCGAGACCGAAGTGCTCGACCTGGTCGACTACGTCGTGGCCGAGGTGCTGCCGGCGCTGCCCGAGGCCGAGCTGCGAGTGCTGACCCGCACCGCGATCTTGCGGGACTTCCCCGCCTCGGTGGCGATCGCGGTGTCGGGGGAACCCGCTGCCCCGGGCATCCTGTTCGACGCGCACCGGCGAACCTCCCTGATCACCGTGCTGGACGACGGCCGCTACGCCTACCACGCGGTGCTCCGTGCGGCGCTGCATCGGCAGCTCACGCACACCGAGCCCGAGTTGGAACAGCGGTTGCAGCAGCGCGCCGCGGAGGCCTGGCTCGATGAGCCCGACTCGTTCACCGCGCTCTCCAGCGCGGTGGATCACCTGATCGCGGGTCGCACCTGGACGGACGCCATCGAGTTGCTGCGCCGACGGCTGGTCCAGATCGACCGGAACGCCCGGCTGGACCGATTCGTGGGGTGGCTCGACGCCATCCCCGGACAGCAGTGGCGCGACGACGTCGAGATGGTGCTGCAGTACAGCTATGCCAACCTGCGGATCGGGCGCTCGGCCCAGGCGATCGACGTCCTCCAGGACCCGGTGGTCCGCAAGAACGAGCATGCCGCCGCGGTCGCGAAGCTGACCTATGCCTGGACGACGGGGTGGGTGACCGACCCCGAGGAGGCGTTACGCCTGTGCGGGCAGGCGCGCCCCGCCCTGACCGCCCTGGACGACGTGGCCGAGCGGGGTGGGATCCCCCAGTTCCCGGGCGTCGCACGGTTCGAACTGGCAGCCGACATCGCGGCCGGTCAGGCGCACGCGATCCTCGGCCAATGCGATCGGGCGATCGCGACGCTGCAGCGCGTCTTGCGCCATCGCTCGGAGATCGCGCCGGTGCAGTTGCCGGTGGTCTGCGGAGCGCTCTCCTTCGCCCTGGCGCTACGGGGCGAGGTCGCTGCGGCCAAGGCGCAGGCCGAGCAGGCGCTCCAACTCGCCGCCGACGCCGGCCTGGTGAACCATCACGTGCGCACCGTGCCCGCCCGGCTCGGCCTGGCGACGGTGGCCGCGATAACCGGCGATCTCGACACCGCGCTGGCCACCCTGCAGGATGCCGCCGAGCGATGCCGTCCGTTGCGGGCGGCAAACCTGCTGGCCGCCTGCGGACAGATCGCGGCGCTGTGCGGCGTCTCGCACTCCTACCTGGCCGACGTCGAGCCGCCCCTCACGGCCGCGGCGGTGCCCATCGTCGAGCAACTCACCATCGCGGTTGCGGCCCGGGACCGGTCGCGGTTGGGCGACCACGCCGGGGCGGAACGGTTGCTGCGCAGCACCGCACCACACGAGGTCATGCTCGGCACCTGGGTGGAGATCCTGCTGCACCGGACCGAACGACGAACGCTCCGGCGCTGGCTGGCCAGGCTGGACAAACCGAGCAGCAGACATGCCCAGATCGTCCGGCTGCTGGCGGAGGCCGCCGTGGCCGAGTCGGCGTCCGAGGCGTCCCGGCGGACGGCGGCGGCCGCCGAACTCGCCTCCGAGGGGCACCTGATCGGCGTCCTGATGAACGCTCCGGCCCAGCTGTGGCGGTCGTTCGACGCCGAACACTCGCCGCATCCGATGATCATCGAGACCATGACGAAACTCGACGGCCCGGCGCTGCTCTCCGAGCAGTTGACCTCCCGTGAGTTGGAGGTGCTCCGGTTGTTCCCCTACATCGGCACCGCGGGCGAGTTGGCCGCGCGGCTGTTCGTCTCGGAGAACACCGCGAACTGGCATCGCCGGAACATCTACCGCAAGCTCGGGGTGCACCGGCGCAGCGAGGCGGTCGCGCGGGGCGTCGAACTCGGACTGATCGCGCCGGGCTCCCAGGGCTGAGCGCCGCCCGCGGCGATCAGGAACCGCCGACCGGCAATCCGCTGGTTGAGCTTGTCGAAACCCCTCGTCGGGAGGGTTTCGACAAGCCCGACCGACCCTTGCAGGGCGTCCCTCACAGGTCGGGAATCCGGTGGCCGTCGGAGTCCAGCCAGTGCAACTCCGTGCTTTCCGGTGACTCTGCCAGCACCGTGATCGCCGCCGCGTGCCGCGCCGACAACAGCCGGATGGTGACCTCCCCGGCGATCACCCGGTCGAGGATCTCGGCAACCGCCCGCGCCAGGGCATCCGAGATCGGCGGCCTGAGGTCGGCGGCCTGCCCCATCTGCAACACCCGGACTCCCCGCTCGCGGGCATCGCGCACGGCGCTCCGCAGCCGCTCGGTCTGCAACTGCGGCGCCCGGATCCGGTCCCGGATGGACGCCTCGACCATCGACAACTCGGATTCGGCCACCGGCAGCCCCCCACGAAGCCGGTCGAGCACGTCAACCGCTTCGTCGCGGACCAGGCGCAGTTCCGAGGCCGTCCGGCGCGCCGCCTCTCGCGCGACCTCGGCCGCGAACCCGGCCTGGGCGGCTTCGGATCGGTACCTTCCCTCCCGCTCGGCGAATCTCACCGCCTGGAGGCGCCAGAGGATGCCCGCGGGCAGCGCCAGCAGGGAAAGGAACCGGACGGCGGCCAGCGCGGGTGGAATCTCCCGCGCCACCGCCCAGAGGACGCCGACGATCACGAACACACCGGCGCCGAGCACGGCGGCGCCCCCGTTGCCGCGCACGGCGAGCAGGCCAAGGATCAGCAGGGACGCCCCGAACAGTTCCGGCTCCAGAGCCTCGGTGTCGGTGAAGAGGACGGTCGCTCCGGCAAGCAGCGCGCACCCGATCAGCGCCGCTGCACGCGGGGCCGCGAGGGGGCGTTCGCTCTGCTCCGTCAACAGAAGGTTGGCGATCGCCATCAGCACGTAGGCGGCGAACGCCAGCGGGTTGCCGGGGGCCAGGTAGCCGACGATGACCCCGTTGACGGCGTACAACAGCACGACCGTAAGGAGCCCGTACCGTGCCGTCGGTGTGCCCATTCCCAGACTGCCGGCCCCGGGAGCGATCAGCCGTGCCATCGCATGCTCACCGTCGTTCCCTCGCCCACGCGACTGGCGACGACTGCCTCGCCACCCATGTCGCGGATCCGCCCTCGAATGCTGCCGCGTATTCCCAGACACACCTCAGGCACCGCCGCCGGATCGAATCCGAGGCCATCGTCGCAGACCAACACCTCGACGCTCTCGCCGGACAGTCGCGCGGTGACGGTGCGGGTCGCCCGGGCGCCCGCGTGGTAGAGGCTGTTGCGCAGGGCCTCGCACGAGGCGTCCTCGACAGCGACGGCGACGGCCGGCGGGACCGCTCCGGGATCGGCGTCGATCGCGATCGTGCAGCCCGGATCGATCCGGCGCCACGCCGCGTCCAGCCGCCTCGCCAGCGTGGCGGCTGCCACCTCCACGTCGTCCGTGCGCTCGCCCGGGTCGGCGGCTCGCTCGGCCGGCTCGAGGAGGTCGAGCGCAGCGCCCGCCTCGGATCGCAACGCCGCCGACGGCCCGCCCTGCAGTGCGATGGCAGCGTTGAGGACGGCCAGGACGTTGTCGTGCACGAGCCGGGAGAGTTCGTCGCGGCGGCGCAGTTCGACCTCCACCCGCACCCGTTGCTCTTCGGCCGCCCGGGCCCGCCGCTCGGCGACGTGCAGGCGCAGCAGACGCCGGCGCAGCAGCAGGAAGATGACCGTGTAGAAGAACCCGGCGAGGTGTACCGGCACGAGCGCGGCGAGCTCGCGAGGGATTTCACCCAGGAAGAACAGGGCGGAGACGGCGGGGAACAGTGACAGCAGCACCGGCCCGAGGAACGCCCAGACCGGACGGGACACGACGACGGCCAGATAGCCGTACGCCAACGGACCCATCGCCCAGGGCCAGGGGTTGCCGTCCGTCGGAACCACACCGTCCCGGGGAGCGAAGGCGGCCAGACCCAGCACCGCCAGGCCCGTCGGCACCGCCGTCCATACCGCGACGATGACGCGCATGGGCATGACCAGGCCGAACACCGCCAAGAGCAGTACGAAGGCCACCACGACCACACCGCCCAGGTTCCACCAGAGCGGATGCTGGGGTGCCGTCCGCACCGCTGTCCCCGTCGTCGCCGCGAGTTGGAGCAGGCCCACCAAGGTGAGAACCCATCCCAACCGGCGCTCGACCTCTCCGGGAACGCCGAACCTTGTGGGCTCGGCCCAGGGATTCGGGCGCCCGCCCGGACGGGAACTCATGGCCGGATGATGCCGTCCTCAACGGCGCGCAGGTACAGGTCGATCTTGCTGGGCGCCGGGCGATCCACGGCCATGTACTTCACCCGGATCCGCCGGATGTGGTCGATCACCGTCACTCGCGAGATGCAGAGCCGCCGGGCGACTCGCCCGGCTGTCTCCCCCGAGGCATACAGCGCCAGCACCTCGGCCTCGCGGGCGGTCAGCTGCGCGGTCACGAACTCGTCGTCGATATCGATCGCCGCGGCCCAGTCCGGCGAAGCCACGACCTCGCCGCGCAACGCCGCACGGATCGCCGCGATCAGCCGTTTCGGGGGCTCCGACTTCCGAATCACCCCGATGGCTCCCGCACGCCCGGCCTCCTGCACCAACTCCGGTCGCTCGCCGCTGGTGTACCCGAGCACCGGGATGCCGCGCGACACGAACGCCGCGACATTGCCCGCGGGCCGTGAGCCGTCGGCCAGGATGAGATCCAGCAGCACGACGTCGTAGCTGGCCCCGGATGCGAGAAGCGCGGGGACCGACGCGCCGGTTCCGGTCACGACCAGGGCCGGATGCGCGTTGATGATGCTCGTCGTGCCCAGGATCATCGCGGGGTGGTCATCGACGATCCCGATCCTGCCCTGGATCACAACACCTCCTCTGCTCGGCGCCGGTACGAGTCGAACGAGGGCGACGGTTCAGAGGGTATCGGTCCGGTGCCGACGGCCGGACCTCACTCGGCCGGAGAATTCCCTCAATTGTGACGGCGATGAAGCCCCCACCGGATCCGTAGCATCGGATCCGACCGTCACCTGCGCCACGGACCGGCCGTGCCGAGTGGTGTGGCCGGCGCGCATCTGTGTGCTGTTGGTCGTCGCGTGGTGAGCCCGCAGGCGCGACCTCGGCGGAAGGGATCGGAGGATGAAACAAGACCCCGTCTCGAGGCTTGCCGGACGTCCTTGCTACCGGGGGGTGACACCACGATGGTCTTCGCCCATCCCAGGAGGTCATTGATCGACCTGGAGCGTCTCGCGCTCGGCCACACCCCGCTGACCATCGTGGTCGCGCCCGCGGGGTTCGGCAAGACGATGTTGATCGATGGCTGGCGTCATCGAACGGCATCGCAGGCATTTGGCACCTTCGATGCCTTCTACCGGACCGATGCCCGCGACGCCGGCCTGGTCCTGGCGCGATGTGCCCGTGACCTCGGGGTCGCCCAGAGCCCGATCATGAAGGTGATGAGCCTGCTCGCGCCCGGCAGCGGGGGCCTGGGGGTTGAGTTCGTCGCCCGGCTGGGCCAGCTACTCCGCGCGGTGAGTGAACGGTATGTGTGTTTCCTCGATGATCTGCACGGGATCTCCGAGGATGCCCGACGGGACGTGGGCCGGCTGATCGGCACAGTCGCCGACGAGCGGCACCAGTTCGTGGTCGCCTCCCGGAGCGATCCGCCCTGGCCGGTCGAACGCTGGCGGATCGCCGGCTTCGCCACCACGGTGAGCGCGGACCAGCTACGCCTCACCAGCGCGGAGATCACCCAGCTGCTACCTCCGGGCGCGGCCGAGCTCACCCCCGTCGTGCATCGGGTGACCGGGGGCTGGCCCGCGGCGGTCACGGTGATCGGACGGCGGCTGGAGGCCAGCCCGAACCTCGATCTCGACCTGGAGACCGAAGTGCTCGACCTGGTCGACTACGTCGTGGCCGAGGTGCTGCCGGCGCTGCCCGAGGCCGAGCTGCGAGTGCTGACCCGCACCGCGATCTTGCGGGACTTCCCCGCCTCGGTGGCGATCGCGGTGTCGGGGGAACCCGCTGCCCCGGGCATCCTGTTCGACGCGCACCGGCGAACCTCCCTGATCACCGTGCTGGACGACGGCCGCTACGCCTACCACCCGGTGCTCCGGGAGGCGCTGCGGCGCCAGTTGGCACGCTGCGAGCCGGAGTCGGAACAACGGCTGCAGGTGCGGGCGGCGCAGGCCTGGCTCGACGAACCCGACTCGTTCGCCACGCTGTCCAACGCGGTGGATCATCTCATCGCGGCCCGTTCCTGGGCGGATGCACTCGATCTGCTGCGCGGACGGCTGGTCCAGATCGACCAGAATGCTCGGCTGGACCGATTCGTGGAGTGGTTCGACGCGATCCCCGGACGGCACTGGCGTGGCGACATCGAGATGATGCTGCGGTACAGCTACGCCAACCTTCGGATCGGGCGCTCCGCCCAGGCGATCGAGAGCCTGCACGACCCGGCGATCGAGCGGGATGAGCGGGCCCTCGCGGTCGCCAAGCTCACCTATGCCTGGAATACCGGATGGTCGTCCGATCCGGACGAGGCGTTGCGGCTGTGCGGCCAAGCGAGACCCATCCTGTCCGTCCTCGATGAGTCGGACCAACGAGTGGGGATCCCTCAGTTCCCCGGGGTTCACCGGTTCGCGTTGGCCGCCGAGATCGCCGCCGGGCAGGCGAACGCCCTCCTCGGCCGCTTCAACAAGGCGGCCACCGGTCTGCACCAGGTCCTACGGCACCGCTCGGAGATCGCGCCCACACAACTGCCGCAGGTGCACGGAACGCTCTCCTGCGCGCTCGCCATGCGGGGAGATGTCGACGCGGCCCGTGCGGCGGCCGAGGAGGCACTCGAGATCGCCCGCGAGGCCGGCCTGGCCGACCACGACGTCCGGACCGTGCCCGCTCGACTCGGCCTGGCCACGGTCGCGGCCATGACCGGCGACCGCGACACCGCACTGACCACGTTGCAGCACGCCGCCGACCGCTGCCGGCCGGCCCGGGCGGCCAACCTGCTCGCCGCCTGCGGCCAGATCGCCGCTCTGTGCGGTGTCTCACATTCCTACCTGGCCGCCATCGACCCGCCGCTCACCCCCGCGACGGTGCCGATCGTTGAACAGTTCACGGTCGCCGCGGCGGCCCGCGACCGCTCCCGACTGGGCGACCATGCCAGAGCCGAACGCCTGCTCCGGACCACCGCACCCCACAGACTGACGCTCGGCACCTGGGTCGAGATTCTGCGCCACCGCGCCGAACGACGCTCCGTGAAGCGCTGGCTCGCGGGTCTGGACCGGCCGAGCAGCAGACATGCCCGCATCGTCCGTCTGCTGGCTGAAGCCACTGTGACCGAGTCGGCCTCCGAGGCGTCCTGCCGGGCCGGCGAGGCCGCCGAACTGGCGAGCGAAGGACACCTGATCGGCGTGCTGATGAACGCGCCGGCCCAACTCTGGCAGTCGCTCGACATCGAGCGCCTCCCGCATCCGATGATCATCGAAGCCGTCGCCAGACTCGGCAGCCCGGCGGCACCCACCGAACAATTCACCTCACGCGAGTTGGAGGTGCTCCGGCTGCTCCCCTGCGTCGGCACCGCCGGTGAACTGGCCGCGCGACTGTTCGTCTCCGAGAACACCGCGAACTGGCATCGCCGGAACATCTACCGCAAGCTCGGGGTTCACCGACGCCGCGAGGCCGTCGCCCGAGCCGTCGAACTCGGACTCATCTCACGCAGCGCTTCGGCCTGGGGCCAACTCGGCCAGGTCGATCTGGAGGCGGGAATCGAACCCGCATGACCCCGCTGGCCGATTGGCGCCGAGACCGGGGGAAGCGCTGGTCGATGTGGCGTTCGCTGGTTGAGCTCGTCGAAACCCCGATGTCAGCGAGGTCTCGACGATCTCAACGACGAG
>NZ_JAPUED010000232.1:8561-16835 GCF_027492755.1 Micropruina sp. | reverse complement strand
CATGCCCTTCCGGCGCGGCGTGGGACGTTCAGGTTCTCCGAGACCGGAATCGGCGCTGGCTGGTCCTCACCGGATCCCAGATCTGGTATCTCTTCGACGGACACGACGAGACAGGCTCCGGGCAGCCCCTCCCGTGGTACACGGGGGAACTCGTCCTCCTCGGATGGGTGGCGACCAGCGCTCTGATCACGTTGGCGGCATTCGAGGTCATGGCCCGGCTCGGCGGCTGACCATCTCGAACTCGGCGACTCGTCGACCCCCACGTTCAAGGGAATCAGGCCCATGGGGAGCTGGAGCGGATGACGGGAATCGAACCCGCATGACCAGCTTGGAAGGCTGGGGCTCTGCCATTGAGCTACATCCGCAAGGAGCACCAGCGTAGCGGTCACCGTGTGCTGGTTCATAAACCGGCTCGTCCGGCGGTATTGGACGACCGGACGCGGAGCCGAGTTCCGGGGTCGACGACGGTTTGCCGGGCGGCGTAGCGTCGGTGAATGTGAATGATCCGGAGTTGCGACGCCTGCGTGTCGAGGACGCTCCGGACGTGCTGGCCGCCTTCACCCGGGCGTCCGATATGGCTCGGCAGGGCGAGGTGAAGGACCTGCGCAGCGCCATCACCTATGTGGAGGGGCTCACCGAACTCGCCGGTCCGCATCTTGCCTTCGCGGTGGTGTACCAGGGCCGGGTGGTGGGCGTGGTCGGCGTGACCGTCGACAGCGGGAACCGCAACGGCTGGTTCTGGTACTGGATGCATGCCGCGTTCCGCGGGCGGGGCTGGACGTCACGCGCGGCCGCCACGATCGCCGACTGGGCGCTCGGTGAGGGTGGCTTGCACCGGCTCGAACTCGGGCACCGGGTGAACAACCCCTCCTCCGGCTCCGTGGCTCGGGCCGCCGGGTTCGTCCAGGAAGGTCTCGAGCGCAGCAAGCTGCTGATCGACGGGGAGCGGCTGGACGTCGTCGCCTACAGCAGGCTGCCGGGCGATCCGCTGCCGGTCGTTGCGCGGCTTCGACTGACGGCCGACTGAGGATGCGCCCAGCAGCGGCTTCGACAAGCTCGACCGACACAGGGCCGACGAAGGGCCGAACTCCAGCAACAGAATCTGGCCGAGGGTGTCACATCGGGCGCGCCCGCGGTGTCCCATGGGTATGAGCACCACACAGCACACCGTTCGGCCGCCCCTTGCCGTCGCCCCGGGCCTCGGCACCGAGTGGCGGGCCCGCCAGAGGCTCGCCCGGGTATCCATCGATCCTCCACCCGGGCCGTTCGGCAGACTGCTGACCTGGGTGGCGCGCCGGATGTACGGCCAGCCGCTGGACAACGCCAACGCCATGGCGCGCAACCGCCGCGTGCTTCTCGCCACCTTCGCCTACGAGCGACGGGTGGCGAGGTTCAACCAGCTCGATCCGGGGCTCCGGGCGCTGGCGACCATGGCTGCCGCCGCCGAGATCGGCTGCGCCTGGTGCATCGACTTCGGCTACCACCTGGCCCACGACGACGGCATCGACCTGGCGAAGCTGGCGGCGATCCCGACCTGGCGGGACGCCGAGAACCTGACCGAGCTGGAGAAGCAGGTGGTCGAGTTCGCGGTCGCCGCCACCCGGACGCCGTCCGAGGTCACCGATCAGCTGGTCGCCCGGCTGCGGACCGCGCTCGGTGAGGCGGCCCTGATCGAGCTGGCGATGATCGTCGCCATCGAGAATCAGCGGTCGCGGTTCAACTCGGCGCTGGGCCTGGTCTCCCAGGGCTTCTCGGCGAGCTGTCAACTACCGTCGACGGAATGAACGACGACGACGTCGCGGTCTTCGACCGACACCGGTCGCTGCTGTTCACGCTCGCCTACGAACTGCTCGGCTCGGTGGCGGACGCCGAGGACATGGTGCAGGACGCCTACCTGCGCTGGTCGGGCCGTCCGGCCGGGCCGGTGGAGAACCCGCGTGCCTACCTCGCTCGGGTCGTCACCCGCTTGTCGCTCAATCGGCTGCGGACGCTGGCCCGGCGACGTGAGGACTACGTCGGCCCCTGGCTGCCGGAACCGTTGCTCACCTCGCCCGACGTCGCCGACGACGTGGTGCTGGCCGATTCGGTCTCGCTCGCCCTGCTGGTCGTCCTGGAATCGCTCGGCCCCCGGGAACGCGCCGTCTTCGTGCTGCGCGAGGTGTTCGGCTACAGCCACGACGAGATCGCCCGGGCGATCGGCAGCACCGCGGCCGCCGTCCGGCAGCTGGCGCATCGGGCCCGTCAGCATGTCGAGGCCCGCCGGCCACGGTTCGCCACCGACGAGGCGACGGCCGAGCGGGTGAGGGCCGAGTTCACGCACACAACACTGACCGGAGACCTGCAAGGCCTGATGGACGTGCTGGCACCCGACGTGGTGCTGCTCTCCGACGGCGGCGGCCTGGTCAGCGCGGCGCGACGTCCGATTCGGGGCGCCGACCCGGTGGCCCGCTTCCTGCTCGGCGTCGTGGCGAAGGCCGGCGACGGTGCGATCGCCTCGCAACTGGAACGCGCCGTCGTCAACGGGTGGCCGGGGTGGCTCACCCGTGCCGGCGAGCAGGTGACGTCCGCCATTCAGGTGGTGGTCGCCGACGGGCGCATCACCCAGATCCTGATGGTCAACAATCCGGAGAAGCTGGATGCCCTCACCCGGGCGCGTCGGCTGAGCCGCTAGTAGTCGCTAGAGGGGGTCCCGGCGGCACGCTCGGCTACCCGGTCGAGGGCGACGAGCATCGTCCGGGCGCTCTGGCAGAGCACCTCCAGTTCGTCGGCGGACAGCACCTGCAGCACGACGCCCAGCATCCGCTCGAACATCGAGTCCATCTGGCGCATCAGGTCGCGACCCGCCTCGGTCGGGTGCAGCCGGCGGATCCGCCGATCGTCGGCGTCGTCGATGCGAGCGATCAGGCCCTTCTCAACCAGGCGTTCCACCAAGCCGCTCGCAGTCGGCGCGCTGACCCCCAGCAGCCCGCCCAGCTCATTGCCGGAGATGCCCGGACGCCGGACAACCTGCCCTAGGACCCGGAACTGTTGCATGGTGAGGTCCGGAGGGGGCAGCATCGGCCCGACCATGCCGATCGCCCGGTCGTGGACCTGCATGTTCAACTCGATCAGGTCGGCGGCCAGCGCTGCCCGCTCCGGTTCGAGTCCGAACGACTGGGGTGAGCGCACCAGGAATCGCTTTCGTCCGTACGAATAGTTAGAGCTATGCTAACCGACGTGACCCGCTCCGGTCACCTGTTCCGCCCGGGCTCCGGGAGGCCGACGAAGGGGAATCCGTGCTCCGCCTGACCAAGCTCAGCCTCGCCCATCGCACTGTGGTGTTGCTGCTCAGCCTGCTCACCATCGGCCTGGGGGTCTACTCCACCACCGCACTCAAGCAAGAGTTGATCCCCTCCATCGACGTGCCCCGGGGCAGCGTGGTGACGGTCTACGCCGGCGCCGCACCGGACGTCGTGGAGGCCCAGGTCTCCAAGCCCATCGAGGGCGCGGTGAAGGCGGTGGACGGCGTCACCGACGTCACCTCGACCAGCTCCAGCGGCGTCTCCCAGGTCTCGGTGCAATGGGACTACGGACTGTCCGCCGACGACATGGCCAACAAGCTGCGCAGCGCGATCGACTCGATCGCCGCCACCCTGCCGAACGACGTCGACCCCCGGGTGATGACCGGCGGCACCGACGACATCCCGGTGGTGCTGCTCGCCCTCTCCTCCGACCAGGACCTGAACACGCTGTCCCAGCACGTGACCGACACCGTTGTTCCCGAACTGAAGGGGCTGGCCGGCGTCCGCGACGTCGCGGTCTCGGGCAAGGAGGAGCACGAGGTCGTCATCACCTACAAGCAGTCGCAGCTGGAGAAGTACGGCGTCGACCCCACCATCATCGGCCAGATGTTCGCCGCGAACTCGACCGCGATCCCGTCCGGCACCATGCGCACCGACACCGCCAACCTCGACGTGCAGACCGGCACCACCTACTCGACCTCTGAGCAGATCGCCGACCTGATGGTGCAGGGCACCGATGGCCCGGTGCGGCTCAGCAAGCTCGCCACGGTCAAGGAGCAGCCGGTCGAGAAGACCAGCATCTCCCGGGTGGACGGCCGCACCTCGCTGACCCTGTCGGTCACCAAGACCCCGGAGGCCAACACCGTCACCGTCGCTCACGAGATCAACGCCAAGCTCCCCGACCTGGAGCGCTCGCTCGGCAACAACGCCCGCTTCGTGACCGTCTTCGACCAGGCCCCCTACATCGAGCAGTCCGTCCACGACCTGACCGTCGAGGGCGGCATCGGCCTGGCCATGGCCGTCTTCGTGATCCTGCTGTTCCTGCGCTCGCTGCGGCCGACGCTGATCACCGCGATCTCGATTCCGTTGTCGCTGCTGATCGCGCTGATCGGTCTGTGGGTCGGCGGATTCACCCTGAACATCCTCACCCTGGCCGCACTGACGGTGGCCATCGGGCGGGTCGTCGACGACTCGATCGTGGTGATCGAGAACATCAAACGGCACCAGAGTTACGGCGAGTTCGGACGCCGGTCGATCACCAACGCCGTCCGAGAGGTGGCCGGCGCGGTGACCTCGTCGACCCTGACCACCGTCGCGGTGTTCCTGCCGATCGGGCTGGTCGGCGGGCAGGCCGGTGAGATCTTCCGTCCGTTCGCCGTCGCCGCCGTGGTGGCCCTGCTCGCCTCGCTGGTCGTGTCGCTGACCGTCATTCCGGTCTTCGCATCCTGGTTCATGAGGCCCACCGCCAAGCAGCAGCGGCGGTCCGCAGAGCAGGCCGCGGCAGCCGAGGAGAAGGACACCTGGCTGCAGAAGGGCTACCTGCCGGTGCTGAACTGGAGCCTGGCCCACCGCTGGCTCACCCTGCTGATCGCAGTGGGCATCTTCGCCGGAACGATCGCGCTGGTGCCCCGGCTGAAGACCGACTTCATCGGCAGCATGGGCAGCGAGAGCCTGGCGATCACCCAGGAACTGCCCTCGGGCACCAGTCTCGAGCAGACCGATCAGGCCGCCAAGGAGATCGAGCAACTGCTGAGCAACGATCCCGATGTGCAGACCTATTCGACGACCATCGGCGGTGCCTCCTCGACGGTGTTCCTGGCAGCGCCCTCCGATACCAACAAGGCCACCTTCACTGTGCCGCTCAAGGCGGATGCCACGGCGTCGGTGACCGCGGACCGGCTGCGCAAGGAGATCGCCGGACTCGGCTCCGACGTCGGAACGGTGGAGGTCTCGATCGGCACCGGGAACGAAGCGACCAGCGTCGTGGTCTACGTCGAGAGTTCCGATCCCGACCAACTGCAGGCCGCCAACGACAAGGTGGCGGCGATGATGGAGGGCGTCCCGGGGGTGACTAACGTCACCAGCGACCTGGCTGACGCCCGCGACATGCTGGCCGTCACCGTGAACGACTCGAAAGCGGCCGATCTGGGCATGACCCAGGCCTCGATCGGGCAGGCCGTCGCCCGCTCCGTGCGCGGCCAGCTGATCGGCACCCTGGCTCAGGGCGACACGACGCTGAACGTCTACCTGCGCTCACAGAAGCCGGTACAGAGCATCGACGAACTCCGCGGGATCAAGCTGCCGGTCACCCAGGTGATGAACGGCAACGCCAAATCGGACGCCGCCGACAAGGTGCAGGCCCGTTCGGACAGGCTCGCCGCCGACTCGAAGCGGGACGCCGCCAAGGCCTACAACGACCAGGTGGCCGAGATGAAGAAGGGCCGCCGGCAGGCCGCCAAGGCCCAGGCCAATCTGACCAAGCAGCTGGACAGTGCGAAGAAGAAGCTGTCGTCGCTGCAGAAGCAGCTGGCGACCGCGCAGAAGCAGCTGGCGACGATCTGCCCCACCGACCCCACCAACCCGATCTGCGCCCCCCTGCCGGCCACCATCTACGGCCTCACCCAGCAGGTGTCGGGAGCGGCAGCACAGGTCGCCCAGATCGGTGCCGCCCAGGCCCAGGCCAAGTCGGGCGTGAAGCAGATCGACCAGCAGCTGGATGCCGCGTCCGAGCAGCGGACGAAGTCGCTGGAGGCCCAGGCCAAGCAGGAGGCGATCCAGGACGCCAGCAAGGCCGCCGCCGACGCCACCGCCGACCCCGTCCGGCTCGATCAGGTGGCGAAGGTGAAGCTGGTGCAGGCGCCGTCGACGATCACCCGGGTGAACGGCATCCGCGCCGCGACCATCTCGGGCAGTTCGGAGTCCTCCGACCTGGGCGCCACGACGGCTGCGATCACCGCCGGCATCGCCTCGCTGGATCTGCCGCAGGGTGTGACCGTACGGATCGGCGGCGTCTCCCAGCAGCAGGCCGAGTCGTTCGCCCAGCTCGGCCTGGCGATGGTGGTCGCCGTGGCCGTGGTGTACCTGATCATGGTGGCCACCTTCGGCTCGCTGCTGCAGCCGATGATCCTGCTGGTGTCGATTCCGTTCGCCGCCACCGGCGCGCTCGGATTGTCGTTGATCACCGACACCGCCCTAGGCATCCCGAGCATGATCGGCCTGCTGATGCTGATCGGCATCGTGGTGACCAACGCGATCGTGCTGATCGACCTGATCAACCAGAAACGGAAATCGGGCTCGAACATCGAGCAGTCGATCGCCGCCGGCGCGCGATTGCGTGTCCGGCCGATCGTGATGACCGCGCTGGCGACCATCTTCGCCCTGGTGCCGATGGCGCTGGGCCTGACCGGTGGCGGCGTGTTCATCTCCAAGCCGTTGGCCATCGTGGTGATCGGCGGCCTGGTGTCGTCCACCCTGCTGACGCTGATCCTGGTGCCGGTGCTCTACGACCTGCTGGAGAACTGGCGGCAGAACGGGCGGAACAAGCGCCAGGCTCGTCGGGTCGCTCGGGACAGCCGGGACGTGCCGGGCGACGAGGCGTCCGCGCAAGCAGCGGCGCAGGGCTGAAACAGCGATCGGGATCGGGCACCGTCCGAGGTCCGATCCTGATGTTTCGGATGCGCGCGGCTCCCCCTTCCACGAGGGAGTAGGGGACGGTTCTTTTCGTTCCGCTGGCGGCGAGAGCGGTACGGAAAGAACCGTCCCCGCGTGCCACGCCGGCCAAAAACATGGCTCTCTCGGTGAGAGCCGTCCCGAGGGTCTGAAAGAAGCCCTGTCAGGGCCTCCCATCACGGCCTCCGATGTAGTGAGCTAGAGCCATGTACGGAGCAGTCATTCATGCAGCCGGCGACGTCCGCTTCGAGGAGCGCGCCGATCCGGAGATCCTCGAGCCCACGGACGCCGTCGTGCGCACCGTCGCCACCTGCGTCTGTGGGTCGGACCTGTGGCGCCACCGCGGCATCGCGCCGGTGCCCCGGCCGACGCCGATCGGCCACGAGTTCTGCGGTGTCGTCGAGCAGGTCGGTGACGCTGTCACCACAGTCAGGCCGGGCGACTTCGTGGTCGGCGGGTTCAACCCCGGCGACAACACCTGCCCGGTGTGCCGCAAGGGCGCCCAGGCGAACTGCCTCAACGGCGCCCACTACGCCGGATGCCAGGCCGAGAAGATCCGGATCCCGTTCGCCGACGGCACGCTCGTGGTCACCCCCGGCGTGCCCACCGAGGCGCAACTGCCGGCGATCCTGACACTCTCGGACGTGATGTGCACCGGCTGGCACGCAGCGGTCAGCGCCGGCGTCGGTCCGGACACCAGCGTCGCGGTGGTCGGCGATGGTGCGGTCGGGCTGTGCGCCGTCCTGGCCGCCGCGCAACTCGGGGCGCCGACGATCATCGCGATGAGCAGGCACGCCGACCGGCAGGCACTGGCCCGCGGGTTCGGCGCGACCCACATCGTCGCCGAACGGGACGAGGCCGGCGCCGAGGCGGTCAAGAAGCTCACCGACGGGATCGGCGCCGACTGCGTCCTGGAGTGTGTCGGCACCGAGGGCTCCCGGCTGCAGGCGATCGCCAGCGTCCGGGCCGGCGGCAACATCGGCCTGGTCGGCGTCCCGCACGGCGATCTGCCGGTCAACGAGCTGTTCTGGCGCAACGTCGGCATCAAGGGTGGTCCGGCACACTGCCGGGCCTACCTGCCTCAGCTGCTCGACCTGGTCTGGAGCGGCGCGATCGATCCCGGACCGGTGTTCGACCTGCAACTGCCACTGTCCGAGGTCGCCGAAGCCTATGCCGCGATGGATTCCCGCCGGGCGATCAAGGTCATGCTGCGGCCCTGAGCCGAGGACGCGCAGGACGACCCGACAAGCCATGGCCGGGCGTCCTCGCGAGTCCGGTGCAGCCTCTGGGGCGAGGACCGCCAGGGCAGGTGCGGCGTAACGTG
>NZ_JAPUED010000232.1:2159-8461 GCF_027492755.1 Micropruina sp. | reverse complement strand
GAGTCCGGTGCAGCCTCTGGGGCGAGGACCGCCAGGGCAGGTGCGGCGTAACGTGGCTGGGATGGAGCCGCCCGAACCAGACGAGATCGTGCCACCGAAACTGCCGGCGTCCGAACGCAACGAGACGCCGGCCGAGCGGCTGGACCGCAACTGGGGCGAGTTGCTACAGGAGCTCAGGGTCACCCAGACCGGCATCCAGCTGCTCAGCGGCTTTCTGCTGATCCTGCCGTTCCAGTCCCGGTTCGCCGAGATCGACCCGGTACTGGTCGGCGTCTTCCTCGCCGCGGTGTTGTTGGCGGCGCTCGCGACCGGACTGGTGCTGGCGCCGGTGACGGCGCATCGCCTGCTGTTCCGCCGGCATGACAAGGATCTGCTGGTGAACCTCGGCACGATCATGGCGAAGGCGGGCCTGGTCTGCCTGGCGCTCACCACCGGGCTGGTGGCCACCCTGGTGGTCGGTGTCGTGATCGGCCTCACCGCGGGGATCGTCACCGGCGTCGCGTCGCTGACGGTGTTCTTCCTGCTGTGGCTGGTATTGCCGCTGGCCCTGGTTCGCCGGCGCCAGCGCCGTCCCTACAGCTGAGGTCGGGAATCGAGGTCGGCCGACCAGCGGCGCGCGTCCAGTCGCAGGTCGACACCGTTCTCCCCCACCCTGGCCAGGTCGGGCCAGAGCACCAGAAAGCTGCCGCGGGCCCTCCAGCGGAAGAAGGCGGCGAGCAGCCGCGGTTCGCGTACCCCGGTGCGCTCGTAGCCGACGAACGACGCAGTGCGTCGCGGGCAGACCACGATGCCGTAGACGCGGGGCGTACCGACTCGCTGCCCGGGTGTGTGCGGCGGCACCAGCAGACGGACGTCCGCCACGTACCCGACCCGACGACCGTCCTGCAGCACCGGCGCCGCGACCAGGTCACCGAGGAACATGCCGGCCCCCGGGAATGCGGACGATCACCCGGTCCCGCAGCCAGCTCTCCACCCAGGACGTCGGCAGTTCCGACGCCGGGGCAGCGAGCTCAATCGCCGGACCCAGTTTCGCCACCGCATCCCAGCCGATCCGCAGCAGGTGGGCGTCCGGACGGCGTCCGCCGAAGATCCGCTCCAGCACGATCGGCCCGTGCACCAGGGAAGTCACCTCCGGCGGTGGTGTGCCGGGCTCCAGCGGCGAGGCGACATCGGTCAGCTCCAGGTCGTCCAGCACCCCGACCGGCCGGCCGTCGACGTCGACGACCTGCCGATCCAGCAGGCTCAGCCGGGCGTCCACCAGCTGCCCGACGATATGGACCGGTGGGTGGGACAGGGCATCGTGGCTTGTCATCGGCCCACTCCTGTGACGATCATCAAGGGGATCGCGGCCACCGAGGCGACCAGGATCAGCACGAAATACACCTGGCCGGCGATATTGAGCAGCCGCGGATTGACCTGGTCGCCCAGGTAGTCGGGATCGTTCGCGACGATCAGGATCGGCAGGTAGGTCAGCGGCAGCGCGACCGCCGAGAACACCACCGAGATCTCGGTCACCATCACCGGATCGACGCCGGTGGCCAGCACCGCCACCCCGACCAGCAGGCAGACGATCATGGTGATGTGGAAGCGGGCGGCTTCGGCGGGCGCCCGGAACTTGCCCCAGCTCCAACCGAAGAACTGGGCCAACGTGTAGCCGGTGGACAGCGTCGTCTCCAGCGCGGCACCGAAGGTGGCCGCCACCACGCCCAGGATGATCGCGATCAGCAGCACCCGGCCGCCCGCCTCGGCGACCGGCAGCACCACCTGGCTGAGCGTGGTCACCTCCACACCGAGCGGCATCAGGGTGAGCGCGGCGCAGCCGGCGATGGCCAGTGACAGCAGGCCGCCGAGCGGGAAGCCGACCAGCACGTTGAGCCGGGACTGGGCCAGATCCTCCGACGACCAGCCCTCCTCGACCGCGCCGGAGGAGAAGAAGAACACCTCGTAGGGGGTGAGCGCCGCCCCGAACAGGGCGACCGCGTAGAACCAGTAGGTGGCCGGCGACTCGCCGTGTGGGGCGCGCTGCAACAGCTGGTCGGTGAGCTGCGTCCAGTCCGGTCCGAGCAGGAAGAAGGCGACCGCGAAACCGACCAGCAACAGCCCGACCAGTCCGGTCACGTTCTCCATCACGTCGAACCCGACCCGCCAGATCACCTGCCAGACCGCAAGCGCCGCGACCGGCACCCACAGCAGGTAGTGCACGCTGCTGGCCAACTGCAGGGCCAGAGCGATGCCGCCCACTTCGGCGGTCAGGGTGAGCAGGTTGATCAGGAACGACGCTGCAAGGTTCGCCAACCCGAGCCGGGGCCCCATCCGTTCGCGGACCAGCTCGAAGGTGGCCCGTCCGCTGACCGCGGCGACGCGTCCGGCCATCTGGGCGAACAGGCAGATGCCGACCACCCCGACCACCACGACCCAGGCCAGCGACCAGCCGAACCGTGAGCCGACGACGGCGTTGGTGACCAGATCGCCGATGTCGAGGAAGCCACCGATGGCGGTCAGGACGCCGAGCGCGACCGCGAACAACCGCTTCATCGGCGCAGCTCCGCCAATGCGGCATCGAGTCGTCCGACCAGCTCGGTGAGCCGGTCCAGGTCGGCCTTGCTCATCTGGTCAGCGCCGGCGTCGGCGAGCTCGTCCAGGACGGTGTTCGCATCGTTCAGGACGACGCGGGCGCGCGCCGTCCGAGCTCTATCGGGTTCGGACGAGTCGCGCAGCTCCTGCTCGGCGGCGCCGACGGCGTCCAGGCTGTCGTCGAGCACCACCTGGGTGTACGGCGTTGTCGCCCGGGTATCGAGGCGCAGCCGGACGGCTTGCTGGGCGACCACGACCGCCGATCGGGCGTCCTGGACGGTGCTGATCGCGGCGTCCTCGGCGGTGCCGCAACCGGCGAGCAGCAGGCAGGCGGCAACCAGTAGCCAACGGCGTCCGACCGGCACCTCACACCTCGCTCTCCCGTGACGGGATGCGACGCTAGTGCCGGCCGCCGTACGGGATAACACCCTTTCGGGTCACTGCGGCGACCAGCCAGGAGGCGATTTCTCCGTCTGCTGATTTCACCATCAGGGCCAGCGCGGGGCGTGCCGCGATCGAGGCATACGCTGCTTCACGACCGGAGCACCGAGGAACGGACGAGTCGTCACATGTGGATGCTGTACGCGGCCGGTTCGGCGGTCTTCGCCGGGCTGACCGCGATCCTGGCGAAGGTCGGCATCCGGCACACCCCGTCCAATCTGGCGACAGCGATCCGAACCATCGTGGTGCTGGTGTTCGCCTGGCTGGTGGTTCTCATCGTCGGCTCGCAGAACACGCTCGGCAGCCTGTCCGGGCCGACGGTGTGGTTCCTGGTGCTGTCGGGCCTCGCCACCGGGGCGTCCTGGTTGTGCTATTTCCGCGCCCTGCAGTTGGCCGACGTCAATCAGGTGGCGCCGGTGGACAAGTCGAGCATCGTGCTGACCGTGCTGTTCGCCATCGTGCTGCTGGGCGAGACCGAGGATCTGACCACCCGGCTCACCGGCATCGCCGTGATCGGCATCGGCACCTATCTGATGATCGAGCGCGGGGGCGGTGCCGGGAACGTCTCGACCCAGGGTCGGGGCTGGCTGCTCTACGCACTGGGCTCGGCCGTGTTCGCGGCGCTCACCACGATTCTGGGCAAGGTGGGCATCGCCGACGTCGAGTCGAACCTGGGCACCGCGATCCGCACCGGCGTGGTGCTGGTGATGGCCTGGGTGGTCGCGCTGGTCACCGGCGAGCACCGCGGAATGCGCCAGACACCCCGCCGCGACCTGCTCTTCATCGTGCTCTCCGGCGTAGCCACCGGGGCATCCTGGCTGTGCTACTTCCGGGCGCTCCAAGACGGCCCGGCCAGCGTCGTCGTCCCGATCGACAAGACCAGCATCGTGCTCACCGTCGCCTTCGCCTGGGTTTTCCTGGGAGAGCGACTCACTCGCCGATCCGCTCTCGGACTGGGCCTGATAGTCACCGGCACCCTGCTGATGCTGCTCTGATCACACATCCGGGGACGGTTCTTTTGCATGCGATTTTCGAACGTGAAAGAACCGTCCCCAGACGTGCGAGATTCGAAGGTGCGAGAACCGTCCCCAGACGTGCGAAATTCGCACGTGGAAGAACCGTCCCCGGACGTGCGTCAGGCGATCAGGCCGAGGCGGCGGAAGGCGTTGGCGAGACCGTCGGCGTCGACGTGGTCGGTGACCAGGGTCGCGGCGGCCTTCACCTCGTCCGGCGCGTTGCCCATCGCCACGGACGTGCCGCAGGCGGCGAACATGCCGAGATCGCTGCGGGCGTCGCCGAAGCCGATCAGGTCGTCGGCCGACACACCCAGGTGGCCGATCAGCCGTTCGATCGCAGCCCCCTTGTGGATGCCGAGTTGGCCGAACTCGCCGAACTCATCACGGGTCCCGGTCATGCTCCAGCTGTTGATGGCAGCCCGTCCCGCGTAGCGGGTGGTCAGGGCGTCCAGATCAACATCCGGATGGAGTGCGAAGCTGATCTTGTTGACGTCGTCGCGTCCGGACCGGGTGCCGTAGATCAGGTCGGGCATGGCGTCGCGGATGAACTGCACGTTCGCCGGCGTCGCTCCCCCGTCGAGCAGCGCCGCCGCCTTCTCGGGCAGGTGATCGCTGGCGTACAGCCCGGAGTTGCATTCCAGGTAGAAGCCGAGATCTTCGGCGACCAGCCACTCCACGGCCTCGGCGACCACGGCGGCGTCCAGCACCTGGTGAAAGACGACCTGTCCGGCGTCCTCGACGTAACTGCCGTTCCCGCCGATGAGTCCGTCGACGCCGAGGTCCCACAAATGGTCATAGATCTCCGCGCGGCTGCGTCCGGTGCAGAGGTAGACGCGATGGCCTCGCGCCCTCGCTTGCCGGACGGCGTCCGCAGCGCTGGGCGGAAGTTCGGTCCGATAGTTGAGCAGGGTGCCGTCGATGTCGAGCAACAGCACCCGTGGGTTCGCGGTGTCCGTCACAGCTTCTCCTTTGATTGCTCGGACGCCGACAACGGGCGAGCCACCGGGACCACCAGGATCGCCGCCAGGCAGACGGCGCCGACCACCAGCAGCGCCCGCAGCACCCCGAAGTGGTCGCCCAGGAATCCGATCAGCACCGGGCCGGTGAGGAACGCGCCGTAGCCGATGGTGGAAACCACGCTCAGCCGGACGGGGGCGCGGGCCGGGTCGTCCGCCGCCGCCGACATGCCGACCGGGAAGCCGAGGCTGGCCCCGACGCCCCAGATCGCGGCACCGACGAAGGCCAGCCACGGCGATCCGAAGACCACCAGCAGGCAACCGACCACCGCGGCGGCGAACAGCAGCCGCAGCACCACCACGCGTCCGTAGCGATCGAGCAGCGGGGCGCCGGCGATGCGCCCGCCGGTCATGAAGGCGAGGAAGACCGCGAGGGCGACCACGCCGAGCGAGTTGTCGAGGCCGTATCCCTCGACGAAGGCGAGCGCCAGCCAGTCGTTGGCGACGCCCTCGGTGAAGGCGGCGGCCAGCACCATGACGCCGATCAGCAGGGTGCGCGGCTCGAGCCAGGGCGACCGCCCGTTGGCGGCGGCCGCCGCGTGGTCACCGGCGTCCTCGTCGAAGGCGGGCAGGAACCGCCCGGTGCCCCACCAGACGGCGATCAAGGTGACCACGGCCGCGACCGGGAGGTGGATGCCGATCGGCACCCGCAGCCAGGTCAGCCCCGCGCCGATCAGGGCGCCGACCACCGTGCCTGCGCTGAACAGGGCATGGAACCACGGCATGATCGCCCGGCCCAGCGCCCGCTCGATGATGGTGCCCTCGAGGTTCTGCGCGACGTCCCAGACGCCGATGCCCAATCCGATCAGCACCATGGCGGGCGCGATGATCAGCAGCGGCGCACGCATCTCGACGGCCAACGCGGCGAGCACGATCCCGGGCAGTGCGAACAGGGCACCCAGCCGCACGGTGGTGGACGCGCCCAGCCGGTGCGCGATCCGCCCGGCCAACGGCAGACCGCACAGCGAGCCGATCGAGATGGCCAGCAGCAGCAGGCTCAGCTGGCCGGCGGTGATGTCGAGTAGTTGCTTCACATCGGGAACGCGGGACATCCATGAGGCGAAGACGAATCCGTTGGCTCCGAACACCAGCAGGTCGCCGTTGCGGGCGGCCTTGCTGGCGAGGGACGGTGTGGTCACGGCGGTCAACCGATCCTCCGAAGAAGGTGTGTGCGGGCGCCCGTCCGGGCGCGAGGAAGAACTGTCATCAGCCTAAGCGAATATGTACACTTGCGTCGAATTCTGGATGGCTCGGC
>NZ_JAPUED010000232.1:0-2059 GCF_027492755.1 Micropruina sp. | reverse complement strand
AGGGACGCGCCGGTGGCGGGACGCGAGGGTGGCTACGCCAGCGGACGGCTGCGTCGCGAGCGGATCATCACCGCCGCCACCGAGTTGTTCGCGCGGGTCGGCTACCGGCACGCCACGATCCTGGAGCTGGCCGAGGCCGCCGGCATCTCCCGCACCGGGTTGCTGCATCACTTCGGCTCCAAGGAGGCGTTGCTGAAGGCCGTCCTGGAGCGCCGGGACGCCGAGGACGCCGCCCGCTTCACCGGCGCCGACACCGATGAAACCGGGCTGGGCGCGCTGGCGACTCTCGTCGAACTGGCCCGGCACAACGCCGAACGGCCACATCTGGTGGCCCTGTTCGCCGTGCTGTCGGCGGAGGCGTCCGACCCGGATCATCCGGCGCACGAGTACTTCGTGGACCGCTACCGCGGCACCGTCGCCGACATCGCCGCCTCGCTGACCCGCGCGAAAGCGTCCGGCCTGTTGGCGCGGGGCGTCGACCCCGCCGGTCAGGCCCGCACGCTGGTCGCGCTGATGGACGGGCTGCAGGTGCAGTGGCTGCTCTCCCCCGCCGACGTGGACATGGCCGGCACGCTGCGGGCGCAGATCGAGCGGGTACTCACCGTCCCGCTGCCGGGCTAGCCCGCCAACCTTGCCAAGACCCGGTTCGAGATCCCGGGTCGGAGCCCGGGATGACGGGGTCGCGCCGCGCGGGCGTCCGACCTCGGTTCCGCCAGGCTCAACCAGCGGGTGGACGCGTCCGGCTCGCCCATGCGACCTGGGCCATTCGCCGCAGCATCGCGATGAACACCACCGCCCAGACGATGGTGGCCACCACGAGGGCGCCGTCGCCGACCACTTCGACCAGCGGGAGCCGGTCCACCCGACCCAGGCTGATCGAGGCGACGGCGAACATGCCCAGCGGGAAGACGATCGACCACAGCGTCGGCACGTAGGTCAGCGGCACCTTGTGCACGAAATGCCGCCACACACCGGCGCCGACCAGCATCGGGATCAGCCAGACGCAGAAGCACCAGAACACCACCACGGTGCCGGCGATCAGGTTGCGGGTGGCGTCCACCATCGGCGTGGACTGCATACCGAGAATGTTGCTGCCGGCGACCACCGCGATCGCCATCGCGCCCATCGCCACCCAGTACGGCGGTTCGAACTCGCGCGGGGTGATGCCGAAATGGATGATCCGCAGCAGCACCAGCATCGCAACGCCCGCGTAGAGCACGACGCCCACCGACCACGACATCACCGCGACCAGGCCGACCCAGCGGGTCTCCCCCGGCAGGTACGGCTGCACCTGCGCCATGCCGATGGCGACCGACTGGCTGGCCACCGCCCAGATGAACCAGGTGCCGTTGGTTCGGGCCAGGATCGGCTTGCCGTCGCGCGTCATGAAGACCTGCCACGGCAGCACATATCCGAAGACGAACCAGAGCAGCGCGCCGAAGAAGAACAGCGGCATCGCTATGTCGATGAGTCCCTGCTGGACGAGCCGGACGGCGAGCACGTCGGTGCCGGCGACGACGGTGAAGTAGGCGAACGCCATTTCGGGACCGCGCAGATCTGCCAGCATCTCGGTCCGATAGCGGACGGCGCGCCACAGATACAGCACCCACAGCACGCCGTAGCTGACCGCCGCGATCACCAGCAGGGCGAGTGACGCCCCCTCGAGCCCGGCCAGATGCAGGCCCATCGAGACGATACCGGTGCCCATCACCAGCGCGAAGTAGCCGGGCGAGAGGTGCGCGAGGGCATCGGCGAACGCCGGACGCGGCAACTGCGCCGCCGTCGTCATCGACGGCTCCAGCCGCGCGCCGAAGTCATTCCAGAAAGGTAGCAACCGGGCGCCGGTCGGACCCGGGATTCGACGAGTTCAACGCGCGGTACCCGCCGGTCGAGACGCTCCCACGTGCCCTCGAGCGCAGTCCGGAAGGAGGTGGTGGGGCGACGTCGCACGATGGGGGACGGTTCTTTTCGTTCCAAATCCGCACGCCGGAGCGACGTCGAACGTCGGGGGACGGTTCTTTTCGTTCCAAATCCGCACACCGGGGGACGGACCCAGTGC
>NZ_JAPUED010000231.1:1626-5297 GCF_027492755.1 Micropruina sp. | reverse complement strand
CATCCCGGGCTCCGCCCCGGGATCTCCGCCCGCGTCGCCGCCGAACCGGCCCTGGACGCCTGGCTAGGGTCAATGCTCGGCCCTGCCACCGGACACACCGTGACACTGGCCGGCGAACCCTCGACCGCGGTGCCGTGGACCGACCTGCAACTCACGGCGTCCGACTTCGTCCACCTGGCCAGCACCGAGGGCGGGTTGCGCGAACTGGCCGCCCGGGCCGCTCTGGCGTCCGGTGCCGTGGTGGAGACCGCGCAACTCCTACCGGACGCCGACCTGCTGGCGCTCCTCGAGCTCGGCGGGTCACTGGCGACGCTGATCACCGCCGCCAAACCACTGGACGGCGCCGCCCTGCAACCGCCGCACGCCGACCCGATCGGGGGCACCGATGTGGTCGAGTTGAGGGCCCGGGTGGCCGCTGCTCGGCAACGGGTCACCGAGGTGGTCGCCGTCCTCGACGCGGCCCTGGCCGCCGATTCCGAGGACGACCTGCGGGATGCGGTCGTGGCGTCCTGGACGTTCGGCGTCGGTGAGGCCGGGCTGCCGTCCGCACAATCGGGTTGGGACGCCGCGGCCGCTCGGGTACGGGCCGATCTGGCGGGACGCCTGGCCTTTCAGCCGGCGCCGTCCGACGATGTCGAGGGACTGCTGGCCGAGGCGCGCGCCCTGCTCGGACCGGGGTTCGTGGCGGTCCCCCGATTCGTGCCGATCGGAATCGATCAGTTGGTGGCGTCTCGTGACGATCCGGCGCTGACCGGAAACGCTCCGTTGGCCGCTGAGGTTTGGCTGACCCGGATGGAACGGGTCCGGGAGCCGCTGGCCCGTGCCGGGATCGCGCTGCGTGAGGCCGAGGCGTTCGGCGGGCAGCCGCTGCGACTCACGGTGGCACAGCTGCCGTACGCCCCCGGTGATACCTGGAATGCCCTGCCGGCAAGCAGTTATGTGGACGGTGCGAGTTCGCTGCTGCTGATCGGCGGTGAACTGCTGGCGCCCGGGCGGACCCTGTCCGGTCTGCTGCTCGACGAATGGGCGGAGGTGGTGCCATCCGACACCCAGACCACCGGTGTGGCGTTCCGCTACGACCCGCCCGAGTCGATGGCGCCGCAGGCGATCCTGCTCGCTGTGCCGCCGGTGCCCGGCGAGCCGTGGACGGTCGGCAGTCTCAATCAGGTGCTGATCGAGACGCTCGAACTGGCGCACCTGCGCGCGGTGCCGCCCGAAGCGCTCGGCGCGGTCCGGCAGTACCTGCCGGCGTCCGTGCTCGCCTTCAACACCGAGGCGGACGTGCCGTCGACCAACCCGCACGTGTTCGATCCGGCAGGGGGCTGAGATGGCGTCGATCACCAGCTACTCCCGCCTCGAACCCGATCCGTTGCGCCCGGACGTCACGGTCGGCGCGACCGCGCCCGTGCACGACCCGTTGTGGCTGCTGGCCCGGCAGTGGCAGCTCGGCGAGTTCGCCGGTCAGGACGGCGGCACCCCGGTGGTGGCCCGCTGGCGTGGCGTCGCGGCGGAACCGACCCGATTCGTCGCCGGCCCGATCCCGCCGAACACCGCCATGCAGGCACCCACTTTCGCCGCGCTGGCCGCCCCGCTGGAAACGCTGATCGAGAAGGCGGGATCGCCGTTGCCGTCGGCGTCCGCGACCTTGGCCGGGTTGCGGCTCGGCGTGGATACCGGACGGCTGTTCCTCCGTCTGCTGGCCGGCCAGACGGTGTCCCGCGACTACGCGCCGGCGCTGTTGCGCGCGTTCGCCGTCCCTCTCTACGGCGACGACGTGCTGGCCGACGCGGACGCCGCCACCGCCGGCTACGCCCGCCTGCACGGTGGCCGAAGCCTGGACGGACGCCGGTTGCGCGCCGAGCTGGCCGGCCGTCCGCAACCCCGGATCGACGAAACCGTGGCCCCCGGCGACGTGGCCGAACTGCGGGCCGCCTGCGCCGATTGGCTGCGCCTGGTGGCCGACCTGTTCGACGACGTGGACTCAACCGCTGAATGCTGGCAGCCGGCGCGGTTCGAGCACACGGCGTCCATGGCGGCCCGGCTGGGCGACAGCCCGTTCGACGAGACCACACTCACCGCGCACCGCTACGACAGCGACGTGCTCGACTGGTACGAGTTCGACGTCAACGGCGAGGTGAACCTGGGCACCAAGCCGAGCGAAGCCGGCCCCGCCGTCGTCCGGACGGTGATGCCCGCACCGGTCACCGCGCCCGGACTGCCCGCCCGCCGGTTCTGGGAGTTCGAGGACGGCAACCTCAACCTGGCCGCGCTGCAGCCCGCGGAGACCGACCTGGCCCAGGTGCTGCTCATCGAAACCCTCTCCGGCTACGGCAACGACTGGTTCGTGATCGGCGTCGATCTGCCGGTCGGCGCTCTGGTGCGGACGTCGTCGCTGGTGGTCACCGACACGTTCGGCGTCCGGACCCTGCTGCGGCACGTCGGTGACCCGAACGCGACCTCGGCCCGCGGCTGGAGCGTGTTCCAGCACGCCATGCCTTTCGACGCCAATGAACCCGAGGGCGCAACCATCCGCAACCTGCTGTACGTCGCGCCCCGACTGGCGAAACCCCTGGTCGGACCGGTGGTGGAAGAGGTGCTGCTGGCCCGCGACGAGCAGGCGAACCTCGGCTGGGCGATCGAGCAGGCCATCGAGTCGCCGCTGCAGACCGGTCTGCCGCTGAGCTCGACGCGACCACCCGATCCGCCCGGCGATCCCGATCCGGCACCCGACTACCACCTCGCCCAGGGTCCCCCGCCGCACTGGATCCCCCTCATCCCGGTCCGTCCCGGCCCCACTGAACAGGTGGTCCTCGCCCGCGGCTCTGTCCTCGACATCGACGGACGCCGCCTCGTGCACAGCGTCACGGATCTCCTCGGCGGCGGCCCCGACGGCGCCCTCCTCATCCCCGAGGAAGAAGTGCCGACCGGCGGCCTCCTCGTCCAACGCAGCTACCAAGCCGCCCGCTGGATCGACGGCACCCTGCACGTCTGGGCCGCCCACCGCACCAAAGTGAGCCCCACCGTCCCGCCCAGCGGCGTCCGCTACGACTACCTCATCGAATGACGGGGGACGGTTCTTCCGCATGCGAATCTCGAACCTCCGGGGACGGTTCTTCGACGTGCGAGTTTCGAACCAAAGAGAACCGTCCCCCGGCATGCGAGATTCGCACGACAGGGGACGGTTCTTTTCGGTCCACGCTGGCTCGATGGTGCGCTCTCGCTCATCAGGCGCCAGTTCCGGTCGGTGCCCGCCGGTCCTAGAGTTGTCCCGTGACGGACGAACTCCCGCCCCGTACCCTCTCGCAGACCGTGCTGATGACGCCGGAGACGGCCAACTTCGCCGGCAACGTGCATGGCGGGCATCTGCTCAAGGTGCTCGACCAGGTCGCCTACTCGTGCGCCAGCCGGTTCGCCCGGCACTACTGCGTGACCGCCGCCGTCGACGGCGTGTGGTTTCGCAGAGCAGTGCATGTCGGCGAACTGGTCACCTTTCTGGCCTCGGTCAACTACACCGGCCGGACGTCCATCGAGGTCGGCATCCGGGTCGAGGCCGAAGACATCCTCAGCGGCGTCCGGCGACACACCACCAGCTGCTACTTCGTGATGGTCGCGCTGGACGAGAACGGCAAGGCGATGCCGGTCCCGCAGTTCGAGCCGGTCACCGATCTCGA
>NZ_JAPUED010000231.1:0-1526 GCF_027492755.1 Micropruina sp. | reverse complement strand
GCAGCAGGATCCACGACCAGTCGATGCCCAGCACCTCGGACGTCCGCTCAGCCACCAGGCGTCCACGCAGGTAGGCCCGGGTGTCCTCCGGTGGTTCGGTAACGGCGCGCTCGACCTCGGCGTCCGTGGTGAGCCGAGGCATCCGTCCGGCTCGCACCAGCGCGGCATAAGGGCTGGCCCGCCCGTCCAGGTCGGCCCAGGCCACATCCAGCTGTGCCAAACGTGGGTGATCCCAGCGGAGATCATCGCGGCGACGGAAGCTCTCCATCAGGGTGAGCTTGGCCACCCAATCCAGTTCGGTACAGGTCAGCGGATCGTCGACCAACCGGTCCAGGGTCCGTTCCCACAAGGCGTTCACCTCAGCGTCGCCGCAGCCGGCGGCGGTCACCTGGGCGTGATACTCGCGTTGGATCTCGATCGCCGTCAGCCGGCGTCCATCCATCAGTTCCAGCGGTGTCTCGCAGGCTGGATCACGGCTGACGAGCCGGACGGCACCCAGTGGATCGGCCAACAGCGGTGGACGAAGCGCACCGGCATCGATCGCCGCGGCGACCGCGGACGCCGTCCCCAGTTTGAGCAGGGTGGACGTCTCGGACCGGTTGGCGTCCCCGGCGATCACATGCAGCCGGCGCCAACGGCGGGCGTCGGCATGCGGCTCGTCCCGGGTGTTCACCAGCGGACGCCGCACCGTGGTCTCCAGGCCGGTGATGGTCTCGAAGAAGTCGGCGCGCTGGGACAACTGGAATCCGGGAGCATCACTGGCCTGGCCGAGGCCGACCCGTCCTGCGCCGGTGAACACCAACCGGGTCACCAGGAACGCCAGCATGCCCTCCACGATCCGATCCCACGGCGTCGCCCGGTCGAACAGATAGTTCTCGTGGTAGCCGTACGAGGCACCCTTGCCGTCGGTGTTGTTCTTGAACACCCGCACCGGCGTCCCCAGCCGCTCGCCGGCCGTGACGGCAGCCCGCGCGACGATCGCGTCACCGGCCAGGTCGGCCAGCAGCGCGGCGCGTGGCGAGGTCACCTCAGGCGTGGAGTACTCCGGGTGCGCGTGGTCGACGTAGAGCCGGGCGCCGTTGCCGAGGAACCGGTTGTGGGCGTCCTCGATCGGGATCGGGTCATCGGGATCCACCCGCGAGAGCGTTGCGGAGCCGGCATACGCGTCGACCACGGCCGCGGAGAGCACCGTCGGATGCAGGTCCGGACGCCCCGGCGCGAGGATGCCGTACTCGGTCTCGGTTCCCAGCAGCGGCATGTCCTCATCGTAGGGTTGGTGCCATGAAGTGGTGGACGACGCTGGGCATTGATCTGCTTGTGGTGCTGGTATTCGCCACCGTCGGACGGCTCTCGCACGCCGAGGGCGCGGCGCTCCTCGGCATCGTCGTGACGGCGTGGCCGTTCGTCGTCGCGCTGGCCGCCTCCACGATCGCGCTGCTCGCCATGCGCCGCCCCACCCACACGCTGCTCAACGGTGTGTTCGTCTGGCTCGGCACCCTGATCGTCGGCATGCTGCTCCGGGCCGG
>NZ_JAPUED010000230.1:4147-5314 GCF_027492755.1 Micropruina sp. | reverse complement strand
CGGCTGATCATGCAGTACGCCAGCCAGAACCTGATCCCGGTCACCCTGGAACTCGGCGGCAAGAGCCCCAACATCTTCTTCGAGGACGTGGCCCGAGCCGACGACGACTACTACGACAAGGCGCTGGAGGGCTTCGCCATGTTCGCCCTCAACCAGGGCGAGGTATGCACCTGTCCGAGCCGGGCACTGATCCAGAACTCGATCAAGGACTCGTTCCTCGAGGCGGCCACCGAGCGGGTGAAGAAGATCGTCCAGGGCAACCCACTGGACACCGCCACGATGATGGGGGCGCAGGCCAGCAACGATCAGCTGGAGAAGATCCTGTCCTACATCGACATCGGCACCAAGGAGGGCGCGACCATCGTCACCGGCGGCGAGCGGGTCGACCTGGGCGGTGACCTGTCCGAGGGCTACTACGTGGCGCCGACCATCTTCACCGGCCAGAACAGCATGCGGATCTTCCAGGAGGAGATCTTCGGCCCGGTCGTCGCCACCACCGGTTTCGACGACTACGACGACGCGATCCGGATCGCCAACGACACCCTGTACGGCCTGGGTGCCGGCGTGTGGTCGCGCGAGGCCAACACCGCCTACCGGGCCGGTCGTGACATCCAGGCCGGCCGGGTGTGGACGAACTGCTACCACGCCTACCCGGCGCACGCGGCCTTCGGCGGCTACAAGGGGTCGGGCATCGGACGCGAGAATCACGCCATGATGCTCGACCACTATCAGCAGACCAAGAACCTGCTGGTGTCCTACTCGCCGAAGGCGATGGGGTTCTTCTGATGCACCGGATGACCCGATGACCGTCTCACGCGTCGACGTGACCGCGGAGGCGGCGGAGATGATCCGCCGCCTCCGCGGTGAGCATGGACCGGTGATGTTCCACCAGTCCGGCGGCTGCTGCGACGGCTCGTCGCCGATGTGCTACCCCCAGGGGGATTTCCTCACCTCGGACGCCGACACCCTGCTGGGCACGATCGACGTCCGGGAGCCCGGCTCGGTGGGTGAGCCGGAAGCGGACGACTTGGTCGAGGTGTGGATGAGCGCCAACCAGTTCGCCTACTGGCGGCACACCCACCTCACCATCGACCTCGTCCCCGGACGCGGCGCCGGCTTCTCGCTGGAGGGACCCACCGGCTTCCGGTTCCTGATCCGGTCGCGGCT
>NZ_JAPUED010000230.1:0-4047 GCF_027492755.1 Micropruina sp. | reverse complement strand
CCGGCTTCTCGCTGGAGGGACCCACCGGCTTCCGGTTCCTGATCCGGTCGCGGCTGTTCACCGACGACGAGTCCGCCGAACTGGGCGAGACCCCGAAGGTGGGGTTGCTGCCACCGCCCTGAGGCGTCTGTCGTCCGGGTTCGAGGTCAGGCGTCCAGGACACGGATCAGGCCCTGCTGGGCGCAGGAGGCGGCCAGGACGCCGTCCGCGGTGAACAGCCGGCCCTGGGAGAAGCCCAGGCCGCCGGACGCCGACGGCGAGGTCTGGTCGTACAGCAGCCATTCGTCGGCACGGGCCGGGCGGTGGAACCACATCGCGTGGTCGATCGAGGCGGCCTGCATCCGCGACGACATGAACTCCACCGGGTGCGTCAGCGTGCTGACGCTGAGCAGCGAGATGTCGGACAGGTAGGCCAGCACCATCTGGTGCAGTCGCGGGTCGTCCGGCAGCCGTGACTCGGTGCGGATCCACAGCTGTAGTTGGGCGGGCCCTGGTCGATCGGACGACGGCTCGGTCGCGTAGCGGACGTCCAGGGCGCCCCACTCGGCTTCCCAGAACTCGGCGGTCTGGGCGGACCGCTCCCCCAGCACGTCCGCGGCCGGACGGCAATCCTCCGGTGCCGGGACGCCCACCGGGAGCGGATCGGCGTGGTCCAAGCCGCCCTCGTCGATGTGGAACGAGCACACCATCGAGAAGATCGGACGGCCGTTCTGCCGCCCGACCACCCGGCGTTGGCTGAACGCACGTCCGTCACGGGTCGGCTCGACGACATACAGGATGGGGCTGGCCGGAGACCCGGGCCGCAGGAAGTAGGCGTTGAGCGAGTGCGCCACCCGCTCGGGCGCCATGGTGCGGTACGCGGCACCCAGAGCCTGGGCGAGCACCTGTCCGCCGAAGGAACGTTGCCGGAGCGTCTCGGGCTGCGGGCCGCGGAACAGATCGGTGTCGAGCTGTTCGAGCTCGAGCAACCCCACCAGTTCGGCGGCGGTGCGTGGCACGTCAGTTCTGCCCGTTGGACGAGTCGTCCTGTTCGGCCAGGAACTGCTCGACCGCGGCACCGATCTCATCGGCGGTGGGCACCGACGTCCGGCCCGATTCCGACAGCTGGTCGTACTGCTCTTCGAGCGCGGCCAGGACGGCGGGGAACTCGGCGTCCTCCTCGACCTCGGCCGCGATCGTCGCCAGCTGCTGCTCGGCCTCTTCGTCGAGATCGCCCAGCGGGATCTGCAGGCCGGCGGCCTCGTTCATCCGCCGCAGCACCGCCGCGGTCGCCTGCGGGAACGTCGACTGGGCCAGGTAGTGCGGCACATGCGCGACGAAGCCGAGACCTGTCAGCCCGACCTGGCCGGCACAGAACTCCAGCACCGCCGAGAAACTGCCGGGAATCTGCACCCGGTCGATCCACAGCGGGTTGCCGGTCGCCAGCTTCGAGTCGGTGGAGTGCGAGGTGACCAGGGTCGGACGGGTGTGCGGCACCGCCATCGGCACGCCGCTGCCGGTCAGCAGCATGGCCGAATGCAGCCGCTCGGCGATGCCCAGCACCGCCTGGGTCATCCGCCGCCACTGGCTGTCCGGCTCGGGGCCGACGAGCAGCAGGAACGGTGTTCCGGCGGCGTCGATGACCTTGTAGAGCAGCAGCGAGAAGTCCTTCATCGACACCCAGCTGTTGGTGTCGAAGACCATCTGCGGACGGCGACTGCGGTAGTCGTGCAGCTGATCGTGGTCGAACTCGGCCAGGATCTCGTGCTCGCAGTTCTGCAGGATGTGGGCACCGAGGTTGCGGTTGATTGCGGCCGCGTCCACATACCCCTCGAACAGGTGGATCAGCACCGGACGGACGCCGTCCAGGCTCGACCAGACCTCGGGGTTGAACGTGTACAGCAACCGGGGATCGATCACCCGGCCACCCTAGCGCGAGCGGCTCGAACCACCGAGTGACTACGCCGACGGCGTACGCCGGCGATGCCGAACCGGTACTGGCGGACCCATTCTGATATCGACCCCAGAGTGCTGAACCGCACCGGTGAGCCAAGGCATGACCACACCGCCTTGAGGCCGATCAGCGACCTCTCTGGGGTCGATATCAGACTCCTGCGGAGTAGCCCCCGACGGCAGACGATCGCCGTCATGCACGTAGGGAAGCGCTGATCATTCACGTCATCCCGGGCTCCGACCCGGGATCTCCGGCGGGAGGGATCCCGGATCAAGTCCGGTATGACGGTGGAGCGGGCGTGATCAGCGCGCCCTCAGGGCAGCGTCACCTGGCTCATCGCCGTCCGGACGCGCTTGGCGGAGACCGGCGCGGCCGTCCCGAGGGTTTGTGCGAACAGGCTGACCCGGAGTTCTTCGAGCAGCCAGCCCACCTCGGCGACGTCCGTGGGCAGCGGGCCGGCCGGATAGCGGGCGCAGAGTGCGGCGTACTCGTCCTCGAGCTGCTCGATCACCTCGGCGCCGGCCCGGTCGCGTCCCGGATTGTTGCGGGCCGCGGTCAGCCGCAGTTCGACCGCATGCAGGTAGCGCGGCAGCCGCGACCAGTGCGGCTCCGGCGTGCCGGCGAGGAAACCCGGATAGACCAGTCCGGCGAGCTGTTCGGTGACGTCGGCGCGCACCGGTGCGGGCGCCGAGGGCAGCGCCAGCTGGATCCGCTGATAGCGCTGCAGGACCTCACCGGCGGTCGTGACGATGGCCAGCATCCGATCTGCGGTATCGGTACGGACGCGGTCGCGCAGGGCGGCGAAGGCGTCCGGGTCGCGAATCAGCCACGGGTCACCGGACGCAGGGTTCGACGACCGCGCCGGGCCGGAAGTCCCGATCAGGGCGCCGGCCGCGGCCAGCCGGGCGTCGGCGAGCAGGGCGGGCACGGACGGGTACGGCGACGCGGCGAGGGCGAATTTGACCGGGTTGCTCAGTCGCGAGACGACCCAGTTGGTCGGGTCGGGACTGGTCAGCACCACCAGCCGGCGCAGGCCGCGCAGGTGTGATCGGACGGCCTCGTCGGGCGTGGCGTACACCGTCACGCCCACCGCTTCACCCAGATCCGACAAGGCCGGATAGCCGACCACCGCGCCCTCGACCCGTTCGGCGATGGTGCCGAAGTCCCACTGTTTGGCGCCGGCATGGGTGTGCTCGGCGGCGCCGGCGTTGAGTTCCTGCCGGACCTGCGCACCGAGCTGCTCGGCCAGCGCCGGCAGGTCCTTGCCGGTGGCCACCTGCTCACCGTCGCGGGTGACCACGAAGCGGACCCGCAGATGATCCGGGACGGCGTCGATCCGCCAGACGTCGTCGGGAACTTGGACGCCGGTGAGCATCCGCACCGCGCGGCCCAGTCCGGCCGGCAGCGGCTCCCCCGCCACCGGATGCTCGGCCAACCAGGCCAGCGCACGTTTCGCGGTGTCCGGCGCGGGCACCAGCCGGGCCCGCCACTGCTTGGGCAACGTCCGGATCAGCTCGGTGGCCAACTCCTGCCGCAGGCCGGGGATCTGCCAGCCGAAGTCGTCCGCGGCCACCCGGTTCAGCTGGGCGAGTTCGATCTCGACGGTGACGCCGTCGTGGCCCGAGCCGGGGTCGAAGACGTAGCTGACCGGCAGGTCGAGCTCGCCGGTGCTCCAGTGATCGGGGAACTGCTCGGCGTCCACCCGGTCGTCGGTGAGCAGGTCGGTGGGCGCCAGGTCGAGCAGGTGGTCGTCGCGGCGGCGAGCGTCACGCCACCAGCGGTCGAAGTGGGCGACCGAGACCACATCGGCGGGAATCCGTGCGTCGTAGAAGGCGTACAGGGTGGCGTCGTCGGCGAGCAGATCGAGTCGCCGGGTGCGCTCGGCGAGCTGTTCGGCGTCCGATCGGACGGCCTCGTTGCGGGCCCAGAAGTGGTGCCGGGTGTGCCATTGGCCCTCGACCAGCGCGGACTGGATGAACAGCCGGCGCGACTCTTCTGGGTCGATCCGGCCGTAGGAGACGGTGCGTCCGGCGACGATCGGGACGCCGAGCAGGGTGACCCGTTCGGTGGCGACCACCTGTCCGGAGCGGGCCGACCAGCGCGGCTCGGAGTAG
>NZ_JAPUED010000229.1 GCF_027492755.1 Micropruina sp. | reverse complement strand
TCGAACGGCGCGTAGAGCAGCCGGACGGCTTCGAAGTACGGCTCCAGGTCGGTGACCGCCTGCAGCGACAAGCCGGTGGCCCGTTCGGTGTCGTCGGTGGCCGCGACCAACGCCGACATCGACACCTGGGAGGTGGTGCCCGCCCAGGCGGCGCAGGCCACGTCCACGGCGTCCACCCCTGCGTCGATGGCGGCGACCAGGGTGGCCAGCTGGCCACCGGCGGTGTCGTGGGTGTGCAGATGCACGGGCAGATCGAACCGTTCCCGCAACGCGCGGACGAGTTTCGCTGCCGCCGGCGCCCGCAGCAGGCCGGCCATGTCCTTGATCGCCAGGATGTGCGCACCCGCCTCGACCAGCTGCTCGGCGAACCGCAGGTAGTAGTCGAGGGTGTAGAGCTTCTCGTCGGGCGAGGTGAGGTTGCCGGTGTAGCACAACGCCGCCTCGGCGACGCCGTGGTCGGTCTCGCGCACCGCCTCGATCGCCGGCCGGATCTGGTCGATGTTGTTCAACGCGTCGAAGATCCGGAAGATGTCGCAGCCGGTGCGCGCCGCCTCATGGACGAAGGCGTTGGTCACCTTGAGCGGGTAGGGGGTGTAGCCGACGGTATTGCGGCCGCGCAGCAGCATCTGCTGCGGAATGTTCGGCATCGCCTCGGCGAACTTCGCCAGCCGCTGCCACGGATCCTCCTTGAGGAAGCGCAGCGTGACGTCGTAGGTGGCGCCGCCCCAGGACTCCATCGAGAACAGCTGCGGCAACATCCTGGCGATGTGCGGCGCGACGTGCAGCAGGTCGCGGGTGCGTACCCGGGTGGCCAGCAGCGACTGGTGGGCGTCGCGGAAGGTGGTGTCGGTGACCGCGACCGCGGTCTGGTTGCGCAGCGCCTGTGCGAAGCGTTCCGGCCCCTCCTCCAGCAGCAGCTGTTTCGACCCGGACGGCGGCGGGGTCTGCAGCTCCTGCTTGGTCAGTGCCGGCAGCTTGTCGCGCGCGATCAGGGTGGTGCGGCATTCGCCGTTCGGCTTGTTGACCGCGACGCCGGCCAGGTATTTGAGCAGCTTGGTGCCGCGGTCGGCCGGAATCCGCTGGGTGAGCAGCTGCGGCCGCTCGTCGATGAACGACGTGGTGGCGCGGCCGGCCAGGAAGTCGGGGTCGGAGATGACCGCCTCGAGAAAGCCGATGTTGGTCGAGATGCCTCGGATCCGGAACTCGTTCAACGCCCGGTAGGCGCGCCGGGCGGCCGCCCGCAGGTCGCGTCCACGACAAGTCAGCTTGACCAGCATCGAGTCGAAATGGGCGCCCACCTCGGAGCCGCCGAACACCACTCCGCCGTCCAGCCGGACGCCGGCGCCACCGGGGCTGCGGTAGACCGAGATCCGCCCGGTGTCGGGCCGGAAGCCGTTGGCGGGGTCCTCGGTGGTCACCCGGCACTGCAGGGCCTGGCCACGAACGTGAATGTCCTCCTGCCGCAGGCCCAGGTCAGCCAGCGATTCGCCGGCGGCGATCCGCATCTGTGACGACACCAGGTCGACGTCGGTGACCTCTTCGGTGACCGTGTGTTCGACCTGGATCCGCGGGTTCATCTCGATGAACACGTAGCGGCCGTCGGCACCCAGCAGGAACTCCACGGTGCCGGCATTGGTGTAGCCGATGTGCCGGCAGAACTTCACCGCGTCGGCGCAGATCGCGTCGCGCAGGGCCGGGTCGAGATTGGGTGCCGGGGCGAGCTCGATCACCTTCTGGTGGCGGCGCTGTACCGAGCAGTCCCGCTCGAACAGGTGGATCACCTGGCCGGTGTTGTCGGCCAGGATCTGTACCTCGATGTGCCGCGGGCTGATCACCGCCTCTTCCAGGTACATCCGGGCGTCACCGAAGGCCGCCTGCGCCTCGCGCATCGCCTCGACCAGCGCCGGCTCGAGGGTCTTCGGGTCATCCACCCGGCGCATGCCGCGTCCGCCACCGCCGGAGACGGCCTTCACGAAGACCGGGTAGCCGATCTGCTCGGCCGCGGCGAGCAGGGTGGGAATGTCGTCCGAAGCGTCGGCCCCGCGCAGCGTCGGCAGCCCGGCCTCACGGGCGGCGGCGATGGCTTTGGCCTTGTCACCGGTCAGTTCCAGGATCTCGCGGCCCGGCCCGATGAAGGTGATGCCGTTGTCGGCGCAGGCCTGGGCGAAGCCGGCGTTCTCGCTGAGGAACCCGTAGCCGGGGTAGATCGCATCGACCTCGGCGTCCAGCGCCGCGGCGATGATGCCGTCGGCGTCCAGGTAGGCGCGGACCGGGTGCCCGACCTCACCGATCTGATAGCTCTCGTCGGCCTTCAACCGGTACTCGGCGAGCCGGTCCTCGTAGGGAAAGACGGCCACGGTACCGATGCCCAGCTCGGTCGCGGCACGGAACGCCCGGACGGCGATCTCGCCCCGGTTGGCCACCAGGATCTTGCGGAACATGTCGTCTCCTCACAGGTTGGCTGAGGTCGGCGACCGCGCTCCGGCGACCCTGCCGACCGCGACACCCACTGCCGGACAGCCTGACACAATCCCTCGCCGCGCGAAACGAACCGGTTCCGCAGCGGACGCGGCACACGGCCACCGCACGAGGGTGCCTGGCAGACTTGGCCGATGCCCCCTCCCAGGTTGCCGGCCGAACCCGAACACACCATCGGCGATCGCGACCTCACCACCTGGCGCACCCCTGTCGGACGCTGGCTACGGACGGTGTTCGGTGCGCTCAGCGAACGGCTGCGCAACGCCGACCTGGCCGCCCTGTTGCTGGTGGCCGTCGCGGGCGCGCTCGCTGCCGGGGCGACCTGGGCGGCTGGTGGGATCTACGAGTCGGTGGTCAGCGACACCGGCCTGGCCCTGATCGACCAGCCGGTGCTGGATTGGATGATCGGCGTCCGGACGCCGGAACTGAACGCGGTGATCGCCGCGTTCAGCGCGTCGGGCGGCACGTTGTGGATGACGCCGATCACCGCCGCCGTGCTGCTGGTGATGTGGCTGCGCTGGCGACGCTGGACTCCGCTGGTGCTGATGGTGATCGCGGTCGCCGGATCGCTGGCCATGACGGTGGTCGGCAAACGGTTGAGCGGACGGGCCCGGCCGCCGCTGGAGTTGTCCATCCCGCCGCCGGAAACGTCGGCGTCCTTTCCGTCGGGGCACTCACTGAACTCGCTGGTGATCACCGGCATCGTCGTCTACGTCCTGCTGGCCTACCTGACCAGCACCCTCGCCCGGGTGGCGACCGTGACCATCGGCACGCTGTACGCCTTCGCGATGGGCATGTCGCGGGTCTACCTGGGGCACCACTGGCTGACCGACGTGCTGGCCGCCTGGTGCCTCGGCATCGCCTGGCTGACGGTGGTGATCACCTGCCACCGGCTGTGGCTGACCCAGCATCGCGACCACGCACTCGGACGCCGCTGACGTAGAGCTCGCGGACGGCCGCGGCGGCCTTCCGGCCCGCGTACCGGCCGCGTTCCCGGGCACCGGCCAGGCCCGCCTCCGACATCGCGTCGAGCCCCGGATGGTCATCGGCGATCAGCACGACCTCGGCGCCGTCGGCCCGCAGCCGGGCCGCCTGGTTTCCCGGACGCCGGACGCCACGCACCGATCGTCCCTGCGGCGCCAGGATCAGCACTCGCCCGCAACCCGATGCCAGATCGGCATTGACCGGGGTGCGCAGACCTCCGTCCAGGAACGGCCGGCCCTCGATCGTCACAGCCGGCAGCACCCCCGGCAGCGCGCAGCTGGCGGCCACGGCCCGGGCCAGTTCGACCTGCGAGCGGGGCGTGAAATAGGCCGGACGCCCGGCGACGGCGTCCACCGCCACCACGATCAGCGACGACGGCCAGCGGGTGGTACCGATCGCCCGGGCCACCAGGCCGACGAACTCCGGCTCACTCAGGGCCGCCGGGCGGCCGGCGCGGCGTCCCAGCCAGCGCAGGGCGTGCCGCCGACTGGGCCACAACTGGGCGGCCAGCAGCTGCAGCCCGGCGATCGAGCCGACGTGCACGTCCGCCAGTTCCCAGATGTGGTCACGCAGCCCATCGGCGTCGCCTCCGGCGAGCAGCCGGGTGGCGAGCAGGGCGCCCGCGGAAGTGCCGATCACCCGCTCGGCGTCACCCAGCACCTCCGGTAGTTCCTCCAGGACGCCGTGCAGCCAGGCCAAGCCGGTGAGTCCGCCGCCGCCCAGCACGACGGCCCGGTCGGACGCGGGGTCGTCAGCTGAGTCGTTGCCAGACAACCGGCTCCTTGGCGTTGGTCACCGACACCACGTAGCGCACGTCGACGGCCGGCAGCGACTGATCCACCTGGTACTTCTCGCCGTTCTGGGTCAAGGTGCAGCGGAACCGGAACTTCAGCTTGGTGGCGCCGCGGGCCTTGGTCGGCTCGGCCACGTCGAGGGTGTAGGTCGCGTTCTTCCACGGGTCGCCGACCAAGGTCCACTTGATCGACTTGGCGTCGACCTTCTGGCCCTTCTCGATGGTGACGCTGTTCGGGCAACCCTTCGGAGCCGGGTCGCGCTTGGCCAGGCACTTCTTCAGTGCGGCCGCCGCCGTCGCGTTGGCCCGCTTCTCGCCCGCCGCGGTGAGCACCGGGCTCAGGCCGGCCCGGACGTCCTCACCGACGGCGTCCACCGTCACTCGGTTGCCGTCGAAGGCGATCTGGCGCAGCTTCTCGGCGAACACGTACGTGCCGGGGAACACCTCCAGGTGTGCCGGTTCGGTCAGCGCCTGCCCGTTCAGGGTGGCCCCCAGTTCGCTGGGCAGCGGCCCCGGATCGATGGTGGAGGTGACCTGCGCGAGTCGCCACCCGGCCTCGGTGTGGGTGGTGGAGAAGGTGAGGGTGGCGGCCTTCTCGCCGAACTTCACCTCGGCGGGCACCGACACGGTCTCGCCGCCGTTGACCTCCGGCACGTTGACCACGCTCAATGCGGCCAGCCGCTGCGACTCGGCGAGGACGCCGTGGGTGAGCAGCTTGGTGTCGGTGGGCCGGTTCAGCGCGTATTCCAGCGCCCGGTCGGCATCGGCGGCGATCAGGGCGTCGAGGTATCCGGCGACCGCCTGCTGCGGCGTCGCCGCCGGCACCGCGGAACTCTCCGCCTGGGGCCGCAGCAGCCAGGCGATGCCGGCGATCAGGCCCGCCACCACCAGGAAGGCCAGCGCGGCGATCCAGCGGGTGCGTGGCCGGCGGGCCGGCGGCACCGGCGGCTGGCTCGGCTCGGTCTCCGGCGTCGCGGCGTCGTCCGGGGTGTCTTCGGGTTCCTGAGAAGTCACCCGGTCAGATTACCGGTGAACCCTGTCCGCGTTTCAGTGAGGTTTCGG
>NZ_JAPUED010000228.1 GCF_027492755.1 Micropruina sp. | reverse complement strand
TGAGATCCCGGTTCGGAGCCCGGGATGACGTGAATGATCAGCGACTCCTGCCGACGGCTGGGCTTACCGAACTGACCACCGCTGGTTGAGCTTGTCGAAACCCCTGGATCTCGACAGGCTCGATCAACGGCGGTCGGGGGCGAGCTCGATCAACGGCTCACGCGAATCGCCGGTACAGGTTGTTCATGAACAGCAGCTCGGGGTCGTGGCGACGCTTCAACGCGAAGAACTCGTCGATCCGCGGGTAGGCGCGGGCCAGGTCCTCGCGGGAGTAGTGCTGCTGGTAGGGCAGGTAGAAGGTGCCGCCGGCGGCCAGCGCCCGGTCGACCAGGGTGCGGGTGAGGTCGGCCATGTCGCGGTTGCCCTCGGCGGAGACCTCTTGGCTCAGGTACAGCACCACCGAGTATCGGTCGCCGCGGGCGTAGTCGAGCAGAATCGGCTCGGCATGCACCACTCTGACGGACGCGTGCAGCGCCACCGCTTGGCTGTCCTGCAGCGCCGCGGCCGTGTCGCGCAGGAACGGGACCAGGGCGTCCCGCGGCAGGAAGTACTCGTGCAGGATGTCGGTGTACTGGGGGATCGTGTGGCGCAACAGTTTCAGGTCGCTGTACATCGCCTGGCTGCGTGACACCAGGCAGGCTTCGGCCGCACGCAGCGCCTCGTTGCGCGACGTGCCGCACTGGCGCAACCGGGGCATCAGGTCGCGTTGCAGCGTCCACTTCAGCCATTGGGCCGGGCCGCGGTGCCGGGCCAGGTTGAACAGGAAGCGGGCCGGCGGCGAATCGGGCTCCTGCAGCAGTTCGGGCCTCGGCTCGTCCGCGGAACCCGGGAACCGCGCATGGGTGTAGACGATCGCCTGGTCCAGCAGCGGCGAGCCTGCGGTGGCCAGGTCCGCGGACATCAGCCGGTTGTTCTCGTCGGCCCCCAGCGCGTCCAGCACGTCGGGCAGGTCGGCGGTGGCCACTACCCGCTGCTCGAGCCGGTACAGCTCGTCCGGCACCGTGGCCAGCTCGGCCTCGACGATGACGCCGAACAGCCCGTAGCCCCCGATCACCGCGTGGAACAGGTCGGGATCGTGACCGGCGCCGAGGGTGACGATGCTGCCGTCCGCTTTCATCAGACGCAGGCTCCGGACGGTGCCGGCCAGCGAACCGGTGCGGAAGTCGGTGCCGTGTGCGTTCACCGAGAGGGTGCCGCCGACGCTCAGCACATCGATGCTCGGCATGCCGGTCACCGAGAGCCCGTGTGGATGCAACGCCTCGAGCACCTGCCGCCACAGCGCGCCGCCGCCGACCCGTACGGTGCCGGACGCCTCATCGATGGTGATCCGGTTCATCGCGGTCATGTCGAGGATCAGCGCACCGGGCCACGAGGCCTGTCCGCCCATGCTGTGCCGGGCCCCCGACGGTGCCACCTTCAGGTCGTGCTCACGGGCGAAGGCCAGCGCCTTCCCCAGTTCGGCCTCATCGGTCGGCTGCGCCACCCCGTACACCGCGGTGCGGTTCAGGCAGCTGGCGTCGTTGACGGTTCCGCGCCGCTGTACCAGCCAGTCCGGGTCGGCGAAGCCTGCCGGTGTGGCGGCGTCCGGGGCGGCGGCGAGTTGCCGGACGTTGCAGTCCTTCGGCCGCTGCGCCAGGGCGCTGTAGACCTCGGCCATCGAGATGCCGTAGGAGAGCAGGATCAGGACGGCGAACACTGCGACGGCGTGCCGGGCGCGGAACCGGAGCGGACGCCGGCGCAGTCCGGTCGTCGCCACGGTGGTCGGTGTCCCGTCCTTCGGGGAAGCGCTGATCAACGCGGCCTCCGCTGGTTGAGCTTGTCGAAACCCCTTGCCAGCATCAGGTCGTCCCAGGTCTCGACAAGCTCGACCAACGAAGTCAGCGATTCGTCACGGAGTCCAGCTGGCGAGCTGCTCTGCGGTGGGGTAAGAGTTCTGCGCGCCTTCGCCGGTGGCCGCGTAGGCGCCGACCCGGACGGCGAACGCGGCCGCCTGCTCCAGGTCGTCGCCGGCGGCGATCCGGAAGGAGAAGGCGGCCAGGAAGGCGTCGCCGCAGCCGGTGGTGTCGACCGGCTTCACCTTCGGTGAGGGGATCTGCTGCGAGGCGGTGCCGGCGTCCAGGTCGATGATCCGGGCGCCCTGGGCGCCGAGGGTGACCACGACCGTCCGGGGGCCGGAGGCGCCGAGCGCGGCGTTGGTGGCTTCGATCACCGACGTCCAGTCGCCGAGCGGGTCGAACTCGGCCTGGCCGGTCAGGTCGGCGAGCTCGTGGTTGTTGACCAGCAGGATGTCGACCAGGTCGAGCAGGTCGGCGCCCACCTTCATGTAGGGCGAGATGTTCAGCACGACCTTCGCGCCGCGCTCGCGGGCGTTGCGGGCCGCGGCCTTCACCGCGTCCAGCGACACCTCGAGGCACAGCGTCAGCACCGATGAGGAGTCGGCGGTGGCGAAGAAGTCGGCGGCGGCGTTCACATCGTCGGCGCTGAGCCGTCCGTTGGCGCCCGGGCTGACGATGATGCAGTTCTCGCCCGCATCGTCGACGGCGATCATCGCCGAGCCGGTGGAGACCCCCTCCAGGGCCCTGACCTGGCTGACGTCGACCCCGGCGTCCTCCAGGCTCTTCACCAGCATCGCGCCGTTGCCGTCGTCGCCGACGCAGCCGAGCATCGCCACGTCGCCGCCGAGCTTGCCGACCGCCGCGGCCTGGTTGGAGCTCTTCCCGCCCGGCACGATCACCAGGTCGGAGCCCGCCACCGTCTCTCCCGGTCCGGGAATCCGGGCCGTCCGCACCACCAGATCCGCATTCAAGGAACCGACAACCAACACGCGTCCGGACGCCATGACACACTCCCCTTCGAGTTCGCCTGTAGGGGACGAACCTAGTGGACGCCGCCTCGGGTGGTCGAGGTGAGTGCCGGGGATTGGGCGGCGGCTAGTGCGGGCTTGGCTGAGGAAACGCTGATCATCGCGTCATCCCGGGCCCCGACCCGGGATCTCCGAGGGGGAGAGATCCCGGATCAAGCCCGGGACGACGATGGAAGGCTTTGATCAGCGGATCCTTTAGTGTCTGGTCATGCGACCTGATCAGTTGCCCCTGCTCACCGCCGTTTCGGCGCCGGCCCTGCACCCCGACGGCAGCTGGGCGGTGGTGGCCACCAGCCGACCCGACTTCGACGCCGACGGCTACGTCGGCCAGCTCTGGCGGGTGCCACTGGACGGCTCCGGCCCGCGACGGCTGACCCGCGGCCAGCACGACAGCCGGCCCCGCTTCTCCCCCGACGGCTCACTGATCGGGTTCCTCCGCGACGACGCCAGCGGACGGCCGCAGGTGCATCTGATCCCGAGCGGCGGCGGTGAGGCGGTCTGCGTGACCAACCAGCCGCTCGGCGTCTCCGACTTCGCCTTCGCACCGCACGGCGGCACGCTCGCCTTCATCGCGCGGGTACCGGCGGACGGCCGCTACGGCACCCTGGACGGGGTCGACGCCGCGCACGAGGACCCGCGGCACGTCACCACGCTGGCCTTCCAGGCCAACGGGCTCGGCTGGTCCCGGGATCGCCGCAACCAGTTGTTCGTCACCGACGTCCCGGACGTCTTCGGCGAGCCGCCGGTGCGTCCGGTCGGACGTGCGGCACAGGATCTCAGCGCCGATGCGCTGCGCGACCACGGCGTCCCGATGGCACGTCAGCTGACCAGCGCGGACACCGATCACCATGCGCCCTGCTTCACCGCCGACGGCAGCGCCGTCCTGGTGGTGGCGGGGCGGACCGGCGAGCCGGAGAACCTGATCGACGACCTGCTGCGGGTGCCGGTGGACGGCGGCGAGTCGACCCGGCTCACCACCGGGTCGCTGAGTGTGGGCTCAGCGGTGTTGGCGGGCGACGCGATCTGGTTCACCGCGGCCGATCTGGGCGAGTCGGGCTTGGAGTACGTAGCCGCGCAGCCCGGCGTGTTCCGGTTGGGTGCGAACGGACCGGAGCGGCTCACGTCCGAGGAGGTGCTGGTCACCGGCGAGTTGGCGCCGGACGGCGACGGAGTGCTGGCGATCACCGATCATCGTGGGGCGTCGCAGTTGCTCCGGGTGAGCACCGCCGGGGTCGAGGTGCTGATCGACGGCGGCGTGCTGCTGACCGGTGTTGCGGCGTCCGCGGGCCGGGTGGTGACGTCCTACCGCGACGCGACCAGCTTCGGTGAGGTCGGGGTGCTGGAATCCGGTCAGCCGCTGACCGGGGAGAACGCCCCCACGGTCACGGTGCGGGCGGTCACCGATTTCGGCGCCGCGCTGCGGGAAGCGGTCGAGATCCGGCCGTCGGTCGAGCTCATCGCCACCGCACCGGACGGCTACCCGGTGCACGGGTGGGTGGTGACGCCGGCCGGCGAGGGGCCGCACCCGGTGCTGCTGATGATCCACGGCGGCCCGTTCGCCCAGTACACCTCGGCGTTCTTCGACGAAGCGCAGGTCTACGCCGAGGCGGGCTACGCGGTGGTGATGTGCAACCCGCGCGGCTCGGCCGGCTACGGGCCGCAGCACGGCCGAGCGATCCAGGGCGCGTTCGGATCGTTGGACGCCGCCGACGTGCTCGCCTTCCTCACCCACGCGATGGCGATGGTGCCGGGGCTGGACAGTGCCCGGGTCGGCATCATGGGCGGCTCGTACGGCGGCTACCTGACCGCCTGGATCATCGCCCACCACCATCGCTGGGCAGGTGCCATCGTGGAGCGCGGCTACCTCGACCCGGCGTCCTTCGTGGGTAGCTCGGACATCGGCTGGTACTTCCCGCAGCAGTACAACGGCTCGAAGGAGCAGCTGGACGCCCAGTCGCCGATGCTGCTCACCGACCGGGTGACCACCCCGACCTTCGTCATCCACTCCGAGCAGGATCTGCGTTGCCCCTTGTCACAGGGCCTGCGCTACTACGCCCAGCTGAAGCAGGCCGGTGTGGACGCCGAACTGCTGGTGTTCCCCGGCGAGAACCACGAGCTCTCCCGATCGGGAACCCCGTGGCATCGCCGGCAGCGCTTCGAGGCGATCCTGGACTGGTGGGCCCGGCACCTGCCCGTCTGACACCCGGTATGACGGACGGGCCCGGGGAGGGACCGTTGGTCGAGCTTGTCGAGACCCCTCAGAAGGATCTCGACAAGCTCGATCAGCGGTTGCGAGTCAGTGCTCGATCTCGTCCAGCGCCTGCGCCAGGGTGAGTGGACAACCTCGATCAGCGGCGGTTCAGTGCTCGTCCTCGGCGAGCACGATCACCGAATCGCCGGGGCCGAGCCGGATCGGGTCCGATTTGTGCGGGTTGAGGTGCACCCCGTAGCCGTCGG
>NZ_JAPUED010000227.1 GCF_027492755.1 Micropruina sp. | reverse complement strand
CGGAACCGGCGGCCCAGCGGCACCTGCCAGTCGCGGTAGTCGATCACCGCACCGGACTCGGCGGCCGCTGTACGCAGGTATTCGGGCAGGATGCTCAACGCCCCCAACAGGCTGACCCGGTCGGCGGTGTAGAACAGGTTGCAGTCGAAGGTGATGCCCATCCATTTGTGCGGGTTGGTGCCGTAGCTGTCGGCCAGTTCGAGGCCGTCATTGAGCCAGCGCAGTTCGGGGCACAGGGTCGCGATTCCGGCCATTGCGGCATCCACGTGCAGCCACAATCCCTCTCGGCGGGACACCTCGCCCACCGCGCGCACCGGGTCCACGGCCAGCGAGTTCGTGGTGCCGACGGTGGCGCACACCCAGAACGGCACCAGACCTGCGGCCCGGTCGGCCGCGATCGCCTCGGCCAGGGCGTCCGGACGCATCGCGAAGTTTTCGTCGTGCGGCACGATCCGCAGATGGTCGGTGCCGATGCCGGCGATCCGCAGACCCTTCTCGATCGACGAATGCGCTTGTGACGTGGCATAGGCCACCAGTCTCGTGGTGTCGGAATCGGCATTCACCGCGCCGCCGGTGGCCCGGTACCGGGCGGCCAGCACCGAGGTCAGCGTGGCCTCGCTGGCCGAGCCTTGGATCACTCCGCCGCCGCGCGCGCTGGTCGAACGGAAGGCGTCCGGCAGGCCGAGCAGTTCGACCATCCAGTCCATCATCCGGGTCTCCACCTCGGTGACGGCCGGGCTGCTCACCCAGCTCATCCCCTGCACCCCCAGGCCCGCGGAGACCAGCTCGGCCAGGATCGCCGGGTACTCGCTGTTGGCGGGGAACCAGGCGAAGAAGCTCGGATGCTGCCAGTTGGTCAGCCCGGGCACCACCACCCGGTCGAGGTCGGCCAGCAGCGCCTCGAAGCCGTCCGGCTCGCCGGGGTGTTCGGGCAGTTTGGCGGAGGTCTCACCGGGCGCGACCTGCGCCTGCACCGGCAGGGTGTCGAGGCGTTGGCGATAGTCGATGATCCAGTCGATCAGCCGGTGGCCCTGGGCCCGGAACTCCTCTGCATCCACGGCCCCAACCTAGTGTCCCGGCCACTACGGTGAACGGGTGGCCGGCAAACCTGCGGGCGGGACACCCGCGACCGACGCACTCACAGCGGCGGGGATCTCCTTCACCCTGCACAGCTACACCCACCACGACGACAGCCGGGATTTCGGTGCCGAGGCGGCGCGCGAGCTGGGTGTCGACGAGCTGCGGATCTTCAAGACGCTGGTCGTCGACATCGGTCTCGGACGGCCACCGCTGGCGGTCGGCGTCGTCCCGGTGGCAGGTCAACTCGACCTGAAGGCGTTCGCCGCCGCGGCGGGCGCGAAGAAGGCGGCGATGGCGAAGCCCGCCGAGGCGTCCCGGAGCTCGGGCTACGTGGTGGGAGGCATTTCGCCGATCGGTCAGAAGACCCCGCTGCCGACCGTCCTGGACGAGACGGCGCAACTGTTCGACACCATCTTCGTCTCAGCCGGCAAGCGCGGGCTGCAGGTCGAGCTGACCCCGGACGACCTGCTAGCGATCACCGGCGCCCGCTGGGCCGACATCGCCCGCTGACCACTAGGTCTCCACCAGATCGACCAGCGAGTTCGGCCGCTCGGCATGGCCTCCGGCGGTACCGACCGCCCGACGCAACACGTCACCGATCGTGCACTCGGCGAGTTCCCGCTCGATCGCAGCCGTCACCCGTCCTTCGATGCCGTCGAAAACGCCGATCAGGCCGGCGCCGATCGGGCAGTCCGGGCTGGGACCGTGCAGACCGAGCACGGCGTGCTCACCCTGGACGATGGACCACACCTCATCGAGGCCGATCTCGTCCGGCGACCGGCGCAACTCCCAGCCGCCCCCACTGCCCGGCCTGGATCTGACCAGCCCGGCAGCCCGCAGGGGGCCCAGAACCCGGCGCAGATAGACAGGGCTGACAGCGGCCGAGCGGGCCACCTCGTCCGAACTCACCGGACGGCCGCGCCCCGCCCCGGCGAGGTAGGCCAGGAAGTGCACCGCCACCGCAAACTGGGTGTTCACCGGTCCCGCCATGTGGCCCATGGTGTCACAACCGCAACTGAATCGACTACGTTTCCATTCGTAACTACTTCAACTACAAATAGGAGAGGAAGCCGAACGATGACCATCTACGGGATCACCGGCGCATCCGGCCAACTGGGACGCCTCACCACCGAGGCCCTCGTACAACGGGTGAGCCCCGAGCAGCTCGTGCTCATCACCCGCTCACCCGGCACCCTTGCCGAGTACGGCGCGCGGGGCATCGAGGTGCGCGCCGGAGACTTCAACGACGCCGACTCGCTGCGTGCGGCCTTCGCCGGCATCGACCGGCTGCTGATCATCTCCACCGACCGGGTCGGAGACCGCCTCGAGGGTCACCGTCGCGCCATTGCGGCGGCGAAGGACGCCGGCGTGTCACACCTGCTGTACACCTCCGTCCCCGAACCGACACCCGAGAACCCGGCCGGGGTCGTCCCCGACCACGCGGCCACCGAACAGGCCATGCGAGAGAGCGGTCTCGGCTGGACGTTCCTGCGCAACGCGCTCTACGCCGAGGGCCAGCTGGGCACCATCGAGCAGGCCGCCGCGTCGGGGCAACTGGTCACCAACGCCGGCGACGGGAAGAACGCCTACGTCACCCGGGCCGACTGCGCCCGAGCCGCCGTGGCCGCCCTGGTGCAGGGTCCCGGCAACGCGAGCTACGACATCACCGGGCCGGCCGCGCTCTCCACCGCCGATCTCGCCGCGCTCGCCGCCGGGCTCCGTGGCAGCGCGGTCGAGGTGGTCGATGTCAGCGACGAGGTGTACGTGCAGGGTCTGGTCGAGCACGGGCTGCCCGAACCGATCGCCGAGCTGCTCGCATCGTTCGGCACCGCGACCCGACTGGGATTCCTGAGCACCGTGTCCACCGCTGTCGCCGACCTCACCGGGACGCCGCCGGCACCGCTCTCCAGCCTCCTGGGCTGAGCTCAGCCGAGGTAGCGGACCAGCCGATCGATCCCCTCGGCGATCTCCTCGGACGTGCCGCAGAACGACAGCCGCATGAACCGGTGGCCGTCCACCGGGTCGAAGTCGATGCCGGGGGCGAGGGCCACCCCGGTCGCGGCCAGCACGTCGGCGCACCAGGCCTGCGAGTCGTCGGTGAGGTGCCCGATGTCGCACCAGGCGTAGAAGGCGCCGTCGGGCGGAGCGAAGCTGGTGATGCCCAACTCCGGTAGCCGTTCCAGCAGGATGTCCCGGTTGGCGGCGTAACGCCGGACGTGGGCGTCCAGTTCGGCGCGGGCGTCCGGGCCGAACGCGGCACAGCCGGCGGCCTGAGAGAGTGCGGGCGCGCAGATGGCGAGGTTGCCCTGCAGCAACTCAACCGGACGGCGCAGCGCCTCGGGCAGCAGCAGCCAGCCGATCCGCCATCCGGTCATCGACTGGTACTTGCTCAGCGAGCCGACCACGACGGCGTCCCGGCCGTACTCCCAGGCCGAGTGTGTGGGGCGTCCGAAGCTGATGCCGTGATAGATCTCGTCGCTGATCAGCAGCACGTCGTTGTCGGCGCACCAGCGGGTCAGTGCGGCCAGTTCGTCGGCCCCGATGATCGTGCCGGTCGGGTTGGCGGGGCTGGCCAGCACCAGTCCGGCGGGCTTCTCGGGCAGCGAGGCGAGCATCTCGACGCTCGGCTGGTAACGGGTTTCGGGGCCGCACGGCAGCTCGAGCAGCCGACATCCGACTGCCAGCACATCGTTGCGATAGGCCGGGTAGCCGGGACGGGTCACCGCGACCAGATCTCCCGCGTCGAAAGCCGCCAGCAGGGTCAGCAGGAACCCGGCGGAGGAGCCGGTGGTGACGACCACGGCGTCCGGGTCGACGCCGAGGCCGTACTGCTCGCGGTAGTGGCCGGCGATCGCCCGCCGGAAGGCGAGGGTGCCGACGGCCTCGGTGTACCCGAGCGTCTCTGCGCCCAACGCCTGCTGGGCGGCCGCCCGCACGGGCGCGGGTGCCGGCGTGGACGGCTGTCCGACACACAGCAGCACCACGTCGTCGTGGCTGAGCCGCCGGGCGGCGACCGCTTTGAGCACCTCCATCACGTGGAAGGGGTCGACCCCGCCACGCACGGAGGCCGGACGCGGGCTCATGACCGGTGTGTCACGCGACGGAACCAGGCCACCATGCCGGCGATGACGGCGCCGAGACCGACTCCGGTGGCGGCGCCCAGCACCCAGCCGGCGCCGAGTCCGACCCGCATGCCACGCTCAGCGACCGCCCGTCGCACGGTCGGCAGCGGATCCACCATTTCGGCGGGCGGGTCGGCGATGTCCTTGGCCAGCGGTGAACGGTAGACCGGCGGCGGTTCGTAGGAGGCCATCCAGGCCGCGATCATCAGGATCAGGGTCGCGAACAGGTTGAGGAACAACATCGCGATGATGATCGGTCCGAAGATCCGCGCCGCGGCGTTGTTGGAGAACATGCCCGTGATCGTGGTGGTGGCGATCTGCAGCACGGCCAGACCGATGGATCCGGTCAGCGCACCGACCAGCCAGACATGCCGTGGGATCGGCTGCTGGTAGGACACCCGGAACAGGAAGGCGAACAACCCGAAGCCGACGGCGATGTTCACCAGAATGGGCACCAGGCGCAAGAGCAGGGCGGTGAGGACCGTCGTGGGCAGGTGAAGCCATTCGATGATGGAGCCGGTCAGCACGGTCGCGACGGTCGAGAGTGCGAACATGGCCAGGATCGTGCCGAGTAGCGCCAGCAGGATGCCCAGGTTCTTCAGCGTCTCAACCACGATGTTCGACTTCTGCTCAGCCACATCGAGGGTGGGTCGCATCTGGGCCCGAATGGCGCTCTTCAGGTTGGCCACCCAGTTCGCCCCTGACCACGCGAAGATGCCGGCGGCGACGATGCTGAGACTTGCCCAGCTGCTCAGCGCGGTCTCCATGATGGCGATCACCTGATTACCCAGCGGAGCGTTCTTGAACTCTGCGGTGACCAGGTTGCGGACGGCGTCCAGCAGATCGGGACGCAGCACGGTCAGCACCATGCCGAGCATGGAGAAGCCGAACATCAGCACCGGGACGACGGACAGGATGGAGAAATAGGTGATCGCACCGGCGAACTGATTCCCCATGCGCGCGGTGAATCGCTCCTGGGTACGCCACAGGTGGGCGATCCCGGGCTTCTCCTTCAACTTCTCGAGCCACTGCGGCACGGTTGACCCTCCTCGAAACAGGCCCGTTCAGCCTAGCCGGGCGCCATCCGGAGGCTGCACACCGTTATGGGCGGGTCTTCGCGCGACAG
>NZ_JAPUED010000226.1 GCF_027492755.1 Micropruina sp. | reverse complement strand
TGTGACGACATGTCCGCTCAGAAGGAGTCCATCAGTGGTCTGCATCAGCGGCCGGCGAGCGACGTCCGGTCGGATGCCTCACAGGACCGGCGAACGAGTGATACCGGGTCGTAGGGCGACTGAGCAAAACGTAGGGACGTGCCGTCGTCGCGCAGTGACCGACGACCACGGTGGTGGGCGTTGGCTACTGGGCGGGATCGTCTTTCGGCGACGCATCGACGACGTGGACGTGGTGCTCGCCGCCTTCGGCGCTGGGGTCGGACGGCGGCTCGACCATTGACTGCTCACTCACGATGGACACCGTGTTCGGACTACCGCTGACCTCCTGCGGGTAGCCCGCGGCCGACAGGCCATCCGAGTAGGCACGCAGCAGCCCACGGATCTTGCCCAGGATGCCGCCGCCCCTCACAACGAGCAGTGTGCCTCATCCACCTCGGCCGAGCCCCCGCCTCACTTGTCGGTGAGGCCTGCCACAATGACGCGGGTGTTGAAGACGTCCGATCGAGCGCTGCCGCCGCAATGGCTGCTGTTGACCATCCTCGCCGGGCTGGGCATGGTCGGACCGTTCTCGATCGACACGATGTTCCCCGCCTTCGCGCAGATGGCGATCGACCTGGACACCTCGCCGCTCGCGCTCCAGCAGTTGATCAGCGTCTATCTGCTGTCGTTCGCGGTGATGAGCCTGTTCCACGGTCCGCTCTCGGACGCGCTGGGCCGCAAGCCGGTGATCATGGTCGGCAGTGCTCTCTTCGTGCTCTCGTCGCTGGCCTGCGCACTCGCCCCGAGCCTGGGTTGGCTACTGGTCGGACGCGCCCTGCAAGGCCTGAGCGCCGGCGCCGGACAGATCATCAGCCGGGCGATGGTGCGGGACGTCTTCACCGGCGAACGGGCACAGAAGGTGATGTCGCAGATCGCGATGATCTTCGGGCTCGCACCCGCGCTGGCGCCGATCGTCGGCGGCTGGCTGCTGGTCCACGGCAGCTGGCGGGGCATCTTCTGGTTCCTCACCGGGGTCGGGGTGGTGCTGCTCCTCCTGGTCGGCCTGTTCCTGCCGGAGACCCACCCCACAGCCGAGCGGACGCAGCTGCGCGTCGGACCGCTGTTCAGCTCGCTATGGAGCGTCTGGTCCGACCCGGGCGGACGCCGGCTGGCGCTGACCGCGATGATCAACTTCGCCGGCATGTTCGTCTACATCTCGGCCGCCCCGATGATCGTGGTGAACCTGCTCGGCAAGGGTGAGCAGGACTTCTGGATGCTCTTCGTGCCACTGATCTCGGGCATGGTGATCGGCTCCTGGTTCTCCGGACGCCTCGCCGGCCAGATCAGCGGGCGCCGGCTCGCCACCATCGGCTACTGGATCAGCCTCGCCGCCGGCGCTGCCAACCTGGCCCTGATGCTGATTCCCGCCGCCCAGACGCTGCCCTGGGCGGTGCTGCTGCTGCCGGTGTACACGTTCGGCGTCGCGATGGCGTTCCCGATCCTGACCCTGGCGATGCTGGACCTGTTCCCAGCCAGCCGCGGCGCGGCGTCCTCGGTGCAGAGCTTCGTCTCACTGGTGGCCAACGCACTGATCGCCGGTGCGCTGGCCCCGGCGGTGGCGTTCTCGCTGCCGATGCTGGCCGGCACCACGCTGACGCTGACCGCGATCGGCTACCTGATGTGGCGACGCCATCTGAAGGTCACGGCGTGCGACCCGCCGGCACCGCCCGATCCGCAGACCTACGAGCCGCTCGACGAGATGTGAACGCTCAGCCCCGAACCTCCACCTCCCAGGAATCCACCGGTGCATAGGCAGGGGCACCGGAGTACCAGACCCGGGCGATGCCCGGGATCGGCTGCGGACGCAACTGGGCGTTGCCGAAGCCGTCCAGGTCGGCGGCGAGGGTTTCGGTGGTGCCGTCCTCGTACTCGACGAGCGCCACCACCGAACCCTCGGACGGCGACGGCGCGCCCGGCGGGCCGTCCACCCGGAGCTGCAGCAGGCCGGGCCCGAACTCGACCAGCCGCAACTGCGATTCGACCTTCGTGGAGACGCCCAAGGTGACCCCGGAACCGGTCTTGGCGGTACAGCCTGCGCCGGGCAACCAGGAGCGCAGCCAGGTGCGCCCGTCCGGCCAATGTGCCTCGATCGCGTCCCAGATCGAGGTGGCCTTCGACTCCACCTCGATCCGGACGCTGCGGGTCTCGCCGGGCTGCAGGTGCAGCCAGCGGTGGTCGACATAGCTGCGGTACCGGGTCGAGTCCTGCACCAGTTCGATCCAGGCATCGGCCGGATACGGGAAGGGATTGTGCACGTCGACCACGGACAGCTCGCGGGTGGCGGGTGACTTCGGCTGCGAGATCAGGTCGAAGTAGTTCGACTGGGCCAGGTTGTTGTCGACGTCCGGTTCATCGACCCCGCCGGGAATCCTCACGTACCGGTCGATCCGGGCCTGGACGCAGTGGTGCCGTTGGTCGGTCGGAACCCACTGCACCTCGAACTCGACCCGGGCACCGGCGTCGACATCATGGGTGACCGCCGGCGTGCCGGTCGGCCCGGGAAGGTCCGTCCATCGTGTCGATTCGGCGTCATCGGTGCTCATCGGCAGCGCTTTGAACCGGACGCTGACCGTGGGTGCGTTCAACCCGCCCTCGTTGTGCACGAACGCCACCACCCGGTTGACGATGCCCACCACCGGCTTGTTCAGGAACTTCTTGTCGGCGTCGCTGAGCGCATTCCGCACCTCGATGTCGGGACTCTTGTAGTCGCCCTTCTCGCCGTTGTTGTTGAGCAGCACCGGGTCGGGCCGGTTGCCCTTGCCCACATCCACCCGCACCCGCGCACCGCCTGCGGCGATCGAGATCACCTCGAGGCGGAACTGCTGGAATTGGTTCGGACTGAGCTCCTCGAGGCTCTCATAGTCCTGGCTGGCGGTCAGCGCCGCTCCCTCTCCGTCGCCGTCGTCGATCAGCATGATGATCGGCTTGCGCTTGTCGGCGACCACCGGAGGATTGCGGTACTTAATCGCGTCGTAGCCGATCACCTGACCGGTGCCGAACGTCGGCACGTGGAGGTCGCCGAGGAGCCCCGGCACCGGCTGGCGCAGTTCGAAGAACCACGACAGGCCGGGCGCGACCCGCAGTTCGATCGCCGACATGCGTCCGGCCGGGGGTAGTCCGGACGAGACCGGCACCAGGTCGACGATCTGATTCGACTCCGGCACGCCCAGGGTGAAGGTGCGCACCTGGCCCGGATCCAGGAAGCCGAGCAGCAGTTTGTGCCTCGCCGCCAGGTGCGGAAGGTTGTCCTCGTGTGCCATCAGCTCGCGCTGACCGAGCTCGCGGGTACGCATGGCGTCGGTGAAGTTCGGGTCGGTGGCCGGCATGTACTGGTCGTCGAGCCCGAAAGTGTGCCCCAGCTCGTGGGCGCTCACCGCCACATCGGTGAACTTCACCGTGCTGGTCTGGTCATGCGGCATGCAGACCCGGGCCACCTTGTGATCGACGTCCTTGCCGCCGGACTTCACCTTGATGGTCACCTGCCGGCTCTTGGCGAACGGCCAGGTGAAGTTGGTGGAGCTGGCCGAGCGGACGATCACGAAGATCGCGTCGACATCGGTCCAGGTCAGGCCGGGGGTGCCCTGCAATGCGGTGGCGATGCGCTGCAGCATGTCGTCCTTGATCTCCCACAGCGTGCCGTTCATCTGATGCCAGTCGGCCCATTTGCCACCCAGGTGCACCGGGCCCAGCACACCGCCGGTGACCAGAGTGAGGCCGAGCCGCCCCCCGGACATTTCCCGATAGAACGCGTCGACGCCGCTCGCACCGGTGAACACGGTGCGCCACGACGCCTGCGCGGTGGCGACCGTCGGCGCCGGCTCGGTCGGGGTGACCGTCGTGGGCCACTTGGCGTCGTCGGTGTCGACCAGAACCGCCACCACCCGCCAGTTGGCCAGCTTGTTGCCGGCGGCGTCCCGGGGGACCAACGAGCCCGCATCGGCGACACCCGGCACCGCGCTCAGCAGTGTCATCGGAAGCGGTGGTTCGGTCGGGTTGTCGATCCACTGCGGCGGTCCGTCCAGCGGCGGCACCGGGGCGAAGTCGACCAGGACGTCGGCGACACCCAACTCGGCCCCACTACCGGTTTCGCGGGCGACGAGCCGCGTGCTGCCGGTCTCGGCACCGGCCAGCAGCCGAATCGTCGGACGCGTCGGGTCGAGGTCGGCGGCCGGGTGCGGGCTGAGGGTGACCAGCCCGGGCGGATCGACCACGATGTCCAGATCGGCGCGGGTGTAGCCGGTGACGCCGGTGTCGATCGTGGCGTCGACCCATGCACCCGGCCACAGCGGCTGGCCGGGAATCACCAGCCGGACCCCGGGTTCGAGGCCTGCCGCAGCGTCGAGGCTGAGCAGCCGGTTCTGACCTGTCACCACCAGCCGGTCGCGGCAGATGATCGCCTGGGACGGCTGGGTGATGCCTCTGCCGACCAGTCGCTGCACGTTCGGCGCCGGGACGGTGAGGTCGACCAGGCCGACCCGATGAGCCGGTGCACGTTCGGTGACCAGCAACTGGGTGCGAGCATCATCGGCCCAGGCCAGCAGGAACGGCCCGACCAGCCCGGTGAGCACAGTGGTGCGGGTGCCGTCCGGATCAATCCGGGTGAGCGCACCCGTCCCCTGCTCGGTGAGATACGCCTCACCCGCTGCGCCGACAGCCAGCCCCACCGGTGCGGCGAGTCCGCCTGCGACGGTCTCCACGGCACCGGTGGCCAGATCGACGGAGAGCAGGCGTCCGGTCCGGTCGCTGAGTTGCGCGGACGCGCCGTCTTCCGACCAGACCACGCCGTGCGGTGCGCCGAGCCCGGTGGCGACCTCGACTGCGCCGGCACGTCCGGGGTCGAGCAGGTTCTGCCGCAGCAGGACACCACCTTGTTCGACGATCAGCGCTTCGTCACCGCGGACCGCGATGCCCTCGGGATGGTGGTAGCCGTCACCCCAGGGCTCCAGGCCTCCGTTCTCGATCCCGAAGGCGTGCAGCCGTCCGCCCGACCAGTCGGTGGCCAGTACGGTCCGCCCATTCCACACCGCGGCGCCGATCACCGTTCCGGCCGTGCCGTCCGCCCACACCTGTGGTTCCGCCATGATCCCCTCCCCCGTCGGGGCCGACGCTAGGTGCCGAACCCCGACCGACGGCAGAGCGCAGAATTGCCACCGGAGTGGTGGTATCAGGGCAGCTGCTCAGGCCCTCAGCTCACATGTCGGCCAGGATCGACGCCGTGTCCGAGATCGTCAGTTGGGGCGGATAGAGACCCATCACGTGCAGGGCGGCCTCGTTGTTCTCCGCGGTCGAACCGGCGCAGGCGTCCGCGGCGA
>NZ_JAPUED010000225.1 GCF_027492755.1 Micropruina sp. | reverse complement strand
CCTGGGGCATGGCCCTGGACGGCTTCCGTCCCGACCGCTACGACATCGCGGGCGCACTGATCTGCCTGATTGGAGTGGCCGTGATCATGTACTCCCCACGCACCAGCTGAGCGGTCGGGAGGGACGCACGGCACCGGATCTTGGCAGCCATCTCCGGGCAACCGCCCGGACCTCTGATGTCTTGACAGTGGCGTGGGGGGCCGTCTATCTTCAGGACTGCACACACCAGACACGTAACCGGTAATGCGGGCAGGATCTGACGGCATGTGCCATGCGAAAGCGTGGCCTCGCCATCAGGTCCTTTTTTTGTTGCCCGGGAGCGGTCGCGGCAACGAAGGAGATGTCAGGAATGGACTACCAGAAGACAGCCGAGTCGATTCTCGCGGCCGTCGGCGGGGCCAAGAATGTGGCCCACCTGCACCACTGCGCCACCCGGCTCAGGTTCACCCTCAACGATCCGGCGAAGGCCGACGAGGTCAAGATCAAGACCATCCCAGGCGTGCTTTCCACGGTCTCCGTGGGCGGCCAGCCGCAGGTCGTCATCGGCAACTCGGTGGTGGACGTCTACCAGGCGATGGTGAAGCTGCCGGGCGTGAACGCAGCCAGCGGCGCGGGCGCGCCCAAGGCCAAGATGGGGCCGGTCGCAACGGTTCTCGACTTCCTGGTCGGCGTCTTCCAGCCGCTGGTGCCCGCAATGGCCGGCGCCGGCATCCTACGCTCGATGCTCTTGCTGGCGGTGGCTTTCGGCTGGGCGACGAGGGATGATCCCACCTTCCAGGTGTTCTTCAACCTTTCCGGCGCGGTCTTCTACTTCCTGCCGCTGATGGTGGCGGTCACCGCGGCGACGAAGCTGGGTTCGAACCGGATGGTCGCGCTGGCCACCACCAGCCTGCTGCTGTTCCCCGCGATGGTCGCGGCGATGGAGAACCAGGCGACGATGTTCGGCATCGCGATCCCGAACGTCGACTACTCCTCGCAGGTCTTCCCACCGATCCTGATCGCGTTGGTGCTGGCCGGCTTGGAGAAGTTCTGGACCAGGTGGAGCCCCAAGCCGATCCGGGTCTTCTTCGTGCCCATGATGAGCATGGTGGTCGCGGTCCCGCTGGCGCTCTTCGTGCTGGGTCCGATCGGATACTGGGGCGGTGTCTGGTTCACCGCGGCGATCGTCGCCATGCACGGCACACTGGGCGGCTTCGCGGTCGCCATCCTTGCGGTCCTCCTTCCTTTCCTCATCTCCATCGGCATGCACAAGGCGCTCACTCCGTATGCCATCCAGATGATCCAGTCCAAGGGCGGGGAGAGCTTGTTGCTGCCCGCCTTGCTGGCCCACAACCTGGCCCAGGCAGGCTCCAGCTTCGCTGTCGCCCTGCGCACCAAAGACAAGGAGCTCCGATCGGTGGCCATGTCCGGTGGCATCTCGGCCTTCTTCGGGATCACCGAGCCGGCGTTGTACGGCGTGACCCTGCAAAACAAGCGCGCTCTGGCTTCCGTGCTGGCTGGCGCCGCAGCCGGCGGAGCCTACGCGGGCTTCACCGGGATCGTGGGGCACGTCGTGGTCACTCCGGCCATGGCGACCCTGTCGATGTTCGCTGAAGAGGGCAACTCCTGGAACCTGATCAACGCCTTGATCACCGTCGCAATCGCGCTCGGCGTCTCCTTTGCGGTCTCCGCCGCGCTGTGGAGCGACGCCGATTCCGCGACGCTCAAGGCACGCGCGGACGTCATTCCACCGGAGGCTCAGCTGTTCGAGACCGAGGAAGGCCCGGTGGATCTGGGAAGTCCGGTGGACGGTGAGGTGATCGACCTCAGCGAGGTTCCCGACAAGGTCTTCGCGGGCGGCGCCCTGGGCAAGGGTTGCGGCATCCGTCCCAGCAGCGGCGAGTTCCGCAGCCCGGCCGCCGGCACCGTGGCCATGCTCTTCGACACCCGCCACGCGGTGGCGATCACCACCGACTCCGGGGCGGACATCCTCATTCACATCGGGCTGGACACCGTCCGGCTGGACGGCAAGCCGTTCACTGCCCACGTCGCCAAGGGCGACCGGGTGGACGCCGGCCAGTTGCTGATCAGCGCCGACCTGGAACAGATCGAGGCCGCCGGATACGACACGACCACCCCGATCGTGGTCACCAACTCCGACAAGTTCGAGATCACCGGCTCGCCGGTCGGCGCCACGCTGCGCTGCGGGGACCCGCTGTTCACCGTCCAAGCGAAGGAACCGGTCAGTGCGTAGCTTTCCGGAAGACTTCCTCTGGGGCGGCGCCATCGCCGCCAACCAGACCGAAGGCGCCTGGAACGTCGATGGCCGGGGGGCGTCCGTCTCAGACGTCGCCCGGCTGTCCCCGGACGCCCCGCACAGCCACCCCGGCCGGCACCAGCCGAGCCTGATCGAGATCGAACAGGCGCTGGCCGACGCCGACGACAGCCACTATCCGAAACGCCGCGGCATCGACTTCTACCACCGCTACGCCGAGGACGTCGCGCTGTTCGCCGAACTCGGCCTGAAATGCCTGCGGGTCTCGATCTCGTGGAGCCGCCTGTTCCCGACCGGCGCCGAGACCGAGCCGAACCCGGCGGGCGTCGCCTTCTACCGGCGCCTGTTCGAGTTGCTGGACGCGCACGGCATCGAGCCCCTGGTCACGCTGGCCCACTTCGACCCGCCGCTGGCCCTGGCGCTGGATCGCAACGGCTGGCTCGACCGATCGACGATCGACCTCTTCGTGCGGTTCGCCACCACCTGCTTCGACCTGTACGGCGACCTGGTGACGTGGTGGCTGACCTTCAACGAGATCGACGGCATCACCCGCAACCCGTTTGCGGCCGGTGGCATCGTGATCGCCACCCTGCCGCCCGAGCAGGTCGAGGCCGCCACGTACCAGGCCGCCCATCACCAGTTCGTGGCCTCCGCTCGGGTCACTCGCGAACTCCACCGGGGGCGGCCGGACGCCCGGATCGGCTGCATGCTGACCAAGCTGACGACCTACCCGCTCACCTGCCGTCCGCAGGACGTGGCCGCCGCCCAGCAGAAGAACCTGGACAACCACTTCTTCGCCGATGTCCAGGCCGGCGGCGAGTACCCGCGGCTGAAGCTACGTCAGCTCGAACAACGCGGCATCAGCCTGGTCATGGAGCCGGGCGATCTGGAACTGATCCGAGAGCACACCGCCGACTTCGTCTCGTTCAGCTACTACATGTCGATGGCCGAATCCGTCGACCCGGAGGCCGAACGCACCCCTGGCAACACCGTCCTGGGGGTCAAGAACCCCTATCTGCCCAGCAGCGACTGGGGCTGGCAGATCGATCCGGTCGGCCTGCGGATCTCGCTGATCGAGCTCTACGACCGCTACCGCAAGCCGTTGTTCGTGGTCGAGAACGGTCTGGGCCAGGACGACACCATCCAGCCCGACGGCAGCATCGGCGACCCCTACCGGGTGGACTACTTCCGCGCCCACATCGAGGAGATGGCCAAGGCGGTGGACGCCGGCGTCGACCTGCTCGGCTACACCGTCTGGGCGCCCATCGACATGGTCAGCCACGGATCGCTGCAGATGACGAAGCGGTACGGCTTCATCCACGTCGACGCCGACGATCTCGGACGCGGCACTCTGAACCGCACCAAGAAGAACTCCTTCGACTGGTATGCCGACGTCATCCGCAGCAACGGTGCAAGTCTGCTCGATCGGGCCTAAGGTCATGCTCGTGCGGCAGGTGAAGAAGGTGCTCAACTCGAGCGTCGTCCTCGCCGTGGACGACAGCGGACGGGAATCCATCCTGCTCGGCAAGGGCATCGGCTGGGGCGCGAAACGCGGTGACACCATCACCGCGGACGAGGCGGTGCAGGTCTTCCTGCCGCTGGGCGACCCCGACTCGCGCGCCTTGATCGAACTGCTCAGCAGCATCCCCTCGGAATACGTGCTGCTCGCCCAGGAGATCATCGCGCTGGCCGGAACCAGCCTGAAGGTCGACCTGCACCCGCACCTGCTGCTCGCGCTCACCGACCACCTCCACTTCGCGGTCGAACGCGAGAAACAGGGGCTGCGGGTGCAGAACGGGCTCGCCTGGGAGATGCGCAGCTACTACCCCGGCGAGTACGGCATCGGGATGCAGGCCTTGCAGTTGGTGAATGAGCGGCTGGGCACCCACCTGCCCGAGGACGAGGCGGCGAACATCGCCTTCCACCTCGTCAACGCGCGCAACGACGCCAGCACCTCCTTCAACGCCCTGCGCGCGGCATCGCTGATCTCCGAGATCGTGACGATCGTCTCCTACGCACTCGGCCACAGCTTCGACCACAACGAGCTCAACCACCGACGCTTCGTCACGCACCTGCAGTTCTTCGCCGACCGCTTCTTCGCCAGTTCGATGCTCGACAAGGACGGCGGCTTCCTCTACGGCCTGATGCGGGTCCGCTACCCCCAGGCGGTGGCCTGCGCCGAACAGGTGCGCCAGCACGTCCAGAAGGAGTACGAACAGCCACTGCCGGACGAGGAGGTCGGTTACCTCGCGTTGCACATCGAGCGGTTGCGGGATCGCGACTCGTTCCAGGGCGAAAGCTCATGAGACGGCGCTTCCCGAGGACGCTGTACGACCAGGGCGCCGACCCCGATCCGCGGTTCAGCTTCGCCAACGAACGGACCTTCCTGGCCTGGATCACCACCGGCCTCGCGCTGCTGTCGGTCGGCGTTGGTCTGGAATCCTTTGCCACGCCGCTCAGCCAGACCGCCCGGTCGCTGACCGCAGGCCTCCTGATCGCGGGCGCGGCTGCCACTCCAGCACTCGCGTGGTTCAACTGGTGGCGCGCAGAGGCGGCACTGCGCAGAGACGAGCCCCTGCCGCACGCACCCGGCATGGTCCTGCTGGTCGCCCTGGTCACTGTGGTGGCGGTGGCTGTCGGGATCGATCTGGTCCTGCCATGACCAGCCACCCCCCGCGCGATCCCGGCTTGCAGCCGGAACGCACCGCCCTTGCCTGGCAGCGGGTGGGGCTGATCGTGCTCGCAGCCGGTCTAGCCGTTCCCCGACTCGCCGGCGGAGACCTCTCCGTCGGATCCGTCCTCGCCGGGCTGGCCGGAGCCTGCACCGGCCTCTTCCTGCTGGTGGCGACCGGCCGCCGCTACCGGCGGTTGGTCGCCCACGCACGCCGCTCCGGAGCCGGCGTGGACGGCCTCCTGCCCGCGGTCGCCGCCAGCGGAAGCACTGTCCTCGCCCTCGGCGTCATCCTCACCCTGCTGCGGCTCTGATTGGTTGCCCACGCCGCGCGAGACCAGCCGAACGCGGACAGCGGCGAAGTCGGGATCGGCCAGATCGAGGGCGGTGGTGTCGATGGTCACCCCGGGCACCAGGCCGCGGGAGCGCAGCCGGGCGAGGGTGTCTGGGTCGGCGT
>NZ_JAPUED010000224.1:36086-37692 GCF_027492755.1 Micropruina sp. | reverse complement strand
GCCATGATCGCGCCGGTGCCGTAGCCCATCAGCACGTAGTCGGCGATGAAGATCGGGATGCGCCGGCCGTCCACCGGGTTGATCGCGAACGCGCCGGTGAAGACGCCGGACTTGTCCTTGTTCTCCTGGCGTTCCAGGTCGGTCTTTCGGGCCGCGGCCTCCCGGTAGGCGGTGACCGCCTCCGAGGGGGACGGTGCGCCGCCGGTCCAGGCGTCCTTGGTGCCGGTGGGCCAGGAGTTCTCGCCGGGGGTGATGGCGTCCACGATCGGATGCTCGGGCGCCAACACCATGAAGGTGGCACCGAACAGGGTGTCCGGACGGGTGGTGAACACCGCGATCGCCGCTTCGTGGCCCTCGACGGGGAAGGTCACCGAGGCGCCGCTGGAGCGTCCGATCCAGTTGCGCTGCATCGCCTTCACCTTGTCCGGCCAGTCCAGCCGGTCCAGGTCGGCCAGCAGCCGGTCGGAGTAGGCGGTGATCCGCATCATCCACTGCTTCATGCTGCGCTTGAAGACCGGGAAGTTGCCGATGTCGGAGCGGCCCTCGGCGGTGACCTCCTCGTTGGCCAGCACGGTGCCCAGGCCCGGGCACCAGTTCACCGGCGCCTCGGAGACGTAGGCCAACCGGTAGGAGTCGACGATGGTGGCCCGCTCGGCGGCATCCAGTTCGGCCCAGGGCCGGTCGGACGGGGTGGGGCGGGTGCCCGACTCGAACTCGGCGATCAACTCATCGATCGGACGCGCCTTGTCGGCGTCGGTGTCGTACCAGGAGTTGAACACCTGCAGGAAGATCCACTGCGTCCAGCGGTAGAACTCGACGTCGGTGGTGGCGACGCTGCGACGGTCGTCGTGGGCCAGGCCCAGCCGGCGCAACTGGCGCCGCATGTTGGCGATGTTCGCCTCGGTGGTCACCCGCGGGTGCTGCCCGGTCTGCACCGCGTACTGCTCGGCGGGCAGGCCGAAGGCGTCGTAACCCAGGGCGTGCAGTACGTTGCGGCCGCGCATCCGCTGGTAGCGCGCCCAGGTGTCGGTGCCGATGTAACCCAACGGGTGGCCGACGTGCAGGCCGGCGCCGCTGGGGTAGGGGAACATGTCCAGCACGAACAGCTTCTCCCGGCCGCCGACCTTCTCCGGCTCGGCCCAGACGCCCGACGGGTTCGGGGCGTGGAAGGTGCCCTCGGCGTCCCAACGGTCCTGCCAGGCGGTCTCGATCTGCCCGGCCAACTCGGCGGTGTAGCGGTACGGAGTCTCGCTCATCTCATCCTTCATTCACTCTGCTCTCGGACATGAAAAAGCCCCTCACGCAGGGAGGGGCGCCGCGATGACGAAAGGTCAGCGCGGCTGGCGAAGCAGAAGTCGGCGTGCCACGGGGGCAGTCTACCGCTTCTCACCGGGTGGCTGCGACGCTGGTGCGGGGGCGCTGAACCGGAAGACACGTCCTCTGAGCCACGGAGCATCTCGCCGACGGGAGACTGATCCAGATTGGGCACCGCTACCGGTGCCCAATCTGGATTGATTCGAACCTGGAAGGCTCCGCCCGGAAGGTTTGGGGACGGTTCTTCGGCGTGCGAGATTCGAATGCCGGGGGACGGTTCTTCGAGGTGCGA
>NZ_JAPUED010000224.1:5564-35986 GCF_027492755.1 Micropruina sp. | reverse complement strand
CGCGGAACTCGGCAAGGCCCAGCCGGTCGGGCAGCGGGTCGGTGGGCGACGTCCCTGGTGACCGAAGGAACCGTCCTTGGCGAGCGAAAGAACCGTCCCCGGTGACCAAGGGAACCGTCCCTGGTGACCGGGAGAACCGTCCCTGGTGACCAAAAGAACCGTCCCCGGTGACCAACCGGTGCTGGGCGGTGAGCAGCACGTGGCCGGCGTCGGCCCATGCGGTGTCGGACGCCAGCACGGCCTCGATTGTCAGCCAGAGTTCGCCGTCGCGGTCGCCCGCGGCATCGGACGCGACCCGCGGGAGGGGGACCCGCACCGAACCTCCGGGCGGGATCACCGGGAGGGTCAGTTCGCCTGAACTGGACGGTTCGCCGTCCGACTCGGCACGCCAGAGGAACCGGACGTCGGAGGAGCCAGCGCTGTGCCGCAGGTTTCGCACCTCCATGCCGTCGTCGAAGGTGATCCGGAAGGGCGCGACGACCTGTTTGAACTCGTGGAGTCCGGGGGTGGGGGTGCCGTCGGAGAGCACCAGCCCGTCCATCACGAAGTTGCCGTCGTGGATGACTTCGCCGAAGTCGCCGCCGTAGCCGAAGAATTCGACGCCGTCGGGGGTGCGGGTGCGCAGGCCGTGGTCGCGCCACTCCCAGACGAACCCGCCGTGCAGCCGCGGATACTTGTCGAACAACGCCTGATACTGGTCCAACCCGCCCGGCCCGTTGCCCATCGCGTGCGCGTATTCGCAGAGCAGGAACGGCTTGGTTCGCTGCCGCGCCGACTCCGTCACCGAGCAACCCAGCAGGGGTTCGAGCGAGTCGCGTCCGATCGCCGCCGTCTCGGGCACCGAGGAGTACATCCGCGAATACACATCGGTGTAGGCGCCGGCATGATCGCCCTCGTAGTGCACGGGGCGCCCGGGGTCGCGGTCATGCACCCAGGCCGCCATCGCAGCCAGATTCGCGCCGGTGCCGGACTCGTTGCCCAGCGACCACAACACGATCGAGGGATGGTTCTTGTCCCGCTCGACAGTCCGTTCGATGCGGTCCAGCAGGGCGTCGCGCCACGCCGGGTCATCGCCGGGATTCCCGGCCCAGCCGCCCGGTTCGAAGCCGTGGGTCTCCAGGTCGCACTCCAGGATCACCCAGAAGCCCAGCTCATCGCACAGGTCGAGCAGCCGCGGATGCGGGGGATAGTGACTGGTCCGGATCGCGTTCACGTTGAACCGCTTCATCAGGGCGAGATCCTCACGGGCCCAGGCCTCGTCGAAGACCCGGCCGCGATCGGGATGGGTTTCGTGCCGGTTCACGCCGTGGAACACCACCCGGCGACCGTTGACCAGCAACCGGTCGCCGTCGATCGCCACGGTGCGGAAACCCAGCCGCAGCGACACCGTCTCGCCGGCGCTGCTCACCGTGACCTCGTAGAGCCGGGGGAGCTCCGCCGACCACGGCTCCACCCCGTCGACTCTCACCGCCGCCACTTCGGACGGCGACGCCCAGACGGTTTCGACGCCCAACTCAGGGATCCGCAGAGTGACCGGGTAGGCGTCCGGTTCGGCCACGATCTCTGGTGCGAGCAGCCCCACCCCAGCGGCGTAGTCGCTACGCAGCCAGACATCGTCCAAGCCAAGTGCCGGGCGGGCCAGCAGGGTCACGTCGCGGAAGATGCCCGGCAGCCACCACTGGTCCTGGTCCTCCAGGTAGCTGCCCGCCGACCACTGATGCACCCGCACCACCAGCAGATTCGTGCCCGGCCGGACGGCGTGCGTCACGTCGAACTCCTGCGCCAGCCGACTGCCCGAACCGACCCCGATCTCGACGCCGTTGAGCCACACCCGGTACCGCGACTCGACCCCGTCGAAGCGCAACAGCACCGCCCGGGCGTTGCCGAACGGGGCCGGCAGGTCGAACCATCGCCGGTAGTCACCGGTCGGGTTGTCGTCCGGCACGTGCGGCGGATCGATCGGGAACGGGAACTGCACATTGGTGTAGATCGGACGGCCGTAGCGTCCATCACCCTGCAGCACCCAGTGTGACGGGACAGGGAGTTCGTCCCAGTCGGAATCGTCGAAGTCGGTGGCGGCCACGTCGTCCGGACCTTCGCCGGGCGGCACCACGTCACGGCCCCCGCCGGGTGCACCGGCCAGCAACCGGAACCGCCAACTGCCGTTCAGTGAGAGCTCGGGTGCATCGCTATGCAGCCGGGCACGGGCGGGGGACCGGCTCCCCGAGCCGGGCCCTCGATCGATCAGGTAGTGCGGATCGACGTCACCGCTCCTTCCGTGAGGCTGCCGCGCCGAAGCGCCGCAGGACGCAACTATCCCAGAGCCGGCTCAGCGGCCGTCGCGACGTGACTGGTCGTGGTTTCGACAAGCTCAGGCCCGCCCGCTCGACCACCCGTTGGTCGAGCCTGTCGAGACCCTTTTCGTCGATGGCGGGTAACCGCACCCGGCCGCCCGGCTGCGGCAGCGCCGGAGGGGCCGACGTCACTCGGGCAGTCGGAGCCGGCGCATCTCGCGCCACCCCCGGGTCTCAGCGCGGCACGGGCTGCCCGGCACACTAGGGTCGAGGGCGTGAGCCGATATCCACGCGACGTCCTGGCGCCCGGCTGGCAGCGGGCCGGCAAACCGACCACCACCGAGGTGCCCGCCCAGATCGGCATGGTGCTCGAAGACCCCACCTCCGGCTTCGTCGGTGCCCTGGTCAAACTCGAGAACGGCCTGCTGGTGCTGGAGGACCGCCGGGGTAAGCGGCGCAGCTTCCCGCTCGGACCGGGCTTCTGGCTGGACGGCAAACCCGTCGCGATCACACCCCCGAAGCGGCAGCCCAACGGACGCCCCACGCACACGGCGTCCGGCTCACGGGCCAGTACGACCCGTAGTCAGGCGAAGGTGGCCCTGCCCAGCAGGATCTATGTCGAGGGCCGGCACGACGCCGAACTGGTCGAGAAGGTGTGGGGCGACGACCTGCGGCACGTCGGCGTGGTCGTGGAGTACCTGGGCGGCATCGACGACCTGCCGGCGATCGTGGCCGAGTTCGCGCCGGAACAGGGACGGCGGCTCGGCGTTCTGGTCGACCATCTGGTGCCCGGCTCGAAGGAGTCCCGCATCGTGGAGCAGGTGACCAGCCCGTGGGTGTTCGTCACCGGTCACCGATTCATCGACATCTGGACGGCGGTCAAGCCGTCCGTGCTCGGCATCAAAGCCTGGCCCGATGTGCCTCGCGGTCAGGACTACAAGGAGGGGCTGTGCCGCGCCCTGGGCTGGCCCGCGCGCACCCAGACCGACATCGCCCACGCGTGGCGGCACATCCTGTCGAAGGTGACGTCGTGGCGTGACCTGGACCCGGCACTGCTCACCGAGGTGGAGAAGCTGATCGACTTCGTCACCGCCGACCACGCCGACACGCTGGAGCCGTGATGACCGGCCCGATCATGGACACCGCCGCCGTCACAGCCGCCATCCGGGAAGTGGCGGACACCGAAATCCTGCCCAAATTCCGTGCCTTGGCCGACGACGAGATCATCGAGAAGCGGCCCGGTGACGTGGTCACGGTGGCCGACCGGCTGGCCGAGCAGGCGCTGACCCGGATCTTCCGGGCGGCGAATCCCGACTGCCTGGTGGTCGGCGAGGAGGGGATCTACGCCGATCCGGCGCCGCTGAAGGCGCTGCCCGGCGCCGAACTGGCGTGGGTGATCGATCCCATCGACGGCACCCGCAATTTCGCCTCCGGCAGCCCGGACTTCGCGGTGATGGTGGCCGAGGTACGGTCCGGCGTCACCACCCGCGGCTGGATCTGGCAGCCGATGCATCACCGGATGTACGTGGCCGAGTTGGGTTCCGGCGTCCGGCTGAACGACGAACCGGTGGCTGCCCGGCCGGTGCCGGAGCAACTGGTGGGCGCGTTGCACGGCCGCTACGGCCATCCGCGCCCCGGGGTGCCCGAGCACGTCAGCCTGGTTCGGCTGGCCGGCTGCTGCGGCGTCGACTACCCCAACGTGGTCGAGGGCCGGCGGGCCTTTCTGGGTTACTGGTCGATGCACCCATGGGATCACCTGCCCGGCGCGCTGATGGTCACCGAGACCGGTGGACGGGTGGCGACCGCCGACGGCCGGACCTACGCCGCCGGAGTGACCGGCCGCTACCTGTTGGCGGCCGGGTCGCCCGATATCTGGGAGCTGGCCGCCGGATTGGCGAAGGATCAGTTCTCCCGCTGACGAGGAACCCGGCGCCCGCTCAGCCGTCGAGCCGGTGCAGGGCGGTGACCGCCAGCACCAGCTCGCCCGCCTCGTCGGACGCGTCACAGTCGACCACCGCGTCCAGTACCCAGTCGCGGTTGTCGTCGGGGTCACGGACGATCTGCCGGACGCCCCGCACCCGGGCCGTCGTCGGTTCCGGCGCGCCGACCGGCTGGCCGTGCCGTTCGTCTCCGATCACCACATAGGAGGGCCCGCGGGCGTCGCCGTCGAGCAGCATCTCGTCGTGTTCGGCGTAGTAGTCCTCGAGTGCGGCGTCCCAGCGGGGGCGTGTCATCACGACATCGCGGGCGGGTTCGGTGCGCTCGGACGCCTCGCGCTCCAGCCGGACCAACGCGGCCAGGTCGTCGCGGGCACAGGCCGCCAGCCGGGCCCACAGCGCGTTGCGGATCAGCACCTCGAAGCTGCGGCCCTGCTTCGACAGCGGACGCGGCGGCGCGGGCGCGGTGTGGTCGATGACGTCGCTCGGCGCATGCTCGGGATCCATCAGCGCCGTCCACTCGTCCAGCAGCGAGGAGTCGGTCTGCCGGATCGTCTCGCCCAGCCAGTCGATGATGTCCTCCAGGCCGGGGCTGCGATGGGTCTCGGGCACGGTGTGCTGCAGCGTGCGGTAGGCGTCGGTGAGATAGCGCAGCACCAGCCCCTCGCTGCGGGCGACCTGGTAGCGGCTCACCAGATCGGTGAAGCTCATCGCCTGCTCCCACATCTCGCGGACCACCGACTTGGGCTCCAGCGCGTCCGGCCGCAGCCAGGGATGGGTCTGCCGGTAGGTCTCGTAGGCGGCTTCGAGGAGTTCGGCCAGCGGCTTGGGCCAGCTGATCGTCTCGATGATCGCCATCCGCTCGTCGTACTCGACGCCCTCGGCCTTGAGCCGTCCGATCTCTTCGCCGCGGGCCGCGTTCTGCTGGGCGAACAACAGGGTCATCGGAGGCTCCAGCACCGACTCGATGACCGACAGCACATCGAGCGGATAGCTCTCCGCCTCCGGGTCGAGCAGGTCGAGGGCGGCCAGCGCGAAGTGGGCGAGCGGCTGGTTGAGTGCGAAGTCGTCCGGCAGGTCGACGGTCAGCACGTAGCGGCGGCCGTAGCCGTCCGGCTGGTCGAGCCGGGTGACAACGCCGGAGTGCACCAGCGAGCGGACCAGCCGCAGCGCCCGGCGCACCAGCCGCAGTTGGGAACGGCGATTCTCGTGATTGTCGGTGAGCAGCCGGCGCAGCACGACGAAGGCGTCCTCGTCGCGGCTGAGCACATTGATCAGCATCGCGTTGTCGACCTTCATCCGGCTGGTGAGCCGCTCCGGCTGCCCGGCGACCAGTCGGTCGAAGGTCTGCTCGCTCCACACCACCGAACCGTCGGGGGCCTTCTTGAGCTGTGCCTTGGACGCCCGCTTGGACCGCTTGGACTCACTCATCGCGGCGTTCTTGGCGGCCGCCTTCGCCTTGGCGCGTTCGTTGGCGATGACATGCTCGGGGGCCTGGACGACCACATAGCCGGAGGTGTCGAAACCGGCCCGGCCGGCGCGTCCGGCGATCTGCAGGAACTCGCGGGTATGCAGCACCCGCTGCCGCGATCCGTCGAACTTCGCCAGCCCGGTGAACAGCACGGTGCGGATCGGCACGTTGATGCCGACGCCGAGGGTGTCGGTGCCGCAGATCACGCTGAGCCGGCCCTGCTGGGCGAGCTGTTCGACCAGCCGCCGGTATTTGGGCAGCATGCCCGCGTGGTGGACGCCGATGCCGGCCTTGAGCAGCTTGCTGAGCGTCTTGCCGAAGCCGGCGGCGAACCGGAAGTCGCGCAGCAGATCGGCGTCCGAGTCGGTGATCGGACGCCGTCCGCCCGAGCGTTTGCCGAAGCCGGCGGCCAGTAGCGAGGTGGCGTGCTCGACCGCAGCGGCCTGGGTGAAGTGGACGACGTAGACCGGCGCCTGGTGGGTTTCGACGAGTTCGTCGAGGGTCTCGTCCAGCGGCGTCATCGCGTAGCGGAAGGTGAGCGGCACCGGACGTTCGGCTTCGGCGACGATCGCGACCTCGCGTCCGGTGCGCCGGGTCAGGTCGTCGGCGATCCCGGACATGTCGCCCAGGGTGGCCGACATCAGCAGGAACTGGACGCCGGTCAGCTCGATCAGCGGCACCTGCCAGGCCCAGCCCCGATCGCGTTCGCCGTAGTAGTGGAACTCGTCCATCACGACCAGGCCGACGTCGGCGTCCGATCCCTCACGGAGCGCGATGTTGGCCAGCACCTCGGCGGTGCAGGCGATGATCGGGGCGCCCGCATTCACCGAGGCATCCCCGGTCAGCATGCCGACGTTGTCGGCACCGAAGATCGCCACCAACTCGAAGAACTTCTCGCTGACCAGGGCTTTCACCGGGGCGGTGTAGAACGACACCCGGTCGGTGGACAGCGCGGCATGGATCGCCGCCGTCGCCACCAGCGACTTGCCGGAGCCGGTCGGGGTGGTCAGCACCACGTGCGCGCCGGCGAGCAGTTCGATGATCGCCTCGTCCTGATGCGGGTAGAGGCTGATCCCGAGCCGCTCGGTGTAGTCGGTGAACGACTCATACAGAGCGTCGGCAGTGCCGTCGTCAGCGGGGTCGACCCGAAGCGGACGGAGCAGGCGGGTCGTGTCCATAACCGTCCAACTATCTCATTGGAGACCGATGGAACCGTCCCCATGGCCACCGGTGAGGAGAGAACCCGCTTCTACTTGAGCAGCCGGAGCTGGGTGCGGGGAACTTTGCCCTCGGCGGCGAGCTGGGCGTAAGCGATTGGCAGGACGGCGGTGATGGTCTCGTCGTCGTAGGGCCAGTCGCCGGCGGTGAGCGCGTCCTCGAGTTTCACGCCCTGGCCGATCAGGTGCTCGACCTGGCCGTAGACGGCGGAGATCTCGGCGCGCTGGGTGAAGGCGAACACGCGGTCGACGGGCTCGCCGTGGCCGGGCACCAACACGGTGTCTTCGCTGACCAGGCCCAGGACGCCGTCGAGGGCGGCGGGCCACTCCTTGAGGTGACAATCGGCGCCCATGGCCGGGGGAGCCGCCTGCTCCAGCAGGTCGCCGGTGAAGATCAGTTGGGCGTCCGGCACGATCACCACCACATCGCCGGCGGTGTGGCCGCGTCCGAAATGGACGAGTTCGACGTACCGGTCACCCAGATTGATCATCCGGGCCAGCGCCATCGGCCGATTGGGCGGCTTCAACAACTCGACGTCGAAGCCGAGCCCAGCGGCCTCGGTGGCGACCTGATCGGCGTCCAGCGCGGCGACCAGGGTCTCGTGGCCATGGGTGGTCAGGTCGTCGAAGGCCGCCAGCCCGTAGTAGTGGTCGAAGTGGCCGTGGGTGACGACGGCGCCGAGCAGCGGCACCCCGGCAACAGCCTCGGCGGCGGCACGGATTTCGGCGCCCTGGGCCGGCGCGGAACCGGTGTCCACGACCAGCGCCCCTGCTGATCCCACGATCAGGCCGATGTTCACCCCGGCGGGCTGGGCGACGGCACGCCAGATGCCGGGACGGAGCTGCTCGAACGGAGTCAACGAGAACTGCATCGGCTCAGCCTATGCGCGGGTGGCAGCTGAGCGCCGCATGCTCAGCCGGTCACCAGACGGACCAGCAGAGCCAGCAGCCCGATCAGCGGCAGGGTGCCCTGGACGAGCGCCGCGCGTAGCTTGGACCGGTCATGGGTCACCAGCACGATCGCCGCTGCCAGCATCGAACCGAGGCCGACGATCAGCAGGGTCAGCGAAACCGCCGGCCAAGCGAAGGTCACGATGCCGGCGATGACGGTGATCGCCAGGAACAGGTTGTAGAAGCCCTGGTTGTAGGCCAGTTGCCGGGTTGTCGCGGCCTGCTCCACAGTGGTCCCGAAGATCTTGCGGGTGCGGTCGTCCTGCCAGCGGAACGACTCCAGCCGGAAGATGTACACGTGCAGTAGGGCGGCCAACGCGGCGGCGCTCAGGACGATCAGGGTCACGGCAACCTCGCACCAGGGATTCGACGGCGATGGCTCAGGGTAGCCGTTGGACTGGCCGGACGAGAGAAACCGTCGGCTTCCACTACACTGGCACTCGACCACCGAGAGTGCCAGTGTCGCGCGAGTGCTGAGGAGGGCCATGTTGGACGACCGCAAGCTCTCCATCCTGCGTGCCATCGTCACCGACTACGTCTCCTCCCAGGAGCCGGTGGGTTCCCGCGCGCTCGTCGAACGGCACAACCTCGGCGTCTCACCGGCCACCGTCCGCAACGACATGGCGGTGCTGGAAGAAGAGGGCTACATCACCCAGCCGCACACCAGCGCCGGCCGGATCCCGACCGACAAGGGCTATCGCCTGTTCGTCGACCGGCTGGCCGCGGTGAAGCCGCTGTCGCTGGCCGAGCGCCGGGCCATCCAGACCTTCATGGCCGGCGCCCTCGATGTCGACGACGTGGTGCGCCGCACCGTCCGGCTGCTTGCCCAGATCACCCAACAGGTCGCGATCGTGCAGTATCCGGTGCTGTCCAGCGCGACCATCCGGCTGATCGAGGTGCTGGCGCTCACCCCGGGGCGCGGACTGGTCATCCTGGTCAACTCCACCGGCCGGGTCGAGCAGCGTCCGATCGACCTGATCGACGCCGGCGAGGAACAACTCTCCGAACTACGCGGACGACTCAACGCCGCGCTGGTCGGCTGTGCGCCCTCCGCGGCCGTCGACCGGTTGAGCACCATGATGGATGAGTTGCCGCCCGATCTCCGTCCGGTCGGTTCGGTGGTCATCGCCACCCTGCTGGAGCTGGCCACCGCCGATCCCGCCACCCGCGTGGTGGTCGGCGGCGTGCCCAACCTGACCCGGTTCGGCGACCAGTTCGAAACCACGGTGAAGCCGGTGCTCGAGGCACTGGAGGAACAAGTCGTGCTGTTGCGGTTGTTGGGTGAAGCTGGTGGGTCCAGCGACGTCACCGTCCGCATCGGACACGAGAACCCGTACCAGCCGCTGCAGTCGACCTCGGTCGTGGCCAGCGCGTACAGTCACGGCGACGATGTCTGGGCGAGCATGGGAATCGTCGGCCCCACCCGGATGGACTATCCGACCACCATGGCCTCGGTGCGGGCGGTCGCCCGCTACGTTGGCCGTTTCCTGGCAGAGGGATGATGTTGACCAAGGATTACTACGACGTTCTGGGCGTGTCCCGCGACGCCACGTCCGAACAGATCAAGAAGGCCTACCGCAAGCTGGCCATGAAGTACCACCCCGACGTCGCCGACACCGCCGACGCCGCCGACAAATTCAAGGAGATCGGCGAGGCGTACGAGGTGCTGCATGACGCGAACAAGCGCGCCATGTACGACCGCGGCGTCGACCCGATGGCATCCGGCGGCGGCTTCCCGGGCGGCGGCTTCGGCTTCCCCGGCGGTGGTGGCGCTGCCGGCTTCGACTTCACCAACCTGGTGGACGCCATGTTCGGTCAAGCGGGAGCCCGCGGCCCCCGTTCACGCGTGCGGCGTGGCCAGGACGCCCTCGTCCGGCTCTCGCTGACGCTCTCCGAGGCCGCCTTCGGCGTCACCAAGCCGGTGCGGGTCGAGACCGCGGTGATCTGCGGCACCTGCAACGGCTCGGGCGCCAAGGACGGCTCGGAGCCGGTGACCTGCACCACCTGCCACGGCCAGGGCGACATCACCCAGATCCAGCGCTCGTTCCTGGGCGACATCCGGACCACCCAGCCCTGCCCGGTGTGTCGCGGCTACGGCACCACCATCCCCAACCCGTGCGGCGAATGCTCCGGTGAGGGGCGCGTCCGCTCGCAGCGCACCATCAACGTGAAGATCCCGGCCGGGGTGAACGCGGGCAACCGGATCCACCTGGAACACCAGGGCGAGGTCGGCCCGGGCGGCGGTCCGGCCGGCGACCTGTACGTGGAGCTGAGCGTCGAACCGCACGACACCTTCAAGCGCAACGGCGACGACCTCGAGATGGTGATCAAGCTGCCGATGACGGCGGCGGCGCTGGGCACCGAGGTGACCCTGCCGACGCTGGAGGCCGAACGCGACGACATGGACGCCGAGGCGGGCACCGTCCGGCTGTCCATCCCGAGCGGCACCCAGTCGGGCACCCGCATTCCGATCGCCGGACGCGGCGTGCCGCGGCTGCGCGGCGCCGGACGGGGCGACCTCGGCGTTACGCTACTGGTGCAGACTCCGAGCAAGCTCGACGAACACCAGCGGAACCTGCTGCGGCAACTGGCCGAGGCGCGGGGTGAGGCGGGTGCCGAGATCGCTGTGGAGAAGCATCACAAGGGTGTATTCGGCTGGCTGAAGGACGCATTCACACAATGACCGAAGCATTGTTCCTGGCGGATCTGGACTCTCCGGCGGTCGGCGACACGGTCGCCGTGACCGGCGACGAGGGCCGACATGCGGCGATCGTGCGCCGGATCCGCAAGGGCGAGATCGTGCTGGTCAGTGACGGCATCGGCAACGCGATCAAGGGACCGGTACTGACCGCCGACGTCAACGGTCTGACGGTCGAGGTGGCCGAGGTGCTGACTGACCCGGCGCGGCCGCTGCGGTTCACCGTGGTCCAGGCGCTGGCCAAGGGCGACCGGACCGAGCTGGCCCTCGAGATGCTGACCGAACTCGGCGTTGACGAGATCGTGCCCTGGCAGGCGTCCCGGTCGGTGGTGCGATGGGCGCCCGACCGCGTCGAGCGCGCCCTGGCCCGCTGGCGCAACATCGTCCGTGAAGCCACCAAGCAATCGCGCCGCTTCCGAGTGCCCCGGGTCAGCCCGCCGCTGACGACGCCGGAACTTGCGCTCCGGGTCGCCGAGCCGGCGCTCACCTTGGTGCTGCACGAGGGCGCGGACGTCTGGCCGTCCGTGGCCGACCTGCCGGCCGAGGGCGAGGTGATGGTGATCATCGGTCCCGAAGGCGGCCTGACCCCCGAGGAACTGGAGCTGTTCGCCGAGGCGGGCGGCCGTCCGACCCTGATCGCGGACGCGGTGTTGCGGACATCCACCGCGGGTGTCGTGGCATTGGCGCAACTGCAAGCGCTGACGCGTGCGTGAACACCTCGCATCCCCTTCTGTGGGGCTCAGTCTGTTGCCTTCTCTGCCAGTGAGTCTGATGCCGGCTTCGGGTGCGAGTCTGTTGCCGCGGGCTGGGAGGGGAGCCCGAGCCGCCCACCTCCAGATCCGCCTCGCAAGCTCGGCGGATCTTCCGGACGCCCACCCACCTGCCTCGAGCTCCCCTCCCGGCCCGCTTCACGGTTGCGGTCCGCGAGGGTGCCGCGTGTGCCGAGTCTTGGAGTGGAACGCGGGGGACGGTTCTTTTCGTTCCGCTCAAAGGTGGTACGCGGGGGACGGTTCTTTTCGTTCCGCTCGTGAGTGGTACGCGGGGGACGGTTCTTTTCGTACCGCTGATCGGTGCCCCGGGCCGTTGTCTCGTCCACGCCCGCTCAACGGTGGCACCTTGCCCTGGTCGGCGTCGCGAAGGGCCGAATCGTGAGTGCTTCCTTCTCCTTCACACCGGGGGCGGTGCTGGCCAACGGCAAGGGCCGATCGGGTGTGATCGACACTCCGCACGGTCAGATCCGGACGCCGGCGTTCGTCGCGGTGGGGACCAAGGCGACGGTGAAGGCGGTGCTGCCGGAGGTGGTCGCCGAACTGGGGGCGCAGGCGGTGCTGGCCAACGCGTACCACCTGTTCCTGCAGCCCGGCTCGGACATCGTGGACGCCGCCGGCGGTCTCGGTGCCTTCATGAACTGGCCTGGTCCGACGTTCACCGACTCGGGCGGCTTCCAGGTGATGAGCCTGGGCGCGGGGTTCAAGAAGGTGCTGGCGATGGACACCGTCGGGCTCGCCGACGACGACGTGATCGCCGAGGGGAAGACCCGGCTGGCGCACGTCGACGACGACGGGGTGACCTTCACCAGTCACCTCAACGGCGATCGGCACCGGTTCACCCCCGAGGTGAGCATGCGCATCCAGCATGAACTGGGTGCCGACGTCATGTTCGCCTTCGACGAGCTGACCACGCTGATGAACACCCGGGCCTACCAGGAGCAGTCGGTGGCGCGGACGCACGCGTGGGCCGTCCGATGCCTGGCCGCGCACTCCGAGCTCACCGCCGCTCGCAGCGACAAGCCGTATCAAGCGCTGTTCGGGGTTGTGCAAGGCGCCCAGTACGAGGATCTCCGACGGCATGCCTCCCGTGGTTTGGCCGAGCTCGAGGTGGAGGGTCAGGCGTTCGACGGCTTCGGCATCGGCGGAGCGTTGGAGAAGGAGAACCTCGGCACCATCGTCGGCTGGTGCACCGAGGAACTGCCGTTCGACAAGCCGCGACACCTGCTCGGCATCTCCGAGCCGGACGACTTCTTCGCCGCCATCGCCGCCGGTGCGGACACCTTCGACTGCGTCATGCCGTCCCGGGTCGCGCGCAACGCCGCGCTCTACACCCGCGACGGCCGGTTCAATGTCAACACCGCCAAGCACCGCCGCGCCTTCGAACCGATCGAGGACGACTGCGACTGCTACACCTGCGCCCACTACACCCGGGCCTACCTGCACCACCTGTTCAAAGCCAAAGAGATGCTGGCCTCTACCCTGGCCACCATCCACAACGAACGCTTCACCGTCCGGTTGGTCGATGACATCCGCGCCTCCATCGAAACCGGCGACTTCGACGCCTTCCAAGAGGAGTTCCTCGGCCGTTTCTACGCCGGCCGCCGCTGACGCCCTCGAACTTTCGGGGACGGTTCTTTCACGTTCGAATCTCGGATGTCCGGGGACGGTTCTTTCACGTTCGAAAATCGCATCTCCGAGAACCGTCCCCGAATCTTCGAAACTCGCATCTCGGAGAACCGTCCCCGGACGTTCGAAAATCGGATGCCGGAGAACCGTCCCCCGGTGTGCGAGAGACCTGGGGAACGGCTACCGGGCGCGCTTGGTAATCTGACGCGGACGCCGGGCGGCGCCCCGGCTGATGAGAAGGGGGATCTCATGCCGCACGTCGCTGTGGGTGCGGCCTCGGACGTGGGCCGTGTGCGGGCACTCAACGAGGACGCGTACCTGGCCGGTGACCGGGTCTGGGTGGTGGCCGACGGGATGGGCGGCCACGCCGCCGGGGACGTCGCCAGCCGGTTGGCGATCGAGTCGCTGAGCGAGCTCGACGACGTCGACGAAATCCGCCCGGCTCTACTGAATGTGGCGGTGGCCAGGGCGAACGCGGCCGTCGTCCGGCACGGCATGGTGCATCCGGAGGCGCGTGGACTGGGCACCACGGTGACCGGGCTCGCCGAGGTGATCGTGGGCGGCACCCCGCATTGGGCCGTGTTCAACGTGGGGGACTCACGGGTCTACCGCTACGCCGGTGGTGAGTTGCAGCGTGCCACCGTCGACCATTCCGAGGTCGAGGAACTGCTCGCCGAGGGTTTGATCACCGCCGAGCAGGCCCGCGAGCATCCGGCGCGGCACATCATCACCCGGTCGGTGGGCATGCGACCGGCACCGTCGGTCGATGTCTGGGTGTTGCCGCAGGTTCCCGGCGAGCGGTTTCTGCTCTGCTCCGACGGCCTGACCTCCGAGCTGGACGACGACCAGATCGCCGCCGTGCTGGCTGCTCATCCGGACGCCACCGAGGCGGCCGAAGCGTTGGTTGCGGCTGTGCTGGCGACTCCGGCGCGGGACAATGTCACCGTGTTGGTGATTGACGTCCGGGGCGGCGACGATGGAGCCGGTGACGAGATCACCGTGCCGCGGACCGTGCTGGAAGGAGAGCGCTGATGGCTGAACCGGCGTACTCGTACAGCCCGGGCAGCGCGCTCGCCGTGTGGGGACCGCGGGTGGCAGTGTTGGTCGACCTGCCGCCGGACGCCGGCCTGGTACCCGGACTCCACGACCTGGTCGGCGACCCCGCCGCCGGCCTGGACGAGGTACTGGAACTCCTGGTCAGCCCCGGTTTGCGGGCCATTGAGCACTTTGCGCTGGCCGAGCACACCGATGAGGGGCTGCGCACCGTGGTGCGCGGCCGCTACCGCGCCCGGGCCGGGGCGCACACGGTTGAGGGACGAGGACTGTGGGCCGACCGGATCGTCCAGGCTGACGGCTATCTGCTGCTCGATCCCGAAGCGCCGGACGCCGCCACGCTCCCGCTGAGCGCCGGTTCCGTGGTGCTGGCCGGGCAGGTGCAGCGACGAGCCGGGGACTCCCCGGTGGCTCCCCGGGTCGCGCCGCCGATGCACTCGCCGGCCGAGCCGCCCGCGCCCAGCGCTGCTCCGGCCGCAGCGGGCACTGCCGCAGTCCCGGCGCCGGCCGCAGCGGTTGCCCCGGTGGTGCCGTTCGGAGACCAGCCGAGCGCGCCGGACGGCCCGCCCGCACCGAACGCCCCAGCCACGGCTGCGGCGCCCGTCCCCGGAGCGGCCAGCCCGGAGTCGGCCACCGGGCACACCCTGCCGACGCCGTTCACCAGCCCGTTCGCCGACCTGCCGGCCCCGCCGCCGTCGGCCCCGACCGGTCCGGACGAACGTCCGTCATTCATCGAATCACTACCCTGGAGTTCACCGGCCCCGGCGGTGGCACCGACCCCCGCGGCCCCCGCGATGGCCGGCGAACCGCGGGACGCGGCGTCCGATCGGACGATCAGCCGCGACCAGCTTCCGGACGCCGGCGTCCAGACCGTGGTCGCCGCCCGCTGCCCGAGCGGCCATCTCAGCCCCGCTTACGCCGGAACCTGCCGGATCTGCGGTCGACCGCTGCCGCAGCAGCAGCCCGTCGAGGTGCCACGTCCGCCGCTGGGAGTGCTGCGACTCTCCAACGGTGACACCGTGCTGCTCGACCGGGGCTGCATCCTCGGCCGCAACCCGCGGGTGCCGGTCGGTTACTCCGGCGAGCAACCCAACCTGGTCAAGCTGATCGACCCCGACAAGGACATCTCCGGCCAGCATCTGGAAGTGCGTCTCGAGTACTGGCATGTGGCGGTCAAGGATCTGGGTTCCACCAACGGCACCCAGGTGGTGCCGCCCGGCGAGCATCCGGTGACGTTGCGGCCCAACGATCCGGTGATGATCGAGCCCGGCACCAAGGTGATCCTGGCCGGCGTGTTCAGCTTCACCTTCGAGGTGACCGAAGGACCGTGAGTTGACCCGGTGACCGAACGACCCGCCCCCGTCATTCCCGGTCTGAGCTACGTCCGCAAACTCGGTGCGGGCGGTTACGCCGACGTCTACCTGTATCAGCAGGCGCTGCCTGCCCGGCGGGTGGCGGTCAAGGTGCTGCGCGATACCGACCTGGGACGCGGGGTGGCGCAGCGGTTCCGCAGCGAGGCCAACGCGATGGCGCAGCTGGAGCATCCGCACATCGTGCCGGTGTACGCCACCGGCAGCACCACCGACGGCCGTCCGTATCTGGTGATGATGTACTACCCGCGCGCCAGCCTGGCCGAGCGGGTCAGGGCCGAGCGGCTCACCGTGCCCGAGGCGCTGCGGATCGGCGTTCAGCTGGCCAGCGCGGTGGAGACCGCGCACCGGGCCGGCCTGCTGCACCGCGACATCAAGCCGGCGAACGTGCTGACCAGCCAGTACGGTACCCCCGGGCTGACCGATTTCGGCATCGCGGCCGAGGTGAGCGAGGCCGAGGACGCCGACACCGGGGTGTCGGTGCCGTGGTCGCCGCCGGAGGTGCTCTACGTCACGGCGCCGGCCACCGCCCGCTCCGACGTCTATTCGCTGGCCGCCACGGTGTGGCACCTGCTGGTCGGTCGCTCGCCGTTCGAACAGCCCGGACGCGACAACTCCCACTACGCGCTGATGAAGCGGATCCGCGACCAGCCGGTGCCCGACACCGGGCGTCCGGACGTCCCGGCCTCCCTGGAGCGACTGCTGAAGGCCGGCATGGCGAAGGATCCGGGGTTGCGGCCGGCCAGCGCGATGGACTTCGCCCGGTCGCTGCAGGTGATCGAGCAGGAGCTGCGGCTGCCGCGCACCGAGATCGTGGTCGCCGAGGAGGTGGCCGGGCCGTCCGCGCCGGGCGCCGGCGACGACCAGACCCGGATGCAGGGTCCCCAGTTGCTGGCGGCGCAGACGCCCACCGGTCAGACGCCGCCGACCGAGGACCTGCACACCAGGCGGCGGACGCCGCAGGTGCAGGGTGTGAACGGTCCCGAGGATGCCACCGTGCACCGTCCGGCCACCTCGCTGGAGCATGACCTGGCCGACGACGAGCAGCGAAGGCCGCCGCGGGTGCTGGCCTGGTCGGGCGGCCTGGTCGCGGTGGTGCTGGTGGCTGCGGGCATCTGGGTGGCCACCGGTGGCGTCCGGCCCGAAGCGCGTCCGACGACCAGCCCGATCCATTCCGAGCCGGTGCCCGATCCGGGGAGCGCAGAGCTGCCGCCCGGGAAACCGAAGATCGTCGGCGAACGCACGGGAGCTGTCGTCACCTTCCGCTGGACCTACGCCAACCCGCTGCCCACCGACAGCTACTTCTACAAGCTCACCGAGAACGGTCGACCTCGCCCCGTGGCCGAACCCTGGCTACGGTTACCTGATCAGCCTCGCGACAAGCAGGTTTGCCTGTGGGTCCGGGTGAAGCGGGCCAGCGGACACGATGCGTCCAGGACCTTCGAGAAGGGATGTGTGCGATGAGCACGATGACCGTGGACTTCCTCGGCGAGCTGTATCGGCGGGGACCGGGGGAGTCGCTGACCGTCGGACGCGAAGCGGACGTCGTGGTCGACGACGAGAACCCGTTCCTGCACCGGGTGTTCCTGATGGTCGGTGAACGGCAGGGTCTGTGGTGGCTCGACAACGTCGGCTCGCAACTCACCGCCACGGTCTCGGACGGCAACGGAGGCCTGCAGGCCTGGCTGGCGCCCGGCGGCGCGCTGCCGCTGGTCTTCGCGCACACCGTGGTCTGGTTCACCGCCGGCTCGACCACCTACGAGTTCGACATCTATCTCGACGATTCCAGCTACGAACCGGTCGAGGCCGTCCCGGCCTCCGACGGCACCGTGACGATCGGACGCGTCCAGCTCACCCCGGAACAGAAGCTGCTGATCGTGGCGCTGTGCGAGAACGTGCTGCGCCGCGGCGAGCGCGGCGCCGGGCACGTGCCGCAATCCGGTGCCGCCGCCCAGCGGCTCGGCTGGACGATCACCAAATTCAACCGCAAGCTCGACAACGTCTGCGAGAAGCTCTCCGACCTCGGCGTCCGGGGCCTGCGCGGCGGTGCACGCAAGCTCGCGTCGTCCCGCAAGGCGCGACTGGTCGAGTACGCCATGGCCGCCCGCATCGTCACCGTGGACGACCTCGAGCTGCTGCCCTAGGCGACGGTCAGCCTGGGTCTCCGTTGGTCGAGCTTGTCGAGACCCGGAACCTGCCGGGCCGACTGGGGTTTCGACGAGCTCAACCACCGGGGTGGGGCGGCTCGGACGCCGGTGTACATTCACCGGGTATGACCACCCCTGCGCGACCCCAGGTGCGCGGCTTGGCCGGCCGGCAAGGCTTGTTCGTCACGCTCGGCCTACTGGCCGGGCTGTTCGGCACGGACTTCTGGCCGCTGCCCGGGCTGGTGCTCGGCGCCGGCGCGTTGGCGGTGGTGATCGTGTCCCTCCTCAGCAAGAGAACGCCGCGGTGGCTGAACTGGCTCGCCCAGGGTTTCGTGGTCGGCGTCGCGCTCTTCTTCCTGCTGGCGCTTTTCGCCACGATGAACCCGACGCCCGGAAGCGGCGCCGGGACCGGCGGCCCCTGACCCGGTCAACTCCGCTCGGCGGACGCCCACCTCCCCAAGGCTCGTGAACTGGCGACCGATTCACACCTCGTCCGAGGCAGGTGAGGCGAGAGGCCCGCCGAATCGGTTGCCAGTTGGCGACGCCGTCCGCGTCGATCGGCAGTGTGGCGATCGCGCGTCCGCCCAAGTGCTGCCGTCGCGGGGCCGGTCTGAGGGGACAGGACCTCACAGTTGGAGATGCAGCCGGAGCGCATCGTCGAGTTGCTTGGTCAATGGTGCGGGGAGTCGTCCGAGCACGGCGCCGACTTGTTCGACCGACACTGTCCGGACCTGCTCGGCCTGAGCCTTGGAGTCCATTCGGATTCCGGTCTCGTGGGCCGGTAGCAGCACCTGGAACGGAAAGATCTTCGCGATGTTGCTGGTGACCGGGACAACGGTGATCACGCCACGGCCGAGGCGGGCTGCGACGGTGTTCGCGTGATCGTTGCTGACGATCACGGCCGGACGGCGCTTGTTCGCCGCACCGGGACGCGCCGGTTCGAGATCGACCAGCCGGATCTCGCCGCGCAGCATCACTGGAGCCCATCAGCGGTAGTGGCGGCCCACGACTCCGCGTCCCCGGAGTCCTCCCATTCCCGCCAGGCCGCCGCGTAAGCGTCCTCCAACTCGGAGTTGCCCAGCATCCGGATGGCTTGCTGGATCGCGGCCGACCGAGACTTCAGCCCGGCCGCCTGCGCGTAGGCGTCGAGGGCATCCACGTCCTCGGGAGAGAGGCTGACGCTCAACTTGACCTGGCTCATGCCACCACGGTAGCACCGGAGTAGGACTCCCGGCTTGATCGGGAGGGTGAGGTCTCGACAAGCTCGACCAACGAAACACCACGGTCATCCCGGCTGCCCCGTCATCCCGGCGAACGCCGGGATCTCGGCGCGCTCGGGAACTGCTCGGAGACCCCGGATCAAGTCCGGGATGACGGGGGTGTCAGGTCGCTGGATCGCATCCGGGATGACGAGTGCCGGGGAGTGCTCCCCGCGGGCAGGATTCGGGCCTGGCACGGCGGTCGTTTAGGCTCACCGGAAGGACATCCTGTCGCCGGGGAACCCCAATCAACCCGGCCGAGCGGTGGAGGATTCGCCCAAATCATGCGTGCCAGGTCGATCGTGCGAGTGCTGCCCGGCCTCGTGGCGACGCTGACCCTGGCGGTGATCGCCACCTTGGCTGTGGTGTCGGTCGGCTACCCGGTGAACAAACTCGACCTGCACGACTCCGGCATCTGGGTCACCAACGACGCCGAGCAGTCCTACGGCCGGATCAACAAATCCGCGGTGGGCCTGGACGCCTTCCTCGACCTGCCCGGGTCCGCGGGCACGCCCGAGTTGAACGTGTTGCAGGACGGCTCCGCGGTGGTCGAGTACGACGCCGCCGGCGGATCGCTCGTCCCGATCGACTCCTCCGCGGTGACCAACGCCACCGATCAGGTGATCAATCTGCGTCCGGGCAGCATCGTCGACATGCGCGGCGGCACCGTCGCCGCCGTCGATCCGGCCACCGGCAAGATCTGGGCCGGACGCTACGACCCGGCCGAGCGGGTCGCCGACCTTCGTGCCCTCGACCCGGCGCAGCCCGCAGTCGCCGAGATCGGCGAACCGCCCGCGGGCAGCACGGGGCAGACCGTCGCTCTCGCCGTCGGCACGGACGGCACCGTGCACGTCGCCGGGGTGAATGGCAACACCGTGACCATCGCCGTCCGTGACGGACGGCTGACCGAGCCGGTCAGCGGCAAGCTGGCCACCGCCGTCCGTTCGGTGCAGCTCGCCGCGGTCGGCGGCCAGGCCGTCGTCTACGACGAGGTGCTGGGTCTGGTGATCCTGCCCGGCGGACGCACCAAGCAGGTCACCGCCGCGGTCGCCGGACGCCTCCAGCACAGCGGCCCGGACGCCCCGGGGGTCCTGCTCGCCCTGCCCGACAGCCTGATCCGGATCGGTCTCACCGACGGGATCAGCGCCGAGGTGGCGCGGGGCATCGGCTCGACGCCGGCCGCCCCGGTCCGGCTGGCCGGCTGCGACTTCGGCGCCTGGGCCGGCACCCCGACGACCGTCGTGCGCGCCTGCGGCGAGGAAACCGCGGAGAACATGGCGGTCACCAGCCGTGCCCAGCCGCTGATCCGCCCGGTGTTCCGGGTGAACCGCAACAGCCTGGTGCTCAACGACGCCGCCGACGGCCGGGTGTTCGACCTCGACCAGCAGCTCCGGGTCGACAACTGGGACAAGATCAAGCCCAAGCCGAACCAGAACCCGAACGATCCGCAGAAGTCCGACAAGCCCGCCTTGAAGGACGCCGAACCGCACGCCAACGACGACCGGTTCGGTGCCCGGGCGGGCCGCACCCAGATCGTCCACCCGCTCGACAACGACACTGACTCGATCAGCAGCATCCTGATGATCAGCGCCGTCCGGGGCGTGCCGGAGGGCTACCGCGTCGACATCACCCCCGACGGCCAGGCGCTCAAGGTGACGACGCCGGCGCAGGCAAGGGACTTCTCCTTCCGCTACGTCGCCGGCAACGGCTATCACGAGGACGACGCGACCGTCAGCATCGACATCAAGCGCCCCGAGGACAACGACAAGCCGCACCTGCGCGACGGCGCCAGCAGCCCCGACTACAGCGTGCCGTCCTTCGGCACCCTCACGGTCGCGCCGCTGGGCGACTGGCGTGACCCGGAGAGCGACCCGGTGCTGTTGATGGACGCCACCGTCGGCGGGGAGGCGGTGCCCACCACGCCCGACGGACGCCTCGAGTACACCCCCGGCGGGGAGAGCTCCGACGTCCGGAAGAAGCTGACCTACCGGGTCGCCGACGTGCCCGGCAACGAGGTGAGCTCCGACCTGAACGTGACCGTGCTCGGCGAGAAGGCGCTGACCGGCGGCAAACCGGTCGCCAACCCGGACAGCGTCCGTGGCCAGGTCGGGAAGCCGATCGTGATTCGCCCGCTGGCCAACGACCTGCCCGGCTCCGATCCGCGCACCCCGGACGCCCGGCTGGTGCTGGGCGGCGACATCGCCCCCAAGGCGAACCTGAAGGTGAGCACCGACCAGCGCTCCGGGCTGGTCACGGTCGTCGCCAGCCGTCCCGGGCCGTACTTCCTCGACTATGTCGCCGCCTACGGCTCGGCGCGTGTCGACCGTAGCCAGATCCGCATCGACGTGGCCAAGGACGACGCCGGCTTCGTGCCGCAGACCATGCCGGACGCCGCAGCGATCCGCGGCACCAACCCGGTGCGGGTCGATGTGCTGGCCAATGACGCCGACCCGCGCGGCGGCATGTTGACCGTGCAGTCCGCCGAAACCGAGGCCGACGTGGACGTCGCGGTGATCGGTGGCCGCTGGCTGCTGCTCAGCCCGCGGTCCGATCGGATCAGCCCCAACCCGTTCACCGTGCACTACACGGTCAGCAACGGCTACCAGAGCGCCAAGGGTGACGTCACCGTCGCGCAGCTGCGGGCGGTCGGCAGCGACATTCCGATCACCCGCAAGGACCGGGCCATCGTCCGCGACGGCGACACGGTGCTGATCAACGCACTCGGCAACGACACCAGCCCGGCCGGTTCGCGGCTGTCGCTGGTGAGCAACCTGGACGGCACCGCCGTCGTCGGCCAGCTGCCGCTGTACGAGGCGGCCAGCACCGCCGAGGCGACGGACGCCGGGCAGGCCTGGGTGCACGCCGACCAGATCCGCTACGTGGCGCCGACCGGCCTGACCGAGACCCGCGAGATCACCATCGAGTACTACGCGCAGTCACCGAGCGGGGAACGCACCCGCGGCGAGGTGAGCGTGACGGTCAAGCCGCAGCCGGAGACCGCCGACGACAACCACGCCCCGCGTCCCGGCGACATCGAGGCCCGGGCAACTGCCGGTCAGCGGATCAAGATCTCGCTGCCCACCTCGTCGCAGGACCCGGACGGCGATTCGGTGACCGTGGCCGGCATCGGGTCGTCGCCCCACCTGGGGCGGGTGGTCGGTTTCAGCCCCACCTCGGTCACCTATGAGGCCTACCCGGACGCCGGCAACGTCGGCACCGACACCTTCTCGATGATGGTCACCGACCGGTACGGCAAGCAGGCGGCGGCGATCGTCCGGGTCGCGGTGACACCACCCGGCGCGCCGCAGCCGCCGATCGCCATCGAGGACAACGTGACGGCCGCGCCGGGGGCGTTGATCCGGGTGGACGCCCGGGCCAACGACCTGATGGCGCGGGCCGACAAGGTCGGCATCGCCCCGCTGAAGTCGCTCAACGACACCCTGCCGGCCGGGGTGGAGGTGAGCAAGGACGGTTTCATCACCGCCCAGGCGCCCGAGAACGGGCAGCCGCTGCTGCTGCAGTACGCGCTGCGCGGCAACGGTGGCACCGGACCGGCCGCCGGCATCACCATCACCCCGCGCGAGGGCTACGAGAACCCGCCGGTGGTCTTCGACGAGGTGGCCGTGGTCGACGGCAAGGTCGCCAGGGCCGACGTGCTGCAGCGCGCCTGGGATCCGGACGGCCGCGATGAGCGGCTCACGGCGTCCGTGCTGCGCAGCGATCCGGCGATCACCGTCGTCGGCGGCGTCATCACCGTGCCGGTCACCGAGGCGCCCCAGGTCATTCCGTATCTGGTCACCGACGAGCGCGGTGCCCAGAGCGCAGCCCTGCTCTTCGTGCCGCCGAGCGGCGGGGGTGCACCGGTGGCCCGGCCCGATGCGCGCATCGGCCTCGATCCCGACGGCAGCCAGACCGTCCGGCTGGGCGACGTGGTGATGTCGCCGCGCAACCGGGACGTCCGGCTGACCACCACCGACACGCTGTCGGGTTCACCCGCGGAGAAAGTGGCGATCGCCGCAGTCAACGACACCAGCTTCCGGGTGACGGCCGGCGACGGCTATGTCGGGCCGGGCGCGGTCACCCTGCAGGTGATGGACGGCGAATCCGCCACCGATGAGGACGTACTCACCTCCTACGTGACGATTCCGGTGCAGGTCGGTCCGCCGACGCCGGTGCTGCGCTGCCCGGACGCCCCGATCACCCTGCCGGCCGGCGGCCAGCCGCGAAGCCTCGACCTGGGCAGCCTGTGCAACGTCTGGACGCCCGACCCGGACGACCTGGCGGCACTCAGCTACACGGCCCGCTGGGTCTCCGAGGCGCCCGCCGGCGTCGATCTCCAGGTCGGTCGCACCCTGGAGCTCGGCGCGTCCGGTGCGTCGCGGCCCGGCACCACCGCCGAGCTCGAGATCGGTGTGGCCGGCTCGCGCGCCCTCACCCAGCGGTTGACGGTGAAGATCAGTGAGGCACCGCTGCCGACCATCCAGGGCCGCAGCTACGCCGACATCAAGCAGGGCACCCCGGTGCGGGTGCCGGTCGGCATCACCTCGGCCTTGTCGGACGCCGTGCCCGGCATCGTCAAGGTCACCCAGGTGAGCGGGCCGTCCACGCCGTTCACCATCTCGGGAACCACCGTCACCTTCACCCCGCCCGGTGACGCGCACGGCCGGATCGAGTTCGACGTCACCGGCACCGACGTCGCCGACCACGGCCGCACCGACCGGCAGGTGACGGCACGTTTCGCGCTGACCGTCTACGGGGTTCCCGGCAAGCCGGGCGCGCCGCGTCCGGGACCCAAGGTGCAGTCGAAGGCCGAAACCCTGAGCTGGACGGCGCCGGCCGCCAACGGGTCGCCGATCACCGGCTACCGGGTGCGGGACAGCCGCGGCCGGATCACCCCCTGCCCGGCAACCTCGTGCCGGATCAGCGGGCTGACCAACGGCACCTGGTACACCTTCCAGGTGCAGGCGCTGAACAAGGCGGGGGCCGGCGAGTGGAGCGAGCCGAGCCGCCGGATCCGGCCCGACCAGCCGCCGCCGGCGCCGTCCGGATTGCGGGTGTCGAACCCGCAGGACCACCAGCTGACACTGAGCTGGAACCCGGTGAAGTTCGAGGGCACCGCGGTGAAGACCTTCCACATCCTGGTCGACGGCCGCAAGCTGCGGGCTCCCGGGTCGGCCACCTCGAAGGTGATCACCGGGCTCGACAACAACACCATCTACTCGATCACCCTGGCCGCCGAGAACGAGCTGACGATCGGCCCGGGGGCCCGCATCCAGGGCCAGTCGGCGGGCCGTCCGCTGGGCCTGAAGGCACCCACCTTCACCGCAGCCACCGCCACCGGTGCCGCGACCGCCCTGCGGGTGGCCTGGAACCTGCCCGACAAGAACGGGCCGGCCGACCTGACCTTCTCGGTGGTCCGGGACGGCTCCAAGACCATCTGCTCCCACACTGCGGGCACGACCTGCACCGACGACCGGGTGACCTACGACGGCGCCACCCACAGCTACGAGGTGACCGCCCGCAACGGTGCCGGCAAGACCTCCGCCGCGCGCGCCTCCTGGCAGGCGGTGGGAACCCCCGAGCGGCCCGGTGCGCCGCGGGTGAGCGCCACCGGCAGCGACCGGACGATCCGGGTGCAGGGCACCGCGCCGGACTCGCGCGGCCGTTCCTCCACGGTGCGGATCATGGCCAACGGCGCGGTGGTGGACAGCTTCTCGGCCTCCGCCCGAGGGCAGGCTTTCGACCGCACCGTACGGGTCGGCGCGGACGGCGCCGCCTACAACTTCACCCTGCAGGTCTGCAACGAGGAACGCTGCGGACCAGCCTCGGGCGGTGCCTCGGCGACCGCCTACGGCCCGATCCAGGGTTTCTCGCTGAGCAGCGGGGCAGCCAGCGGCACCAGCGTGAGCTTCACCGTGAACGTGAACCCGAACGGACGGGCGCTGCGGGTCAGCGTGGACGGCTCGAACCTGGCCAGCACCGACGCCCGCGACGGCACCTGGAGCCGCGCGGTGACCCGTGACCTGGGCGGCTACAGCCGCAGCCACACCTTCACCGTGGTGGTCAGCGACGGCTCGCGCAGCCAGACCCGGACGATCGCCCTCACCTCGGCCGATCCGCCCAAGCCGACGGTGACGGTGATCTGGGGCGGTTACACCACCGACTCTCCGGCCGACTGTGACTTCAGCAACCACTGCCGCTACGTCGGGGCCCGGATCTCCAACGCGCAGGGCACCCTGCAATGCCGGGTCCGGGACAGCTACGGAACCAGGTTCCGGACGAACTGGTCGCAGGGCAACGGCGAACGGATCACCCAGGCCTACTGGGGCATCCATCCCGACAGCGCCTGGGTCGAGGTCGACTGCGGCGAGGCGTCCGGGCGTTGGTACGGCAGCAGACCGGCATGACGAGCCGATCGTCGTTGGTCGAGCTTGTCGAGACCGCCCCGGAGCGAGAGCGGCACAGATCGGACGACGCGAGTATGAGCAGGAAACGACGCAACAGGAGAGCACGATGAGCATCACCGATGACCAGGCGACCTGGTTCGAGCAGACGTTCGAACAGCTGGTGGCCAACGTCGAGCTGGCGATCCGCGGCAAGAGCGAGATTATCCGGATCGCGCTGACCTGCCTGCTCAGCGAGGGCCATCTGCTGCTCGAGGACAATCCGGGCACCGGCAAGACGCAGCTGGCCAAGGCGATCGCGAACACCGTGCAGGGCAGCCACAGCCGCATCCAGTTCACCCCCGACCTGCTGCCCTCCGACGTGATCGGCGTCACCGTCTACGACCAGCACAAGCAGACCTTCGAGTTCCACAAGGGCCCGATCTTCGCCACCGTGGTGCTGGCCGACGAGATCAACCGGGCCTCGCCGAAGACCCAGTCGGCGCTGCTGGAGGTGATGGAGGAGGGCCGGGTCACCGTCGACGGTGTCAACCACGCGGTGGGCCGTCCGTTCATGGTGATCGCGACCCAGAACCCGATCGAGCAGGCCGGCACCTACCGGCTGCCGGAGGCCCAGCTGGACCGGTTCCTGATGAAGAGCTCGATCGGCTACCCCGACCACGACGTCGCCGTCGAGCTGATGGCGCAGGCCGCCAACCGGGACCGCTCGGCGCAGGTCAACCCGGTGATCGCCGCCCACGCTGTCGCGCAGATGTCGAACTTCGCCAACGAGGTGCATGTCGAGCCGGCGATCCTGGCCTACATCAGCCAGTTGGCGCAGGAGTCGCGCCAGCACGCCCGGGTCAAGCTGGGGCTGTCGATGCGCGGCTGCCTGGCGTATGTGCGGGCCGCCAAGACCTGGGCCATCGCCAAGGGCCGCGCCTTCGTGATCCCGGACGACATCAAGGACCTGGCGGTGCCGGTGATGAGCCACCGGCTGATCCTGAACGCCGAAGCCCAGTTCTCCGGGGTGACCGCCGAGCAGGTGATCGACGACCTGCTGGCCGCGGTTGCCGCCCCGGCCGATCGGCGCAACTGATTCCAGATGTCCGATCAGACCCGCGTCCGCCCGCCGACTCCGACCCCTTCCGGGTCGGAGGATCGGTCGCGCGGTCGTCGGTCCCGTTGGCCCCGTTGGTCGAGCTTGTCGAGACCCACCCAGGACGAGCCTGGTTTCGACAAGCTCAACCAGCGGACCCGTTGGTCGAGCTTGTCGAGACCCCTTGTCCGCCCCTTCCGACGCCTCTGGACCGCCTCCGAGCCCTACCGGAGCGCCGTCCGGCCCCTCCTGGACGCCGTCGCCCGGATCCTGGCCGCGGTCACCGGATTCGGCTGGGCGGTGCTGGCGCTGGCCGGCGCGTCCTGGCTGTTGGCGGTGTTGTTCGGCTGGGGTGAGTTCGCACTGCTGGCGGCAGTGCTGCTGATCGGCTTCCTGATCGCCTGCGGCTTCACCCTCGGACGGCTCAACCTGGCCGTCGAGCTGGAGGCCGACCCGCTGCGGGTGACCGTGGGGGAGTCGTCAGCGGCCCGGGTCAGCGTCACCAACCTGGCCCGGACGCCGGTGCTGCCGATCCGGTTGGAGCTGCCGGTCGGCCAGGCGCTGGGCCGGTTCACCCTGCCCGCGCTGGGTGCCGGCGCCGTCCACGACGAGGTGGTGATCGTGCCCACCCAGCAGCGTGGCGTGATCGAACTGGGCCCGGTGGTCACCCAGCGCGGCGACCCCTTCGGCCTGGTGCGGCGCGAGATCACCTGGACCGAGCGGCTGGAGCTGTTCGTGCATCCGCGGCGGGTGCCGCTGGAACCGCTCGGCTCGGGACTGCTGCGCGACCTCGAGGGCCACACCACCAACGACACCTCGATGAGTGACCTGGCCTTCCACACGCTGCGCGAATACGCCCCGGGTGACGACCGCCGCTACATCCATTGGCGGTCCTCGGCGAAACTCAGCGGCGCCGCCGGCACCGGCGCGTTCCTGGTCAAGCAGTTCCTGGACACTCGGCGCTCCCATGTCGCGGTCGTGGTGGACGCCGACCCGGCCGGCTACGCCGACGACGCCGAGTTCGAGCTGGCCATCTCGGTGGCCGCCTCGGTCGCCGTCCGCGCGCTCACCGACGAGATGGACCTGACCATCGTGGTCGGCGAGCACGCCGCCGCCAAGCCGCATCCGGCGCTCGCCCTGGACACCTTCTCCCGCGCCGAGCACGGTCCGTGGCCGCTGGCGCCGTCGGTCGGGCGGCTCGCCCACCTGGCCCCGGACGCCAGCGTCGCCATCCTGATCTCCGGCTCGCAGGCCGGTTTCGGCTCGTTCGCCCGGGCCCGCGCCCACCTGGCGCCCGAGGTGCACACCTTCGCGATCACCGCCGAGCGCGGCGGGGCGATGGCGCTGCGCCAGGCGTCCGGGATGACCGTGCTGAGCATCGGCCGGCTCGAGGACCTGCCGCGGGTGCTGCTGGGGGTGAGCGTGCAGTGAGGGTCATCCACGCACAGGCTCAGCCCGGCACCACCGGGCACACCCTCACCGCCCGGCTGAAGCTGCTGCGTCCGACCAGCCCCGACCTGGTGGACGCCGGGTTCCTGGTCGCGGCCTGCCTGCTGGCGTTGGCCGGTTTCGTCACCGGTTTCGACAACCTCCGGTTCCTGGCGGTCGCCGTGGTCGGTGTGCTGCTGGGGGTGCTCGCCGCCCATGTCGCGAACGTGTTCCGCTGGTCGTGGTCGGCCGCGGTGCTGATCGCCGGGGCCTTCTACTTCCTGCTCGGGCCGGCACTGACCGTGCCGCGACTGGCGGTCGGTGGCGTGCTGCCGACGCCGGACGCGATCGGTGCGCTGGGTGCCTCGCTGGTGACCGGCTGGATGGAGTTCCTGACCACGCTCGCGCCGGTCGACGGCAACGGCGAACTGCTGGCGCTGCCGTGGGTGCTGGCATTGCTGGCCGGCAGCATCGGGCACTGCGTCGGCCGGCGCGCCCGCTCGGCGTGGCTGCCGCTGACCGTGCCGCTGGTGCTGCTCTGCCTGGTGATCGCGCTGGGCACCCTGGACGCCCCGCTGCTGCGGCTGCAGGGGCTCGGGTTCGCCGTCCTCGCCCTGGGCTGGCTGGCGGTGCGGTTCCCGCGGACCAGACGGGTGCTGCGCTCGGGGCGTCCGGGACGGCTACAGCTGGGCCTGGGTGCGGCGATGCTGGCCGCTGCACTGCTCGGCGGGCTGGCCCTGGCGCCGGTGCTGCCCGGGGTGGCCGATGAACGTCATGTGCTGCGCGCCGAGCTCGAACCGCCGGTCGACGTCCGGCAGTATCCGACGCCGCTGGTCGGTTTCCGCACCTTCTCGGGGCAGGACCTGCAGCTCTATTGGGACACCCCGCTGCTGCAGGTGGACGGCGCGGCGCCCGGTGCGCAGCTGCGGATCGCGGTGCTCGACCGCTGGTCCGGCGCGAGCTGGAGCGGGCTGGGTGACGGTGTCGCCGACGGCAGCGGCTTCCAACGGCTCGGCGCGCGCGTGCCGGACCCGCCCCGCGACCGGGTGACCCAGACCATGGTGCGGGTGCTGCCCGGCTACGCCGACAACCCGTCACTCAACCCGTGGCTGCCCTCACTGGGCAGGGTCTCCGCCATCGCCTTCGACGGCCCGGGGGCACAGGACCACCGCGACAACTACCGGTTCAACCTGACCACCGACCAGGGCTTCGTGCCCGACCGGTTGCGGGCCGACGACCTGGTGGTGGTCGACTCTGCTCCATTGCCCGGCTTCGACGCGATGACCGGCGACCCGGCGCCGGGCGACGGCGTCCGGCAGGACGACGCGACGACGGCCTTCCTGGCCGGCACCACCCAGCGGCTCGCCGCCGGCGACGCCGAGCAATGGACGCAGTTGGCCGACGTGGCGAAGGCGCTGCGCACCGACGGCGCGTGGAGCGACGGCACGCGGGCCGGGGAGGAGCAGTACCTGCCCGGGCACGGCCAGTACCGGCTGACCAGCTTCGTCACCGGGCAGCAGTTCGTCGGCAGCGATGAGCAGTACGCGGCCACCTTCGCCCTGATGGCGAGCCGGCTCGGCTACCCGGCACGGGTGGTTTTCGGCGCCGAGGTGCCCGAGGGCGGTGAGGTGCGTGGCAAGGACATTCGGGCCTGGGTGGAGCTCTCGGTCGCCGGCCACGGCTGGGTGAGCGTGCCGACCTCGGTGTTCACTCCCGATCGCAGCAAGAAGCCGGAGAAGAACCAGCGGCAGAACAACGATCAGGAGTCGATCCGTAACGTGCCGCCGCCCAACCCGGTGCCGCCGCCGGGCAGCTATGACGAGATGACCGACACCGATCCGGCCTCCGCCCGTGCCGAGCTTCCGGCGTCCGAGCAGTTCTGGCGGGCGTTCTGGGCCGTCTTTCGCGTGGTGGGCCCGCCGCTCGGGGTGCTGGCGCTGATCGTCGGCATCATCCTCGGCCTGAAGGCGCTGCGCAGCCGCGGCCGGCGGACCCGCGGACAGCCGTCCACCCGCATCGCCGGCGGCTGGGACGAGGTGCTGGACGCCGCCCGCGACGCCGGCCGTCCGGTGCCGGTGGGAAGTACCCGGCTGGAGGCGGGCGAGCTGCTCGGCCGCGACGACGTCCGCGACCTGGGCCGGGCTGCGGACGCGGCCGTGTTCGGGGCCGGTGAGATCAGCTCCGCCACGGTGGCGCAGTATTGGCAGGGTGTGGCTGAGGCCCGGCGGGCCATCGTGAAGGACCTGCCCTGGTGGCGGCGTCCGCTGGCCCGGCTGAACCTGGCATCGTTGGTGACGCATGGCCGGTTGGCGAGGTGGGGGACGGGCCGGCTCAAGGGGAGGAGTTCGTGATGGCGCTGCCGACCTGTCCTGCCTGCGGTCTGCGACAGACGCTGCGGGCCCCGCGTTGCGCCCGTTGCGGTGCCCCGCTGGACGGCTCCCCGGTCATCCCGCCGGGCGGCCCGGCGCTGAGTGAACCGGGTTCGGACGGCAGGCCCGGCGGCACCGGCTCGACGTCCGACGCGCCCACGACAGAGTTCACGGCCGCCGGCCAGCCGACCGCCGAGTTCCCGGCCACCGGGGACGCCGACGATCTCACCCTGCTGCGTGGCCAGCCGGGATCCTGGGATCCGGTCCCCGGCCCGACCCCGGCGTCCGCCTCACCCTGGGGCCCGGGGACAGCCGCCGAACAGGGCCAGCACCGCGGCTTCTGGCACCGG
>NZ_JAPUED010000224.1:0-5464 GCF_027492755.1 Micropruina sp. | reverse complement strand
CTGGGGCCCGGGGACAGCCGCCGAACAGGGCCAGCACCGCGGCTTCTGGCACCGGTTCAAGCGGAAGTAGAGGTCCCGGGATCTCGGCGGTTGCGCCCGGACGACGGACCGTCGGTCGAGCTTGTCGAGACCCCTCAGAAGGATCTCGACAAGCTCGATCACCGGTCGGGAGGGATCTCGACAAGCTCGATCAGCGGTGGGAAGAGAAGGTTCGATCAGCGAAGGCTCAACCAGCAACCGGTGCTTCGACGCGTGTGGGCGACGAAAGGCCCTCGCGCTTACGGATCCAGGCGATCACCCGGTAGGTGACGGGCAGGAAGATCACCTCGACGAGCACCTTGTAGACGAAGCCGACCAAGGTGTAGTTGGCCAGGGTCGGCCAGTCCAGGCTGCCGCCGCCGAGGAACGCGCCGAGCGGACCGAATGCGATCAGGCAGAAGACCAGGGTGTCGGCGAACTCACCGACCACCGTCGAGCCGACCAGCCGCACCCATAGGCGTCCGGGCCCGAACCATTCCCGGATCTTCACCAGCACCACGGCGTTCAGGAACTGTCCGGCCAGATAGCCGGCCAGGCTGGCCAGCACGATCCGGGGCACGAAGCCGAGCACCGCGTTCCAGGCGTCGTTGTTGGGCCAGTCCGAGGCGGGCGGTGCGGCGGCGACCACCGCGAACGTCAGCGACATCAACGCGGCCATCACGAACCCCGTCCAGATCGCCCGGCGCGCCTTGGCCAGCCCGTACACCTCGGCGAGCACGTCACCCAGCACGTAGGTGAGCGGGAACAGGAAGGCCCCGCCGTCGGTGATGATCGGCAGCACCGGGAAGCCGCCGACCTCGACCGACGGGCCGAACTCGATCAGCTTGGTGGCAGACACGTTCGAGATCAGCAGCAGTGCGCAGAACGCGGCCAGGACCAGGTCATAGGTCGGGCGCGGAGTCGGGTGCGGCGCGGTCACGGGCAGGAAGCCTACAGCGGGCGACTGACACGAATCCGCACGGGTTGCCCGTCGTCCTCGCCCGGCGTGAGCAGAGGTGGCAGGCTAGTCCCATGACCGACTTCGACCCGACGATGCCCGACGAGTCCGAGCAGCTCGACCAGTTGCAGGCCGATGATTCGCTGATCGACCGCGGCGTCGCGGACGTGCTCGACGAGGGCTATGTCGCGCCCGAGAAGTGGTCCCCGGCGCAGGGTTACGGCAATACCCGGGCCGAGATGCGGCATGGCGAAACACTCGACCAGCGGATCACCCAGGAAGAGCCCGACTTCGCACCGCAGGACAGTACCTGGAAGGACGACCCGGACGAGCGGCGCGAGGTCGGCAAGCGACGTGCTGGACGCTTGGTCGATGCCGACGGCGGCGAGGGGGAGACCGACGAGGAGCCGGAGAGCATCGGGCATGACGTGGGTTTCGCGGGCGGCGCGGCCAGTGCCGAGGAGGCCGCGATGCACATCATCGACGACTACGAGGACGATGACGACGACTGAGGTGTATCCGGCTGAGCTGTATCCGGAAGTCGAGCCCTTTCGAACCGGACGCCTCGAGGTCGGTGACGGACACAGCCTCTACTGGGAGGAGTCCGGCAACCCGGACGGCAAGCCGGTGGTGTTCGTGCACGGCGGCCCCGGTGGTGGAAGTTCGCCGCTGCATCGCCGGTTCTTCGACCCGGCCCGCTACCGGATCGTGCTCTACGACCAGCGCGGTTGTGGCCGCAGCGCCCCGCACGCCAGCGCGCCGGACGCCGACCTGTCCAGCAACACCACCTGGCATCTGGTGGACGATCTGGAGCGGCTGCGGCTGGATCGTGGGATCGAGCGCTGGCAGGTGTTCGGCGGATCGTGGGGCAGCGCGCTGGCGCTCGCCTACGCCCAGGCTCACCCGGGTGTCGTCACCGAGCTGGTGCTGCGCGGCATCTTCACGCTGCGCCGCAGCGAGTTGGACTGGTACTACAACGGCGGTGCCGCGAACCTGGCGCCGCAGTGGTGGGAACGGTTCGAGGCGCCGCTGATCAGGGCCTTCGGTGAGTTGCCGGCCGGCTTCGACCGGATCGCCGGCTACCACGAGCTGCTGTTCGACGCCGACCCGGCGGTGCATCGTCCGGCCGGGGTGGCGTGGACGACGTGGGAGGCGGCGACGTCCACCCTGGAGTTCTCCCAGGCGCTGGTCGACGACTTCTCCGACCCGGATTTCGCGCTCGCCTTCGCCCGCATCGAGAACCACTACTTCGTCAACGCCGGCTGGCTCGACGAGGGCCAGCTGATCGCCGGCGTGGACGCCATCCGGTCGATTCCGGCAGTGATCGTGCAGGGCCGCTACGACCTGCCCTGCCCGGCGGTGACCGCCTGGGAGCTGCATCGCGCCTGGCCGGAGGCCGATTTCCGGCTCGTCCAGGCCGGTCACGCCGCCACCGAGCCGGCCATCGCCGCGGAGCTGGTCGCCGCGACCGATACTTTCGCCCGACGGAGCTGAGCAGGCCACCTTTCGCCCCGAATCCTCCCTGGGGGTGTAGTGACCTTCGTGGCGCTGACTAGCCTCGACAGCACCCGATCGAAGGAGATTCCGATGACCAACGATCCCCACAACGGCGGCGATATCTCGTCCGGCTTCGGCGACTCAACGGTGACCGGCCCGGTCTCCGATGAGAAGGCCGAGCAGATGAAGCAGCGCGAGGCCGCGAAGGACTCGCCCAACGACTCGCCCGACACCGAGCAGGACTCGTCTCCCAGCGAGTAGCCCGCAGCTGGGGTGACCGTGAGAACCGTCCCCACGGTCACCGGGGACGGTTCTTTCAGTCACCGGGGACGGTTCTCCTGGTCGCCGACAACCTCGATAGCCTTCCTCGGTGACCCGCAGCGCCGATACCGAGATCCGGACGCCCGCACCCGAATTGCGTCGTGCGCGGTCAGCGGTGTCGGTGCTGTTCGTGCTGGCCGGCGCGGTGATGGGCGGCTGGGCCGGACGCATCCCGTCGGTTCGTGACCAGTTGGGTGTCTCGAACGGCGAATGGGGTCTGATCGTTCTGGCCGCGCCGATCGGCGTTTTGGCGTCGCTGCTCGTGCTGTCCCGCGTGATCGACTGGACGGGGGCGCGGACGCCGTCCGTGTCAGGCGCGGTCGGCATGCTGGTGCTGGTGCCGATCGGGGCACTGGCCACCGAGCCCTGGCTGCTGATCGTCTGCCTATTGGCGCTCGGCCTGGCGCAGGGACTGCTGTTCGGCCCGATGAACGCGCTCGCGGTCGAGGTGGAGCGGGGTTACCGCCGCAGCATCATTTCCTCGTTCCACTTCTGGTACAGCGGCGGCCAGTTCCTCGGCGGCCTGCTCGGCGTCGCGGCCGGAATGCTGCAGTTCTCCGCGGCGCTGCAGTTGGCGGCGTCCAGCCTGCTGCTCGCGGCGCTGTTCCTGGTCACGCTGCGATTCCTTCCAGACACCCAGCGGGCCGGCTCCGACGCTTCGGTGCTGCCCGATTCACCGGAGGCCGCCCCACCGCGATCCGGCCTGCGGACGTGGACGCCGCAGTTGCTGCTGCTCGCCGGGATCGCACTGCTGACGTCCGTCAACGAGGGCGGTGCCGTGCAGTGGAGCGCGTTGTACAGCGTGGAGCTCGGCGGCGGCGTCGCGCTCGGGTCGCTGACCCTGGTCTGCTACTCGCTGGCGATCGCGGCGGCCCGGCTGGTCGGCGACCGGGTGGTGGAATCGATCGGACGCCGCCGCTTCCTGCAGCTGTCCGCCGCGATCTCGGTGCTCGGACTGGGCATCGGCCTGCTCACCGGCACGGTCGCCGGTGCGCTGATCGGCTTCGCCTGCCTCGGCGTCGGGAGCGGCTGCATCGTGCCCACCGCAATGACGCTGGCCGGCAACCAACCCGGGGTGCCCTCGGCCACCGCGGTGGCGTTGATCAGCATCGGCCAATGGCCGGCGTTCCTGCTCGGCCCGCCGATCATCGGCGGACTGGCCGAGTTGTTCGGGCTCCGCGCGGCGCTGGCGGTGGTTGTGCTGAGCGCCGCGGCGATCATCGTCCTGGCCAGCTTCGTCCGGGAGCGGACGGTCGCCGTCGCCGGCTGATCCGTCACCCGGAAGCTGGCCGCCGGTCGAGGGCGTCGAGATTCTGATGGTGCCGACAAGGGGTTTCGACAAGCTCAACCAGCGATGAACGGGGACGGTTCTTCTTCGTTCGAAATCCGCACGCAGCGGGGACGGTTCTTCAGGGCATCTCGACGATGCGGTCCGCCCGCGCGCGGGCGGCTGCCACCCGCAGGGCGTTCGCCTCGTCCACGGTGTGCACCCACTGCTCGGCGTGCTCGGGAGTGTCGCCGTGACCGAGCCGGCGGTGCACCAGGCGGCGGCGCCGCTCGACGTCGTCCACCTGCAGGTACCAGACCTCGTCGAGTTCGGGCCGGACGGCGTCCCAGCCGTGCTCGTCGAACAGCAGATAGTTGCCCTCAGTCACCACCAGCGGGATGTGGGGCTCGATCAGGACGGCGCTGCCGATCGACTCCTCCAGGTCACGGTCGAACCGCGGCGCGTACAGCGGGTGCTGCTGTTCCCGCAGCCGGCGCAGCAGGGTGACGTAGCCGTCCACGTCGAAGGTGTCCGGGGCGCCCTTGCGGTCACGGCGTCCGAGCCGGATCAGCTCGGCGTTCGCCAGGTGGAAGCCGTCCATCCCTGCGACGACCATCCGGTCGCCGACACGCTCGGCCAGTACCGCCGACAGGGTGGACTTGCCCGCGCCGGGCGGTCCGACCAGCCCCAACAGTCGCCGCTCGCCCGACGCGGCGAGCGCGGACGCCCGGTCGACGGCTTCGGCGAGGGTCAGGGACGGCGGGGCGCTCGGCATGGGGACAAGCATGGCCCACACAGCGAGGTTCCGCTCCCGCGGGTCGAGCTTGTCGAGACCCCTGCCGACTATGGACAAGCTCGTTCAATGAGGGCCGCGGACGAGCTCGATCAGCCCGTCGAGGCGTGTCGCAGCGGCGGGCTAGGATTCTTCCGTCCGATTCGAGGAGGAAGATGCGAAACGCCGACAGTGAACCGTCCGAGCCCACCGGGGTGCGCCGGATCACCGTTCCGCCGTCGGTCGACATGGTGAACGTGCTGGGCCCGCGCGACGAGTTCCTGGACATCCTCGAGCGCGAGCTTTCGGCGGACGTCCATGTGCGCGGCAACGAGGTCACCTTCACCGGTGACCCGGGCGACGTCATCGTGGCTTCCGAGGTGCTCAGCGAACTGGTCACCATCGTCCGCACCGGCCAGGGGCTCACCGCGGACGCCGTCGAGCGGGTGGTCGGAATGACCGCCCAGCAAGCGGAGACGCTCCGCCCGGCCGAGGTGCTGACCCAGAACATCCTGTCCACCCGAGGCCGAACTATCCGGCCCAAGACGCTGAACCAGAAGCGCTACGTGGACGCCATCGACGCCCACACGGTGGTGTTCGGCATCGGCCCGGCCGGCACCGGCAAGACCTA
>NZ_JAPUED010000223.1 GCF_027492755.1 Micropruina sp. | reverse complement strand
TGTTCAGCAACTCGGTGGCGCCGTCGGTGGTGGCGGGTTCGCTGCAGGCGCTGGAGCTGGTGGCCGGCTCGGGCGAGGCCCGGCAGCGGCTGGCCGCCAACACGGTGCTGTTCCGCGAGCTGATGGAGGACGCCGGCTTCGAGTTGCTGCCCGGCAGTCACCCGATCGTGCCGGTGATGTTTCCCGGCGAGGACGGCGCCCGGCTGGCCACCCGGATCGCCGACCACATGCTCAGCAACGGCGTCTACGTGATCGCCTTCAGCTTCCCGGTGGTGCCGCGGGGACGAGCCCGGATCAGGGTGCAGCTGTCGGCGGCGCACAGCAGCGCCGATGTCGAAGCCTGTGTGGCGGCCTTCGTCAGCGCGCGGCAAGCCTGCGGGTGAGCAGGGTGCCGCCGGCGGTCGCGATCGGGAAGACCAGCAGCGACAACAGCGGCACCGACAGCAACAGGAAGGTCGGCACGCCGAAGCCGAGCACCGGCCACGGATCGCGGCACAGCAGCCGATGCCGCTCGGCCATGCCGCGCAGGCCGCGGCGCCCGGCCGCCGACCCGGTCATCTCCAGGGCGATCATCCAGCCGCCGAACAGTGCCGACCCGACGGCGGCGAAAAACCCGCCGACGCCCGGGATCAGGCCGACCAGCAGCATCAGCGCGCCCACCGGCAGGCTGATCGCGATCACCTTGACCAGGTGGACCAGGGTCGACCAGAGCGCCTGCAGCAGCCCCTCACCCGGCGCGCTGGCGTAGCTGCCGGCGTGGGCGTCGATCTCTTCGGAGATGCGGTCGTAGAGCGGGGCGCCCAGCGCCAGGGTGGTGGCGGTGAACAGCAGCACCAGCAGCACGCCGCTGAGTGCGACGACCAGAATGGCCACGAAGGCCCGCAAGGTGGCCACGCCCGGCCAGCCCTCGGCGAACGGGGTCAGCCAGACGGCGATCCGTTGGGACAGGAAGCTGGCGGTGGCGAACAGCACCAGGAAGAGCACGGTGGTGATCAGCGGGGGAATCAGGCCGAGACCGAACAACCTGGCTCGGCGCAGCACAAGGCCCGCCCCGGTGACCAGCAGGCCCAGGCCCGACATGAGGCCGGCCAATGGTCGCGTCCGGGTGCGTTGAGCAGCCGATGGATTACCCACGGCCCTCCCTCCCCGTCAGACCGATGATGCCTGCCACACTACGACAGGCCCGCCGATTGTTGCACGCTCAACCAAGGACTCACAGGGCGTTCACAAGGTCGGTCAGCGTTTCGGAGCAACCGGCGTCCAGCTTGATTGACGCCAGCTCATCGCCTCGGGTGCCGCCGCGGTTGACGATCGCGACCGGTTTGCCGGCCCGAGCCGCGTGCCGGACGAAGCGCAGCCCCGACATCACGGTCAGCGACGAACCGGCCACCAGCAACGCCTCGGCCGCATCCACCGCGGCATAGGCGTCGGCCACCCGCGGACGCGGCACCGACTCGCCGAAGAAGACCACGTCGGGCTTCAGCACGCCGCCGCACGCCTGGCATGGCAGCACGACGAAGTCGCCCCAGTCGTCGACCACCGCGTCGCCGTCCGGACGCAGCCTGCCGTCGTCCATCTCGGCCCGGCCGGCGGCCAGGCTGCCGTGCAGGCCGGGGTTGGCGGCTTCCAGTCGCCGCTGCAGCGCCGTCCGTGCGGAGACTGCGCCGCAGTCCAGGCAGATCACCCGGTCGATCCGGCCGTGCAGCTCGAGTACGTCCGGGCTGCCGCCGGCGCTGTGCAGGCCGTCCACGTTCTGGGTGATCACGGTGGCCAGACCCCGCCGGGTGAGTGTCGCGAGAGCGCGGTGACCGGTGTTCGGAAGGGCGCGGCCGAAGCTGCGGAAGCCGAGCAACGAGCGTGCCCAATAGCGCCGCCGGACCTCGGCCGAACGCAGGAAGTCGTCGTACTGGATCGGGCTGGTCGGCCGCGACCCGGCGCCGCGGTAGTCGGGGATGCCCGAATCGGTGCTGATCCCGGCGCCTGTCAGGGCCACCCAGCGCCGGCCGCGCAGCAGGGTCGCCAACTCGTCCACGCGTACGCCGGTCTCGATCACGCCAGCATTATCGCTCGCCAGACGATGGCGGCGAGCGTGACCACGGTCAGCGCCAGCAGCCCGATCAGCTGGCCGGCCGGACGCCGTTCGCGCGGCGGCAGGATCAGTGCCGCGGCGGACGCCAACCCGCCGATCAGGCCGCCCAGATGGGCCTGCCAGGAGATGTAGCCGCCGCCCATGATGGTGATCACGATGTTGAGTGCCAGGAAGCCGGCGATCATCTGGTAATTGCCGCCGAATCGTTTCGCCAACAGCAGCAGGGCGCCGAGCATGCCGAAGATCGCGCCGGAAGCGCCCACCGCGACCGAATCGGGTGCGCTCAGCCACATCACCGCCGCGGACGCGGTCAGTGCGCTGATGCCGTAGACGGCCAGGAAGCGCACCCGGCCCAGCACCTGCTCCAGCGGCGGGCCGAGGAACCACAGGGCGAGCAGATTGCTGCCCAGGTGGAGGATCTCGGCGTGGGTGAAGGCGCTGGTCAGCACCTGCCACCAGGCGCCGGTCGCCACCCCGTTCACCCAGCCGGCGTCGAGCAGGGTGGCGCATTGGGCGGGCGTGACGCCGGGGTAGTAGTTGCCGCTGCCGTCGGTGAGCAGGCACATGCCCTGCGGGCTGATCCCCAAGCGGTTGACCCACACGCTGTCCCAGCCGCCGCTGGCCAGGATGACCACGAAGACCGCCAGGTTGAGGCCGATCAGGATCAGCGAGGTGCGCCGCGGATCAGTCGAGGGCCGCCCGCCCAGCGGGCCGACGCCGCTGCGGGTGGCTCGCATGCCCTCGCGCACGCATTCGGGGCATTGCACGCCGACCGGTGCGGTGGTCATGCATTCCGGGCAGATCGGACGCCGGCAGCGCTGACAGCCGATCAGGGTCTCGCGGTCGGGATGCCGGTAGCACACCGAGACCGGGGGCGGCTGAGTCACCCGGCCACCCTACCCAGGCCGGCCCCTTGCTCAGGCTCCACTAGTCTGACCGGGTGGCGGTACCCGACTTCATTCTCGATCTGCGCGCCAAGGTCGGCCACGACATGCTGTGGCTGTCCGGGGCGACGGCGGTGATCCTGCGCGACGGGCCCGCCGGCCTCGAAGTGCTGTTGGTGCGGCGCAGCGACGACGGTGCCTGGTCGCCTGTGTGCGGCATCGTCGACCCCGGCGAGGATCCGCACGTCGCGGCGATCCGCGAAGCCGCCGAGGAGGCCAGCGTGCGAGTCGCGGTGGAGCGGCTGGCCTGGCTGAACGTCACCGAACCCGTCGTCTACGACAACGGTGATGTGACCCAGTACATCGACCACACCTTCCGCTGCCGCTGGCTCTCCGGCGACCCGGTGCCGGGCGACGGTGAGGCGTCCGAGGCGCGCTTCTTCGCAGTCGACGAACTGCCGGTGATGCCGCGCAGCTACGCCGAGCGGATCGAGGTCGTCTTGGCCGATCGGCCCGAGACGGTGCTGGGCCGCGACTGGCTGCGAGACGGCCTGTGAGGAACGGTTTCCAGCCGAGGACGCCGCTGGAGCAGCGGCTGATGCGGGCGTTCGACCATCCGACGGACGCCGTGGCCTACCAGGCCTTCGTCAGCGATCTGATGGGCGTGACGCTCGGGGTGCTGGGACGGTACGAGCCGCGCGGCTTCCAGCCGCTGGTGCTGTCGCCGCTGGGCAATGCGGGTGTCTGCGTGTTCAGTCATCCGGACCGGTTCGAGACCTTCACCAACGACCTGATGCTGCCCGCGCCGGGTTGGGAGGTGCGGGCAGAGCCGTCCCGTCCGCTGTTCGAATGGGCGGTGGCCAACGACCTGAGCGTGCTGCTCAACCCCGGCAGTGGCTACAGCAAGGACTTTCCGGCCTTCGAACTGCGGGGTTTCCTGTCCGGTCGCTGGGTCTGACCGCCCGCGGCCGGATCGGCTGACCTGCTGACTCAGCGGTGGGGCCGGCCCAATTCCCAGCGGAAACCGACCACGGTCCGTTCCAGGGTGGGGTAGTGCCGGTGCACCGACTTCTCGGCGTCCAGTTTGACCGGTTCGGACTCCGACGGCGGCGCGTCGATGGAGGGCCACTCGCTGCTCCAGACCTGTTGCGGCAACCGCAACGGATGGAACTGCACCCGCAGGTCGACGTCGGCCAGCCGATGGGCCGCGGCGCGTCGGAACTCCGGGGGCGGCGGCGTCCGGTACCAGAACGTGGTCTCGTACTCGACGTCGGTGCTCTGGCCGGCGCACAACGGCTCGCTGAGCATGATGTCGACCGCGTACAGGCCCTCGCCCAGGGCGTACGGCTCGCCGCAGCGACCCCCGCGCACCACCCGGATGCAGGCGGCGTCGGTGTCGAAGACGCACGGGTAGCGGTCCAGGTCGTCCTCGGCGTGGATGGTCTGGGCGGTGCGGTGTGAGGCGGGCAGGCCGTCCGGGCCGATCAGATGGCAGTCCCGCAGCGAGAGCGTCCGGTGCCGTCGCGGTGGCAGCACGCCCCGCCGGACGACGGCGCGTCCGATCACCGCGTCACCGGCATCGGCCGAGCCTGCCAGCCGCAACAGCGTGGCGGCGTCGTCGGGGGACATCTCGAATGCCTCGATGAACCACCGCAACGTGGCCAGGCTCAGTGAACTCCCGGCGAGCGCCCGGTACACCCGGTCCTTCAGCTTGCGCGGCAGCGCCTCGTCGTCGACCGGATGCAGATCATTCGCCCACAGATAGTTGGCGACCACCTGACAGATGCCGCTCTGATGCAACGCATGCGCTTGTCGGCGGCCGATATGGGCCTGCCAACGGCTTGCGTACTGCGGATCGAGCAACAACTCACGGAGCCGACCTGAGGTGTCGTCGAGGGCTTTCCTGTCCAACGGGTCCTTCTTAGGGGTGGTATGAGCCGAATGCTAGTGACCGAAGGGGGAGCCCACCATGGGCATATCAGCCTTCAGGGTGAGCCTGGCCGAAGGTCCGACGCGACACGCCTGAACCACCCGGACGGGGGTAGTGGGCGCGGGAACTGCCGAGCACACTCGAAACACGAGGCGAAGGAGGTAGATCATGACTCAGCAGCAACCCCCGATTCCCCCCGTCGTGCCCACCGAAGGGCCGTCCGGCTCGGCGCCGAGCCCCGACCTGGCCGAGGAGACCAGCGACCTGATCATTCAGGACACGCCGGTCATCGACGCCACCAAGGTGCGCCCGGTCTCGGACGAAAGCTGACCCCATCCAGACGGCCCCTGATGTCGGACAAGCTCCGACGTCAGGGGTCGTTTGCGTCCTGTGGCCTCCGTTGGTCGAGCTTCTGCGTTGGTCGAGCTTGTCGAGACCCCCTCGCCCGCCAGCGTCGGCAAGCTCACCCGGCGGCTGCGTCGGCCACGGTGGAGAAGAGGCAGATCGCCAGCATCGAGAACCAGGCGAGCGCGCCGACCAGCGCGTGCAGCGCC
>NZ_JAPUED010000222.1 GCF_027492755.1 Micropruina sp. | reverse complement strand
CCGTGGTGGAACCCGGCCGCCGAGCTGCAGGCGATCGACCGCACCCACCGGATCGGCCAGGACAAGCCGGTCATGGTCTACCGGATGGTCAGCGCCGACACCATCGAAGAAAAGGTCGTCGCACTGCAGGAACGCAAGCGCGACCTGTTCGCCAAGGTGGTCGGTGAGGCCGGTGACCTGGCCGCCCCGCTGACCGCCGATGACATCCGCGGGCTGCTCGAGGTGTAGCGCGGCCGCTGAGAGCCCGGCGTCCGCCGGGATGACGAGGTGCTGGTGCCGTCATCCCGGACTTGATCCCGTCATCCGGCCCTCCGCCGTCATCCCGGACCTTGATCCGGGATCTCTCCACGCCGCCACTGCTGGTTGAGCTTGTCGAAACCCCTCGTCAGCGCCATCGCCCGAGGTCTCGACAAGCTCGACCAACGAGGTCAGGCGCGGATCACCGTCGGCGCACCGCCGACGCTGATCACCGTCACGTCGCCGTTCGCTTTCACCTCGATGGTGGCCGACATGGCGGCGGCGAGGTTCAGCCGTTGCCAGGAGCCCGGGCCCTTCTTCTTCCGGTGCAACTCGGTGGTGTCGAGGGCATGCCCGGAGCCGATCTCGGTCTGGGCCAGAACGGCGTTGCGTTGCGCCGTGCTGAGCGACGGGAACGCCGTCCGCAGCAGGCTGTCCGCTCCGCTGGGCACGGACGCGGCGCGTCCCTTCTTCTGTGTGGCGCTGAAGCCGTAGCCGAGCCGCTCGGTGTACGCGATCAGGGCCGTCGTCCGGTTCTTCACGATCTGGGCGCTGCCGCGGGGGATCTTCGCGCCCTGGTACGGGTCGTTGGCGTAGGGCGTGTCGTTCGCGATGCAGGTGGCCAGGGCTGCACCACAGGCCGACTGCAGGTAGTTGACCAGCTCGGTGCGGGCCGGCGTCAGCACCTTGTCGCGGAACACCTTGTCCGACCAGCGTGCGGCTACCGCGGCCTCGCCCGCCATCCGTCCACCGATCACATCCAGCGGGTAATGCACGCCCAGGACGAGGCGGTTGTTCGCCGCCTCCGAGGTCCGGGCCAGAATGGACGGCGCGAGCTCCGGCAGCAGGGTCGCCAGCGTGATGCCGACCGCGTAGGCCGCCCGGGTGTGGCCGCTGGGGAACGACCCGCTGGTACACATGCTCTTGCTGCCGTAGCCGGCGTCCAGGCTGACGTTCTTCGACGCGTACGTCTTCGTGGTGTCGACCGCGGCCGGCACCCGGGTGATCCGCAGGTTGCTCTTGGACGTCGTCCAGGATTTGCCCTTCTTACGCAGCTTGGCAAGGGACTTCGCGTTGATCTTGCTGGGTGCGCAGGACGCCGAGTCACCGCTCACCCGCTTGGAGGTCGTCCGCGACCGCAGGAACGGACGCGGGTAGCCGAACGTGTTCTTGGCCGAACCGGTCGTGACGTAGTCGCCGACCAGGCCGTCAGTGGTGTTGAGCAGCTTCGACGTCAACGGCAGCTTGCCGGTGAGCCGACCCTTCACGTACAGCGCGCCGAGGCGTTGCCCGAGGCCGTCGCCGAGGGTGATCGACTGGTCGTAGCCGGAGCCGTCAGAGGACAGGTACCTCGAATCCTGCAGGGCTCGGAACTGCTGCGCCTTGGTGGCGTGCTGATTCACCCAGCTGGCCACCCGGTCATTCCAACTCAGCTGACTGGAGTCGCGCACTGCGCCGGTCAGCTTCTTGGTGTTGGTCGGACGCCACAACTCCCGGTAGCCGACCAGGATCGAGGTCAGATCGGGTTTGTCCTTGTCACTGGCGTATCCCGCGGCCTGCGCGGGCGCCGCAGGTGCGACCAGAGCGAGCGCCGTCGCCGCCGCGACCGCAGCCGCACCCCACGAGCGGCTGCTTCGCCGACCGAATCCGGGCATCGGTACCTCCTGGTGCTGTCTTGTCAGCCTAACTCCGCGGGCGATGTCGCCGGGGTCGTCCCCGACCTGGTCGGCCGTCGGTCGCCCGGGTGTGCTTCGTTGGCTTGGCTGGTGGCGTCAGCACGGTGTGTGTTTGGTCGACTTGCCTGATGGCGTCATCCCGGCGAATGCCGGGATCTCCTCTCTTGCGGTTCGCACTGTCGGCGCACCTGACGACAAGGTGACTCGGATCCGAGATTGCCGTCTTCGCTCGCTGGATCGACGGGCTTACCCGCGAAACGGTGGCCATGGAAAGGAGTGCGCTGAATGAGCCAGGGGACGATCACGGTCGGAATGGGTCCGGTACGCCGCGACGAGGTGGTGGCGGTGGCGCGGCATGACGCGAAGGTGGAGCTTGCTCCGGACGCGTTGACCGCGCTGGCGGCGACCCGCAGCCGCATCGAGGCGCTGGCGGCGTCCGATCAACCGGTGTACGGGGTTTCGACGGGCTTCGGTGCCCTCGCCACCCGGCACATTCCGGTGGAGCGCCGGGCCGATCTGCAGCGCAGCCTGATTCGTTCGCACGCCGCCGGCACCGGGCCGGAGGTGGAGCGTGAGGTCGTCCGGGCGATGATGCTGCTGCGCTTGTCCACGCTGGCCACCGGCCGCACCGGCGTCCGTCCGGTCGTCGCCGAGACCTACGCCGCCCTGCTCAACGCCGGCATCACCCCGATCGTCCACGAGTACGGATCGCTGGGTTGCTCCGGTGACCTGGCTCCGCTGGCGCACTGCGCGCTGGCGGTGATGGGGGAGGGCTTCGTCCGCGATGCCGCCGGCGAGCGCCGTCCGACCGCGGAGGCGATGGCCGAGGCCGGCATCGAGCCGGTCACCTTCGCCGAGAAGGAAGGGTTGGCGCTGATCAACGGCACCGACGGCATGCTGGGCCAGTTGATCCTGGCCGCGCATGACCTGGCGCGGCTGCTGCTCACCGCCGACATCGCCGCCGCGATGAGCGTCGAGGCGCTGCTCGGAACCCCGCGGGTGTTCGCCGCTGACCTGCAGGCGCTGCGGCCGCAGCCCGGCCAGGCGATCGGTGCCCGGGTGATCACCGCGATGCTCGACGGGTCGGGTATCACGGCTAGTCACGCCGACAATGCTGATCATGAGTACCCGATCGTCCAGGACGCCTACTCGCTGCGTTGCGCGCCCCAGGTGAGCGGCGCCGCCCGGGATACCCTGAACCACTGCTGCTGGGTGGCCGACAACGAACTGGCCTCCGCGATCGACAATCCGGTCGTCACTCTCGACGGACGGGTCGAGTCGAACGGCAACTTCCATGGCGCTCCGGTGGCCTACGCGCTCGACTTCCTGGCCATCCCGGTCGCGGACGTCGCCTCGATGAGCGAGCGCCGCACCGACCGGCTGCTCGACGTGAAGCGCAGCCACGGACTGCCCCCGTTCCTGGCCGGTGACCCCGGCGTCGACTCGGGCCACATGATCCTGCAGTACAGCCAGGCCGGCATCGTCTCGGAGCTGAAGCGCCTAGCCACGCCCGCATCGGTGGATTCCATCCCGAGTTCTGCGATGCAAGAGGACCACGTCTCGATGGGCTGGGCCGGCGCCCGCAAACTGCGCCGCGCCCTCGACGGCCTCACCCGGGTACTCGCCGGCGAACTGGTCAGCGCCGCCCGCGCCCTCGACCTGCGCGAGCCCGACCCGGCTCCCGCGACCGCCGCCGTCCGTGACCGGATCCGCCAGGTCGTCGACGGCCCCGGCCCCGACCGCTTCGTCGCCCCCGAACTGGAAGCCGTCGTCGCCCTGGTCGGCGACGGCTCTCTGATCGAAGCCGCCGAGTCCGTCACCGGCCCCCTGGCCTGATCGCGGTACGCGGGGACGGTTCTTTTCGTTCCACACTTGGTACGCGGGGACGGTTCTTTTCGTCCCACAAACCAGCGGCGCGCGGCCTGGCCTGATCGCGGTACGCGGGGACGGTTCTTTTCGTCCCACAGCCGGGCGATTGTGGAACGAAAAGAACCGTCCCTTCGTGCCAAGTGTGGGACGAAAAGAACCGTCCCCGCGTACCAAGTGTGGGACGAAAAGAACCGTCCCTCCGTACCGGCCGACCGTCATCCCGGACTTGATCCGGGATCTTGTTGCGCGCTACCGCAGGCGGCGGGTGATCTCCTTGGCGCCGGCGACCAGGTGGCCGATCAGTTCGGACGGGTCGCGCAGGGCGATCCGGGAGCGCCAGGTGCAGCTCACTGCCGCCACCGGCTGGCCGTGCAGGTCGAAGATGGGGGCGCCGGCGGAGCGGAGGCCGGCGGCGATCAACTCCACTTCCTCCGACCAGCCCTGTGCTCGTTCCAACGCGAGCGCGGTTTGCAGGTCGTCGACCGACCGGGGGCCGCGTCCGGTGCGCGAGACGAAATCACCCGGACGTGAGTACAGCGCGCGCAGCTGCGCCGGCGGCAGCTGGGCCAGGATCGCGCGTCCGTTGGCGGTGAGATGTGCCGGCAGCAGGACGCCGACCGCGGTCACCAGCGGAGGTTCGAGTTCGCTCTGCCGCGGTGGATGCTCCTTGAGCAGGTACAGCGTGCTGGCGCCACGCAGGATGCCCAGGTGAACGGTGATCCCCGCCGCGGCGGCCACGCTGCGCAGCACCGGTCGGGACAACCGCTCCAACTGATCGTGCAACGTATAGGCCGAGGTCAGCCGGTAGGCGGACGCACCCAGCGCGTAACCACGGGCCTCCGGCACGTAGACCGTGAACCCACGCTCGGTCAGCACGGTCAGGATGTGGTACATCGACGACCGCGGCAGCTCAAGATCACGGGCGATCGTGGACGCCGGCACCGTTCCGGTGCGCTCGGCGAGGTAGCTGAGGATGTCGAGGGCCCGTCCCACGGCGGGGGAAGTGCTCGATTCGGTGGCCATGGACCCCATCCTGCCGGTTCATCTGCCCGCTGTGTCGGGCATGCTGTCTCGGATATCAGACGTACGACCTGCACGTGCTGAATCGGGACGGCCCGCGTCCGATCCTGGAAGGGAGAGGAGACCACCGATGACCACTTCCGGACCCCGTCCCGTTCGCGCCCCCCGAGGCCTCGAGTTGCATGCCCGCGGCTGGCAGCAGGAGGCCGCGCTGCGCATGCTGATGAACAACCTCGACCCCGAGAACGCCGAGCACCCCGATGACCTGGTGGTCTACGGCGGTACCGGACGCGCGGCGCGATCCTGGGAGGCGTTCGACGCCATCGTCCGCACGCTGGAGACGCTGGCCGACGACGAGACGCTGCTGGTGCAGTCCGGCAAGCCGGTCGGGGTGTTCCGCACCCACGAATGGTCGCCGCGGGTGCTGATCGCCAACTCGAACCTGGTCGGCGACTGGGCCAACTGGGAGCACTTCCGCGAACTCGAGGCCAAGGGCCTGATGATGTACGGCCAGATGACCGCCGGCTCGTGGATCTACATCGGCAGCCAGGGCATTCTGCAGGGCACCTACGAGACCTTCGGTGCGGTCGCCCGCAAGCGCTTCGGCGGCACCCTGGCCGGCACCATCACGCTGACCGCCGGGCTCGGTGGCATGGGTGGTGCGCAGCCGCTCGCGGTCACCATGAACGACGGCGT
>NZ_JAPUED010000221.1:2545-5543 GCF_027492755.1 Micropruina sp. | reverse complement strand
TTCTGGGCGCTGGGCTGGATCCTGGCCGCGCTGATCGGCTACCTGGTCGTCCCCGCCTCGCCGGACGGCTGGCGCTGGGCACTGGCGGTCGGCATCGTGCCCACCATCTATGCCGCCGCCATCCGCTGGGGGTTGCCGGAGTCCGTCCGCTTCCTGGAGTCCAAGGGCCGCATCGCCGAGGCCGAGGACGCCGTCCGCAGCTTCGAGGAGTCGGCCGGCGTCGCGCCCGTCCCCAGCCCGGACGCCCCGGCGGCCACAGCCGAACCGGCCCACTCCATCTGGTCGCCCGCCTACCGGGTGCGGACCACCGCGCTGTGGGCGGTGTGGTTCTGCATCAACCTGTCCTACTACGGCGCCTTCATCTGGATCCCGACGCTGCTGGTGCAGCGCGGCTTCCCGCTGGTGCGCTCGTTCGAGTTCACCCTGATCATCACCCTCGCCCAGGTGCCCGGCTATGCGGTCGCCGCCTGGCTGATCGAGAAGTGGGGACGCCGGGCGACGCTGGCGGTCTTCCTGGCCGGCTCGGCCGTCGCGGCCGCCGCCTTCGGATTCGCCACCACCGAGACGATGATCATCGTCACCGGCTGTGCGCTGTCCTTCTTCAACCTGGGCGCCTGGGGTGCGCTGTACGCCGTCGGCCCGGAGATCTACCCGACCGGCGTCCGCGGCAAGGGCACCGGCGCGGCCGCCGCCTTCGGCCGGATCGCGTCGATGATCGCCCCGCTGAGCGTTCCGCTGCTGATGGGAGCGGGAGGCTCGGTGTTGGTCTTCGGCGTCTTCGGGGTGGCCTTCATGCTCGCAGCCGGAGCCTCGCTGGCGCTGCCCGAGCAGGCGGGACGCGCGCTGGAGTCCTGACCTCCGGCAGACTTCCCGCAGACGAGCCACCGCGTCCGTTCCGTGGCTACTCGCGTGACTTTCCACACAGAATGCGAGACTGCAGACGGCGACTCCCCAACCAGGTCAACAAGCCAATAGTGTGGGTGTGTTCGTTCTCCATCGTCTCCCGCGCAGTGAGGCGCGACATCTGAGAGGAATACTCAATGAGCAATCTGACGTGGACGGAGCAGGACGCGAAGGCCGTCGATATCGCTCGCGTTCTGGCTGCCGATGCCGTCGAGAAGGTCGGCAACGGTCACCCGGGCACGGCGGTTTCGCTGGCGCCGATCGCGTACCTGCTGTACGCGAAGCTGATGAAGTCGGATCCGTCCGATCCCCGTTGGCTGGGTCGTGACCGCTTCGTCATGTCTGCGGGTCACTCGTCGCTCACCCAGTACACCCAGCTGTACCTGAACGGTTTCGGCCTCGAACTCAATGACATCGAGAGCCTGCGCACCTGGGATTCGCTGACGCCGGGCCACCCCGAGTTCGGCCTGACCAAGGGCATTGAGTGCACCACGGGCCCGCTGGGTGCCGGTGTGGGCAACGCGGTCGGCTTCGCGATGAGCGCCCGCCGGTCCCGCGAGTTGTACGACCCGGAGGCCACTCCGGGTGAGTCGGTGTTCGATCACAACGTGTACTGCATCGCCGGCGACGGCTGCATGCAGGAGGGCGTCTCGGGTGAGGCGTCGTCGCTGGCCGCCACCCAGGATCTGGGCAACCTGTTCCTGATCTACGACGACAACCGGATCTCGATCGAGGGCGACACCAAGATCGCCTTCTCCGAGGACGTCCAGGCCCGTTACGCCGCGTACGGCTGGGACACCTACCACGTCGACTTCACCAACGGGTTCACCACCTACGAGGAGAAGGTCGCCGAGCTGTACGACATCCTCGAGCGGGCCAAGCAGATCACCGACAAGCCGCACTTCATCAAGGTGACCACGATCATCGGCTGGCCGCTGCCGAACAAGCAGGGCGATCACAGTGTGCACGGGTCCAAGCTGGGCGGCGCCGAGATCAGCGCGTTGAAGGCCAAGCTCGGTTTCGAGGACAAGCCGTTCGCCGTCGATACCGCGGTGGTGGACGCCACCCGGGCCAATGCCGCCGCTCGCGCCAAGGAACTGCGCGCCGAGTGGGATCCGCGGTTCGAGGCGTGGCGTGCGGCCAACCCGGCGAAGGCGGAGCTGCTCGACCGGGTGCTCGCCAAGGAGGCCCCGGCCGATCTGGACGCCGCGCTGCCGGTCTTCGAGCCGGGTTCGATGGCCACCCGTGCCGCGTCCGGCAAGGTGCTGTCGGCGCTGGCCGACGCGGTGCCCGAGCTGTGGGGCGGATCGGCCGACCTGGCCGGTTCGAACAACACCACGATGGCCGGGGTGAACTCGTTCATTCCCGCCGAGCGGTCCAGCCACGAGTTCACCGGTGCTCCCGGTGGCCGCACGCTGCACTTCGGCATCCGTGAGCACGCCATGGGCAACATCGCCAACGGCATCACCATGGACGGCCTGTCCCGGGTCTACTGCGCCACCTTCCTGGTGTTCTCCGACTACATGCGGACGACGCCGCGGCTGGCCGCGCTGTCGCATGTGCCGACCACGTTCGTCTGGACGCACGACTCGGTGGGTGTCGGCGAGGACGGCCCGACCCATCAGCCGATCGAGCACGTGATGAGCCTGCGGTTGATGCCGAACATCGACGTGGTGCGCCCCGGTGACGCCAACGAGACCGCGCACGCCTGGGCGCAGATCCTGCGCACCAAGAACCACCCGGCGGCGCTGATCCTGTCCCGGCAGAACGTGCCCACCCTGGACCGTTCCGAGGGTTCGGGCCTGGCCGGCGCCGAGAACACCGTATTGGGCGGCTACGTGCTCAAGGAGGCCTCCGCCGAGGCCAAGGTGGTCCTGGTCGGTACCGGTTCCGAGCTGCAGGTCGCGCTCGCCGCGGCCGAGAAGCTCGAAGCCGAGGGCATCCCCGCCCGGGTGGTGTCGCTGCCGTGTGTGGAGTGGTTCCATGCCCAGGACGCCGACTACCAGGAGCAGGTGCTGCCGGCCGGTACCCCGAAGGTGGTCGTCGAGGCGGGTGTGCCGGTGGGCTGGAAGGACCTGCTCGGCGGCAACACCGA
>NZ_JAPUED010000221.1:0-2445 GCF_027492755.1 Micropruina sp. | reverse complement strand
AGTTACGGCGTCCCCGCCTCGGTGTCGATGGCGCAGGCCATCGTCGACAGCGACTGGGGCACCTCGGATGCGGCCAAGAAGGGCCGGAACTACTTCGATATCCAGTGCGCCGGCAAGATGACGCCGGCGCAGTTCGCCAGCCTGGCCGACGACCAGGTCGGCAAGCCCTATGTGCTGGGCGCCGAGGCTGCGATCAGCAACCCCAATCCGCCCAAGTTCGACTGCTCCGAACTGGTCGAATGGCTGTACGGCCGTTCCGGTAACCGGATCACCGACCTCGCCGCATGGCAGTACGACGCGACCAAGAAGGTCAGCGGCTCGCCCAAGGTCGGCGATCTGGTGTTCCTGCGCAACAACCCGGCCCGGGCCAACGGGATCGGCCACGTCGCCGTCCTGACCAAGAAGCTCGACAACGGCGACTGGCGCATCATCGAGGCCCGCGGTCGTGCCTACGGGGTCGTGCGCACCACGCTGAGCTACTGGAAGAGCCGCAAGTACTACGCCGGCCTGCGCCGCCAGTCGTCGTTCTCGCTGGCCGGCAAGGACGCCCCGGCCGCGTCCGCCGCGAGCCGCTTCCAGGAGGGCTGCGTCACCGTCGGCAAGGTCAGCTACGCCAAGTACGGCTCGGTCAAGGACTCCTTCGCCGCGCATGCCGCCGCTGTGGCCGACGACTCCCGCTACGCCGCGGCACGCAAGGTGATGGGCGACGCCGACAAACTCGTGACCGCGATCGCCAAGGTGGAACAGCCCAAGAACGCGGCCGCCTACGCGGCGAAGCTCAACGATGTGATCGCCGAATACGACCTGGGCTACTACGACAACGTGGCCTTCAACCTGGTCCTGCTGTCGGGCGACTCCGGTCCCAAGGTGACCGCGCTGCAGTACCTGCTCAGCGCCGCCGGCTATGCCGCTCCGACCAGCGGGAAGTTCGACTCGGCGACCGTCGCGGCGGTCAAGAAGTTCCAGAAGGCGAAGAAGCTCGAGGTCGACGGTGAGGCGGGCCCGATCACGTTGACCGCAGTGGCCCCGTCGCTGTCCAGCGGCGCCAAGGGGGACGCCGTTCGCGGCCTGGCCACGCTGCTGGCGTCGGCCGGCCAACAGGTCGGCGGGGCATCCAGCTTCAGCGCCGACGTGGTGGCAGCGGTGAAGTCGTTCCAGGCTTCGGTGGGCCGCTCGGTCACCGGCAGTGTGGACGATCGCACCTGGGCCGCGCTGTTCATGACCCTGGACGCCGGCACGCCGAAGGTCAGCGGCAAGGCCGCCGTCGGCGAGAAGCTGACCGCATCCGCCGGCAAGTGGGGCCCGGGCTCGGTGAAGCTCTCCTACCAGTGGTACCGGGGCAACGCGGCCATCGGCGGCGCCACCGGAAGCACCCGGACGGTGACGGTCGACGACGCGGGCCAGGCGCTGAGCGTCCGGGTGACCGGCACCCGGGAGTTGTACGCGCCCACGGTGCGAAGCTCGTCCGCCACGGCCACCGTTCCGTTGCTGAAGCTGAAGACCACCTCGACCCCGACGGTCTCGGGCACGGCCAAGGTGGGGTCCACCCTGACCGCCAAGGCCGGCACCTGGGCTCCGGCACCGGTCACCCTCGCTTACCAGTGGTACCGGGGCAGCGTGAGGATCGCCGGGGCGACCAAGTCGACCTACACCGTGACCGCGGCGGACGGCGGGGCGGCCATGAGCGTCGCCGTGACCGGGACCAAGACCGGGCATGCCGCGGTCACCAGGACGTCGAAGGCCACCGCGTCCGTTCCGAGGCAACTCGACGGGCCGACTCCGACGTTCTCGGGTGCCGCCCAGGTCGGCTCGGCCTTGACGGTCAAGACCGGCTCCTGGGGACCGGCCAAGGTCTCGCTCAGCTACCAGTGGTACCGCGACGGCTCCGCCATCAAGGGGGCGACCAAGTCGTCCTACACGCCGACGGCGTCCGAGGTGAACGCGAAGCTCAGTGTCCGGGTGACCGGCAAGCTCAGCGGCTACGACTCGCTGAGCAGGACGTCGGCGAGCGTCACTGTGGTCAAGGGCACGCTGACCGTGAAGACGCCGACGATCACCGGCACCCGAAAGGCGGGCAAGACCCTCACGGTGAAGGCCGGCAGTTGGGGCCCGGGAGCTGTCGCGCTGAGCTACCAGTGGTACCGCGGCTCGACCAAGCTCACGGGAGCGACGAAGACCAGCTACAAGCTGACGTCGAAGGACAAGGGCAAGAAGGTCAGCGTCGTGGTGCGCGGCACGAAGTCCGGCTACACGACGGTCGAGCAGAAGGTCACCGTCTCGATCGCCAAGTAGGCGTTCCGTCGATCGAGCTTGTCGAGATCTGACCTCCGTCGGTCGAGCTCGTCGAGACCCCCTCAGAAGGATCTCGACACGCTCGACCGACGAGTGGCCATGACTTGGATCTCGACGAGCCCGATCAGTGGCCGTCCGTCACCAGTTGGTGCT
>NZ_JAPUED010000220.1 GCF_027492755.1 Micropruina sp. | reverse complement strand
CCAGCAGCGTGGTGGGGCTGGACGGGTGGAACGGCGGGTTGTGGTGCTCGCCGGTCGCGAAGACGTCGAGCCCGATCTCCTCGGCCTTGGTCGCCAGCGCGATCGCCGCCTTGATCCGCTCGTGCTCGCTCGGCGTCCGGCCGGTGGTCGGATCGGTGGTGATGTCGCCGACGGTGAAGATTCCGAACTGCATGCCTGCTCCCAGATAGTTGCTGTTTCAACTATACGACCTAACGACCAGGGCCGCGAGGCTATTCCCCCCACCTCCCCGGATGCCTTCCCGACGCGATCGGGAAGTCGTACGATGCCGATTACCCTCCAGGAGCCTGACTCGCGGGCCCCCGCATCAAGGGCGAAAGTACGAGGTGGTATTTCGATGAGACTGAGGACGATCACCGGCGCGTCAGCCGCCGCGATGGCACTTGTAGCCTCCACCGCGTTGACCGCACAGCCGTCCGAGGCCGCCTCCTACACCAAGTGCTACCGGGACGCGCCGGCGACCATCTGCGTGACCACCAGCGGTGGCAAGAGCGTTGGATTCAAGCGGATGGGCAGTTACCTGCTGCCGAAGTCGAAGGTCGACACGACCAGCACCTGCACGGTGTCGCAGACTGTTTCGACCTCGTGGAGCGTCTCGATCTCGGTCTCGGCGGAACTGAAGGCGTGGATCTTCGCGAAGGTCAGCGCGACTGTGACCGGCGGACTGGTGAAGTCGACCAGCCTGACGGCGGGGGTGAGTCGGACCTTCAAGCAGAAGAAGGGCACCACCTACCGCTGCGAGTGGGGGTACGCCAAGTACCAGTCCGATGTCACCAGAAGAGTCACCGCGGGCGGTCAATCGCACGAGACCAAGGGAAAGTTCACCGGGCCCAAGGAGATGCAGCTTCGGGTCGTCAAGCTCTGACGTGGGTCGGTTCGCCCGGGGTACGCCCCGAATGATCTGCCGGGGTACGGACTGCGAGCATCCGGGTCTCGACTCCTCGTCGTCGCCGGGGCCACACTGAGCCATGGACGAGGTCGCTGAGGCACGCGCCTTGCTGCGCGATGCCGGCCGGGTCGCCGTCCTGACCGGGGCCGGCATCTCCACGGCGTCCGGGATCGGTGACTACCGCGGGCCGCAGGGACGCTGGACGCTCGATCCGGACGCCGAACGCGTCTCCACCCTGTCCTGGTACCTGAACGACCCGGACGTCCGCGCCAAGGCCTGGCGGTTCCGGGCCGAATCACCCGTCTACGACGCCCAACCCAACGACGCCCATCGCGCCCTGGTCGGCCTGGAACAGGGCGCTCGGCTGACCGGCCTGGTCACTCAGAACACCGACGGCCTGCACCAGCTGGCCGGCTCCAACCCTGAACTGGTGATCGAGCTGCACGGCAACAGCCGCACCTGGCGCTGCGAACGGTGCCGGGCCACCGGCGAGATGACCGAGATGATCCGCCGGGTGCGTGCCGGTGAGACCGACCCGCGCTGCCCCTACGACGGCGGCATCGTGCGGGCCACCACCATCCTGTTCGAGGAGAATCTGGACCCCGCGAACATCGACGCCGCGGTGGCCGCCGTCGAAGAGGCGGACGTGCTGCTGGTGATCGGCACCTCGCTGACCGTTCATCCGGCCGCCGGACTGGTGCCCTACGCCCATCGACGCGGGACGGCGCTGATCATCGTCAACGCCGAGCCGACCGACTACGACGCCCTGGCGCACAGCGTCCATCGCAGTCCGATCGTCGAGGTCATTCCGGCACTACTGAACTGAATTGGGGTCACCGATTTGCGGCCGGGGTGCTGGCGCCTGGGCGTCCCAGCAGGTTAGATGCCTGCAACACTGCGGGACGGAGATTGCGCACGCCAACGTTGCATCCTGGTCACAATCGGCCAACGATCAGGCCACTGAGCTTCGCCTGCGCGTCCTCGACCGCAATAGTTCTCGCATCATCGCGACGGCGGGTCGCGAGCGACAAGGAGGAAATGTGCGTAGCAAGAATCTGCTCGGCGGCGCCGCGGCCCTGGTGAGCGCATCGCTGCTCTTCGCCGCTTGCGGCAGCCGTACCGAGCCGAGCGCCGGAAGCACCGCAGGGGCCACGAAGACCGCCAAGGTCGGCGTCATCGCGCCGCTCACCGGCGATCTGTCGGTGATGGGCATCGGCATCCGGAACTCGGTCGACCTGGCGCTCAAGCAGGCCAACGAATCCAATGAGATCCCGGGCTGGAAGCTCGAACTCGCCCCCGAGGACGACCAGGCCACCCCCGATGTCGGTGCCAACGCCGCCACCAAGTTGGCCTCGGACAAAGACGTGGTCGCTGTCGTCGGCACACTGAACTCGGGTGTCTCCCAGTCGGTGCAGCCGATTCTCAATGCGGCGAAGATCGTCCAGGTGTCGCCGGCCAACACAGCTGTCTCGCTGACCAAGGGTGCCGATGAGGCCAACCCGAAGCGGCCCTACGACAGCTACTTCCGGACCTGCGCCACCGACGCCGTCCAGGGCCCCTTCATCGCTCAGTACCTGTCCGACACGGGCATCAAGAAGCTGGCGGTGGTCAACGACAAGAAGCCCTACGGCCAGGGCCTCGCCACCGCTGTGGCGGCCGAGTTCAAGAAGCTCGGCGGTGACGTGGTCGCCGATGAGACGGTCAACAAGGACGACAAGGACTTCTCCACCGTCATCGACCTGATGAAGGCGAAGAACCCGCAGGCGGTGTTCTTCGGCACCGAGTTCCAGCTGGCCGCACCGATGAGCCAGCAGATGAAGAACAAGGGCCTGAACGTTCCGCTGGTCGGCGGCGACGGCGTCAAGGACGACAAGTACATCACCCTGGCCGGCGCCAAGTCCGAGGGTGACCTGGTCAGCTTCCCCGGCCCGGATGTCGACACCGTGCCCGCCGGCAAGCAGTTCGCCGCCGACTACCAGGCCGCCGGCTTCAAGGACGGCTGGTCCGCCTACGGCCTGACTTCCTACGATGCCGGCAAGGCCGTCGTCGCCGCGCTGAAGCAGTCCCTGCCGAACGCCACCGACGCGTCCTCGGCCCGGCAGGCGACCATCGACGCGATGGCCAAGGTCAGCTTCGACGGACTCACCGGCAAGGTCGGCTTCGACCAGTTCGGCGACGCCATCACCAAGACCATGACCATGTACGAGGTCAAGAACGGCAAGTGGGTGGCCAACAAGACCGCCAGCGTCAAGTAAGGATCAACTACTGATTCTGTGGGGAGTCGCTGCGGCGGCTCCCCACAGAACCGAACGGGGGGCAATGTGACGTTCTTCCTGGACCAACTGCTCAACGGCATATCGCTGGGTGCCCTCTACGCGTTGATCGCGGTGGGCTACACGGTGGTGTACGGCATCGTGCAGCTGATCAACTTCGCCCACGGTGAGGTCTTCATGATCGGCGCTTTCGGGGCGCTGTCCACCTGGATCGTGCTCGGCACCGTCACCGGCGGTTCGACGGCCTGGTGGAATCTTCCGCTGATGCTGGTCGGCGGCATGGTGGTCGCCGTGCTGACCGCGGTCCTGATGGAACGGTTCGCGTACCGCCCACTCCGCAACGCACCCCGGCTCGCACCGCTGATCACCGCGATCGGCATCTCGATCTTCCTGCAGGAGTTCGTCCGCCTGTTCTTCGGCGAGATCCCGGGCTTCCCGGACGCCAAAGCGGCCATCCCGTTCCCGCAGATCGACTTCTTCACCGGCGACCCGGTCAACGTCGGCGGCGTGCTGGTGCACCGGGGCAACTTCTTCGTGATCGGTGCACTGATCGTCTGTTGGGCGTTCCTGTGGTGGTTCGTCAACCGGACGGCGACCGGACGCGCGATGCAAGCGGTCTCGCAGGATCCGGACACCTCGCGGCTGATGGGCATCGACGTCGACCGGATCATCGTCGTCGCGTTCGCCGTCGGTGCCGCGCTGGCCGCCGTAGCCGGCGTCGCCCACGGTCTGCGCTACGGCAACATCGACTTCAGGATGGGCTTTCTGGCCGGCCTCAAGGCGTTCACCGCGGCCGTGCTGGGTGGCATCGGGAACATCAACGGCGCGGTGGTCGGGGGACTGACGCTGGGTGTCGTCGAGGCGATGGCGACCGCATTCATGCCCGGCCAGTTCGGCGGACCCTCCTGGAAGGATGTCTGGGCGTTCGTGCTGCTCATCCTGATCCTGGTCTTCCGGCCGCAGGGTCTGGTCGGCGCGAAGGTGGTGGATCGGGCATGAGAATCCCCACGATCTTCACCCTTGAGCTGCAGAAGCGGCACCACCGCATCGGCCGTCTGCTGGCCCTGGCCGGCGGGCTGGTCTTCGCCGTCTCCGCCTACCTGCCCTGGGCCTACGCGTCCGGTGCCCTGGACGACATGTCCTACCTGGGTGGGCCGTCCGCCCTGCAGTTCCTCGGGCTCGCCCTCGGGCTGATCCTGGCGATCTGCGCCACGATGGGCCTGATCGAGCCGTGGGCGGGCGCCAAGGGCGTCGCCCCGGCGCTGCTGAAGGTGAGCAAACGGGTCGGCTGGACGCGTGGCGCCAAGGTCACCGGCATCGGCATGCTGGCCTACATCGGCGTGGTGCTGCTGGCGATCGTCATCGAACTCGGCGGCCTGGTCACCGTCGAGTGGGGCGGCTGGGTTGCCCTCGCCGCGGCCGTCGTCGGCCTGATCGGTACCCGGCTGATCACCCCCGGTCGCCCACCCAGCCTGGAGCGTCTGCGTACCCCCGGCTGGGTCGGCATTCTCGCCATCGCCTTGACGCTGCTCGGTGCATTGCTGCTGGCGGCGTACGCACTCAATCAGGTCGACGGCGGCAGCTTCGTGGTGATCCTGACCTTCGCCGGCGTGCTGGCCGCCTTCATTCTGCGCAGCGGCCTCGGCGGTTGGCTCTCATCCATCAGCCAGCGGCATCGCACCGTGCTGGTCTTCGCCGCCTTCGCGGTGGCGTTCCTGTTCCCGTTCACCCAGAACGGCTCGGACGCCAACATGTCGATCGCCACCCAGGTGCTGATCTTTGCCGCCACCGCCGTCGGGTTGAACATCGTGGTCGGCTTAGCCGGCTTGCTCGACCTCGGCTACATCGCCTTCCTCGGCGCCGGCGCATTCACCGCGGCGACGATGAGCCAGTCGGCGTTCGCCACCATCGGTTGGAAGCCGCCGTTCATCGTGGTGATGCTGATCGCCGGCCTGATCTCGGCCACCCTGGGCCTGATCATCGGCTCGCCCACCCTGCGGGTCTCCGGCGACTACCTGGCCATCGTCACCCTGGCGTTCGGCGAGATCTTCCGGATCAGCATGAGCAACCTGGACGGCCGGGACGGCCCCGACCTGGTACATGGCTCGTCCGGTATTCCGGCGATTCCCAACCTGAACCTGTTCGGCTTCGACTTCGGGGCCGTCCATACCGTGGCTGGTATTCCACTGGGCAGGTTCTCGAACTACTTCTTCCTGATGCTGCTGATCATGGCGGTCATCGTGCTGGTCTTCACCCGGCTCAACCACTCCCGGATCGGACGCGGCTGGGTGGCGATCCGCGAGGACGAGAAGGCTGCCGAGGCGATGGGCGTCAACGTCTTCGGGCTGAAGCTGCTCGCCTTCGCCGGCGGCGCCTTCCTGGCCGGCCTGGCGGGTGCCGTCAAAGCCCATGTCGACCAGTCGGTGACTCCCGACCAGTACATCTTCCTGGAGTCGGCGTTCCTGCTGGCCGCGGTGGTACTGGGCGGCATGGGCACCGTGATGGGCGTCATCCTGGGTGCGGTGCTGCTGAAGCTGGTGCCCGAGAAGCTGCGGTTCGTCAACGAGTACCGGATGCTGCTGTTCGGCCTGCTGCTGGTGGTCATGATGCGGGTCCGTCCCGAGGGCATGATCCCCAACCAGCGCCGGGTTCTGGAGTTCCACTCCGATGACGAGGAGCTGATCGACGAGATCGAGGAAGACCTGCCGTACGAGTTCGCGGAGGAGAGCTGATGAGCATCGACAGCCCGGTCGCCGGCGCCGCGGCGTCCGGTCACGAGGTGGGCAAACGCGAAATGCTGGTCGCCAGCCACGTGACCATGCGGTTCGGCGGCCTGGTCGCCGTCGACGACGTCAGCCTGACCGTGCACACCGGCGAGATCGTCGGCCTGATCGGACCGAACGGCGCCGGCAAGACCACCTTCTTCAACTGCCTGACCGGCCTGTACAAGCCGACCAGCGGCGAGGTGCGGTTCGCCGACAGGCTGCTGCCGCCCAAGCCGCGGCAAGTGGTGGTCGCCGGGATGGCCCGCACCTTCCAGAACATCCGGCTGTTCCCCAATATGACCGCGCTCGAGAACGTGATGGTGGGGCGGTACTGCCGCACCTCGTCGATGGCGGTGACGTCGATCCTGCGCGGTCCGAAGTACCGGCGCGAGGAGGCGGAGACCCGCGAGCGGGCGGTCGAGTTGCTCGAGTACGTGGGCATGAAGGGCCAGGGCGGTCACCTGGCCCGGAACCTGCCCTATGGCGATCAGCGCCGGCTCGAGATCGCTCGCGCGCTGGCCACCGACCCGCAGCTGCTGCTGCTCGACGAGCCGACCGCCGGGATGAACCCGCAGGAGACCCGGCAGGCCGAGGAACTGATCTTCAAGATCCGCGACTCCGGCATGGCGATCGTGGTGATCGAGCACGACATGCGGTTCATCTTCAACCTGTGCGACCGGGTGTCCTGCCTGGTGCGCGGCAAGACCCTGGTCGAGGGGACGGCGGCGCAGGTGCAGTCCGATCCGCGGGTGATCGAGGCCTACATCGGGTCTCCCGAGGGCGAGGACGGTGCCGAGAATGCTTGAGGTCAAGGACCTGGTGGTCGCCTACGGCAAGGTGAAGGCGGTCAAGGGGATCAGCTTCACCGTCGAGCAGGGCCAGGTCGTTTCGCTGCTGGGCACCAACGGTGCCGGGAAGACGACCACGCTGCGCACCATCTCGGGGCTGCTGCGTCCGGAGTCGGGCGAGATCTGGTTCGAAGGTGAGCGGATCGACCGCGTCCCGGCGCACAAGGTGGTGATGCGCGGTCTGGCGCATTCACCCGAGGGACGCCGGATCTTCCCTCGGCTGACCGTCGAGGACAATCTGCTGCTCGGCGCCTTCGCCCGCAAGGATGCCGCCGGCGTGGCCACCGATCTGGAGCGGGTCTACGACCTGTTCGAGATCCTGCGGGAGCGGCGCACCCAACCGGCCGGCACCTTCTCCGGCGGCGAACAGCAGATGCTGGCGATCGGCCGGGCGATGATGAGCCGTCCACGACTGCTGATGCTGGACGAGCCGTCGATGGGCCTCTCCCCGCTGATGATGCAGCGGATCATGTCGACCATCCGAGCGTTGCAGTCCGAAGGCGTCACGATCCTGCTGGTCGAGCAGAACGCGGCTGCCGCCCTGAAGCTCTCCGACCGCGCCTACGTGCTCGAAGTCGGCCAGATCACCCTGGACGGCACCGGTGAGCAACTGCTCGGCGACGACCGGGTGCGCCGCGCCTACCTCGGCGAAGACTGACCACCGGGTGGTGACCAGAAGAACCGTCCCCAGTGACCAAGGGGACGGGTTCTCGTGGTCACCGGGGACGGTTCTCGTGGTCAGCCGAGGGTGTGGCCGCCGTTGACGCTGATCCGTTGCGCGGTGACGAAGCCCGCGGCGTCCGAGGCCAGGTACCCGACCAGGCCGGCGATGTCGTCCGGGGTGCCCATCCGGCCCATCGGGACGTCGGCGAGATAACCGGAAGTGTCGGCGCCGACGTGCCGCTCGACGGGAATCCAGCCGGGCGCGACCAGGTTCACCGTGACTCCGTGCGGTCCGAGTTCGCGGGCCCAGATCTTGACCAGCTCGGCCTCGGCAGCCTTCGCCGCAGCGTAGGCGGACGAGCCGGGCTTGGCCCGGTCGACCATGTCCGAACCGATCAGGATCAGCCGGCCGAACCGCTGCGACTTCATCGCCGGCAGGACGGCTTGCGCGAGCAACGTCGGACTCTTCACGAAGAACCGGAACTGGTCGAGGTAGGCGTCCCAGGTCAGCTCCTCCAGGAACGCGCTCGGCTGCGGCCCGGTCGCGTTCGCCACCACGGCAAGCAGCGGCCCGAGCTCCGCGCCCACTCGTGCGGCCAGGTCGGCGACCTCGGTCTCGTCAGTGACGTCGGCCGGGTAGGCGGCAGCGGATCCCCCGCCGGCGCGGATGTCGTCGACCACACGCTGGGCGAGCTCCGCCTCCGAGCGGTAGTTGACCGCGACCGTCCAGCCGTCCGCGGCGAGCCGGCGGGCGATGACGGCACCAAGACCGCGGGAGGCACCGGTGACCAGGGCAACACGGGTGGAGGACACGACAGCACGCTACCGGCCGGCGCTTTGGTGACGACGGCGTCCGCCCGGAACAATGGACGCCATGGTGCCGAATGCGATCGTCGTGTGGAACTGGCCGGAGACCCCGATCGTCATCCTGGTCATCCTGGTGACCGCGCTGGTCGGGCGCTGGCTGTTGGTGCGGATGATCCGGCGGGCCTCCGCTCTGGCCGTCGAGCGGGCCAAGCGCCGCCGCGAAGAGCTGGGCACCCAGACCGAACCGCTCCACATGGCCCGCTACGCCGCCCGCGCCGCCACCATGGGGTCACTGCTGCGCAGCCTGACCAATGCGGTGATCGCGGTGCTGACGGTGCTCACCGTCCTGGCCACCCTCGGCATTCCGCTGACCCCGCTGCTGGCCTCCGCCGGGGTCGGCGGCGTGGCGCTCGGTTTCGGCGCGCAAAGCCTGGTGAAGGACTACCTCTCCGGCATCTTCATGATCGTCGAGGACCAGTACGGGGTCGGTGACCTGGTCGATCTCGGCGAGGCCACCGGCACGGTGGAGGACGTCGGGCTGCGGGTCACCCGATTGCGGGACGGCTCGGGGCAGGTCTGGTACATCCGCAACGGCGAGATCGTGCGGGTCGGCAATCAGTCCCAGGGCTGGTCGACGGCGACCATCGACATTCCGGTGGACACCAGCGAGAGCTCCACCCGGGTGATCGAGATCCTCGGTCAGGTGGCCGCCGAGGTCGGCGCCGACCCCGAGTGGGAGAAGGTGCTGCTCGAAGAGCCGAGAGTGGTCGGCGTCCAGTCGGTGGAAGCGGGCCGGATGACGATCCGGATCGTCGCGAAGACCCAGCCCAACCAGCAGTTCGGGGTGCAGCGCGCGATTCTCGACCGGGGCTCGCAGGCACTGAAGGACGCCGGGGTGAAGGGGCCGCGGGTGCTGCCCTCGCCGCCCACCCTCTAGGGCGTCAGCGCGATCCGTCCTGCATCAGTTCGGCGAGGCAGGCCATGAACTCCCGGTGCGTCCCTCCGGCGGCGATCAGGCTCGCGGTCGCCTGCGGCGAGGACAGGAAGCCGATCAGGGTGTCGAAGACGTCCCGGAAGATCCGTCGTTCCTCGGGTTCGAAGGCGAACAGCATCACCAACTGGACCGAGCTGTCACCCCAGGACACCGGGCGCTGGCTGACGAACACGGCGATTCCGGTGCGCTGCGCACTCAGCTGCAATCCGTGCGGGATCGCGAACTGATCCCGGAACGCGGTGGACGACAACCGCTCGCGTTCCAGCACGTCCTCGGTGAACCAGTCGGGGGCGTAGCCGCCGTCGATCAGCACCCGGGACAGTTCGGTGATCACCTGGTCGCGATCGGTCCACGAGGCGTCCGAGAAGTAGTGGTCGGGCCGGATCAGATCCGACAGCACCGACCAGACGTGGTTGCGTCGGCGCAGGTCGGCGACCGCCAGCACCGCCTCGGTGATCGCGGTCAGGTCGGACGCCGTCGGCACCGGTGAGACCCGGACGGTGCGCACGCCCGGAATCGGCGAGAGATGCACACAGGTCACCACCACGTCGCCGTCGATGGCCTCGGCCCGCACCTCCTCCGCGGTCAGCGGCGGACCGATGTAGCCGCGGTCGCCCACCGCCTGTTCCACCGCGGCCTGGAAGCCGGCCAGCAGCGGGGCGTACCGGGGCACCACGAACTGCACCGTCACTTGGCTGTCGGATTCCCGCGGCAACTGGAAGTGATGCGCCAGGTAGAAGGCCAGGAAACCGACCTCGGATTCGCCGACCGCGATCGACAGCAACCCGCTCAGCTTGCGCGCGAACTGGACGGCGAGTTCGTGCAGCAGCGGTTGGGTCTCTTTGAACGGACGGCTCAGCGGGTTGTGCACGAAGGCGCCGGTGCGCGCCCGGCGGCGGAGGGCGTTGACGTGCAGCACCAGCTTGTCCACCATCTCCTGGCCGGCCCGCAGCATCTGGAACTCGGCCGCCACCTCGGACAGCGCACGCTCCACCGCCTCGCGCACTTCGGACGGGACGGTGTCGCCCAGCTCGGCCGCCAGCGGACGGGTGTTGGCCTCGACCAGGTCGGCCAGATGCTGCCGTTCGGCGAGATCCAGTTCGACTCCGAGCCGCTCACCGACCTCGTCGGCGAGTGACTCCACCACCTCCGGCAGCGCACTGGACTCGGACGCCGTCAGCTGCCGTCCGGCCCGTGCTCGCGCCACGGCGACCACCAGGTTGACGGCGAGGTCGTTCAGCGCGAACTCGTTGGTCTCCATCCGGTGTGCGTCGAGTTCGCTGCGCACCAGAGAGCGCAACAGCTCCAGCGGGTGGTCCGGACGTGCCGCGACAAGCTCGGCGTAGTCGTCGCGACGGGAGCTCGCCACCGCCGACCACAGCGCGTGGCGCAGCAACAGCCGCTTCTGCGGCTCCGCTCCCTCGATCCACACCCGGTCCCGGTTCCGCACCAGCCGCAGCCCGTGGTCGCGCAGGATCTTGCGGGCCCGGCCCAACTCCAGCTCCAGGGTCGGCAGGCTGACATGCTCCTGCTCGCACAGCGCGTGCACGTCGCCGGAGTCACCGGCGAACAGCAACAGTTCCAGAACGTGCAGGGCACGCTGGCTGGGACCGCCGCTGTCGCCGGGCACGAGTTCGTCCTCGGTACGCCGCGCATACGCCTGTCGATCCAGGAGATAGCCACGGTGTGACGACTCGATCACCGTGCCGCCGGCACGCCGGTTGATGGCGCGGACGTACTCCCGAACGCTGCGCGCGGACACGCCGAGCAGACGGCCGAGGTCCGATCCGGACAACGGCCGGGTGCCCGCTTCGAGCGCCGCGATCAGCTGGTGTTCGCGATCAGGCCGCCTGGCCATGACGCGAACTCTCCATCCTGATCATGCTCAGGCGAGCAGGCGTCGGGCCTGCTCCATCGCGGCTTTGCCGTTCATCGTTCCGTACACCCTCATGTCGATGACTTCGGCGGGCTTGCCGTGCGCGGCAGCCACCTTCTCGACGTCGGAGAGCTTGAACCGGATCTGCGGGCCGAGCAGTACGACGTCGTAGTCGGCGATCTTGGCCTCGAGCTCGCCGAACGGCAGCGCGTCGACCGCGTCGCCGGCCTCGGCGAACTTCAGCATGTTGTTCACCAGCAGGCTCGTGGACATTCCTGCCGAGCAGATCAGCAACACCTTCATGGTCATTCCTCACTTGTGGTTGTGTCTGTCGCCGTTGACGGACGGCGGCGTCGGGTTCGGGCTAGGCCGCGACGGTTTCGGTTTCGGATTCCCTGGCGGCGACTTCCTCGGCGTAGAGCTTGTTGTCGTACATCTTCAGGAACGGGAAGTACAACACGATGGAGATCGCCAGGTTGATCAGCGCCAGCACGGCCGCGCCCCAGCTGCCCCCGGTGCCCAGGAACGCACCCACGCCGACCGGCGAGATCCACGGGATCGCGGCCACGACATGGCCGACCATCCCCGCCGAGATCGCGAAATAGGTCAGTGTGGTGGTGATCAGCGGGATGACGAAGAACGGGATCACCAGATAGGGGTTGTAGACGATCGGCGCGCCGAAGATGATCGGCTCGTTGATGTTGAACAGCGACGGCACCGCGCCGGCCCGCGACAGGGTCTTCAGCTGGCTGGACTTGGCCCAGATCAGCATGCAGATCACCAGGCCCAGGGTGCTGCCGGCACCGCCGAGGAAGACGAACATGTTCTTGAAGTCGCCGGCGAAGATGTTCTGGGCGCCTTCCATGTTCTCGGTCAGGGCGACCAGCAGGATCGGGTTGACGAAGGAGTTCACCACGATCGACGTGCCGTGCACGCCGACCGCCCAGAGCAGGTGGACCAGCAGCATGATCACGATCATGCCGCCCAGGCTGCCGGCGATGTCCTTGACGAAGGCGAAGGGCTTGGAGAGCAGCTCATGGACGTCGGTGCCGAACGCAGCCAGGACGCCGTTGATGATGATCATCATGAAGGCGATGAAGATCGCCGGGAGCAGCGAGGCGAAGGCCCGCTCGACGCCGGCCGGTACCCCCGCCGGCATCTTGATGGTGATCTTGTACTCCACGCAGGCGCGGTAGAGGCGAATGGCCAGGAAGGTGACCACGATGCCGATGAAGATGCCGACGCCGCCGAAGCGGGTCACCCAGCCCCCGAGCGCGATGCCGTTCCACACGGTGGAGGTCTCGGTCTGCGCCGCCATCAGGACGGCCTTGCCGTCGATGATCCGGACCTGGGGAATCGTCATCAGGAAGGCGTAGAGCGCCAGGATGGCCCCGGTGAACCGGTCCATCTTCGGCACGACCTCCTGGTAGGCCTGGGTCAGGTAGTACCCGAAGGCCAGCACGTAGAACACCGCGATGGAGCCCAGCGCCATGGTGTTGCCCACCGTGTACAGCGCCGAGTAGTTCAGCACGGTCGCCTTCAGGAAGTCGGCCAGCGGCGGAATGATCAACGGCAGGTTGTTGATCAACAGGAAGATCGAACTCACGATGGTGAACGGCACCGTCGCCAGGCCGGCGTTCATGAGCGCCCGGATGATCCGGGTGTTGGCCAGCGTGCTCAGAGGCCCCATCAGGTGTTTTTCGAGTATCTCGAACAGCTTGTTCATGCCACGCCTTCCTTGCTCTCGGAGGCGTCGTCGACGGCATTGTCGGCGATGACGCCCTGGTACCAGTGGAAGCTCTTCTTGGGGTAGCGAGCGAGCTGCTTCTCGTCGGCTTCGTCACGGTCGACGAAGATGAACCCGTACCGCTTGCGCATTCCCTCGTGGACGCTGACCAGGTCGATCGCCGACCACGGGCTGTAGCCGACCAGTTGCACGCCGGACTCGATCGCGCGGGCGCACATGGTCAGATGCTTGCGGTAGTAGTCGATCCGGTAGTCGTCCTCGATGGTGCCCTCGGCGGTGAGCTCGTCGTAGGCGCCGAGGCCGTTCTCGGTGATGACGATCGGCATCCGGTAGCGGTCCTCGATGGCCAGCAGGGTGGTCAGCATGCCGTCGGGGTCGATCGTCCAGGCGAACTGGGTCTTCTCCAGGTTGGGGTTGGTGAACCCCTTGTAGAAGCCGGCGTCCATGATGTCCTCGGACTGCTGGTCGCTGATGCCGTCGGCCATGTTGCTGGCGTCCTCGGGGTACTCGACGGTGACCGAGGTGTAGTAGTTCATCGCGATGAAGTCCGGGAAGTGCGCGGCCATCAGCTCGCGGTCGGCATCGGTGACCTCGATCGAGACGCCCTTCTTGGCCAGGTAGTCGAGCAGCAGCGGGTTGTAGACGCCCTTGCAGGAGAAGTCCAGGTAGGCCCACTGCCGGATCGCGTTGAAGTACAGCGAGGCGCGGTAGTCCTTGGGCTTGGCGCTGGCCGGGTAGACGATCGAGATGTTCGGGACGGGCCCGATCTGGCCGCCGGGAACCAGCTCGTGACAAGCCTTGATGGCCAGCTTCTCGGCGATCATCAGATGGTGGAACTGCTGGTACTTGCGCTCCAGCGGAATGGCCCGGCCGAGAATCTTCTTGTCTACCAGCAGCATGATGTTCGGCTCGTTGATGGTCAGCCAGCGGCTGACCCGGTCGCCGTAGCGCTCGAAGACGATCCGGGCGTACTCGGCGAAGGCCTCCACGGTCTCGCGCGAGTCCCAACCGCCGCGATCCTCCAGGGCCTGCGGCAGGTCGAAGTGGTAGAGCGTGATCATCGGTTCGATGCCGTGCTCGAGGCAGGCGCTGATCACGTCGTCGTAGTGGGCCAGGCCGGCTTCGTTCACCGCGCCGGTGCCCTCGGGCAGGATCCGCGTCCAGGCGATCGAGAACCGGAAGACCTTGGCGCCCATCTCGGCGAGCAGCGCGATGTCCTCGCGGTAGCGGTGGTAGTGGTCGACCGCGACGGCGAAGTCGCAGATGTCGTGGTTGTCGCGCGGCCGGGTGTCCTGCACCGAGAGGCCCTTGCCGTCGGCGTCCCAGGCGCCCTCCGTCTGGTGCGCCGAGCACGACGCTCCCCACAGGAAGCCATCGGGGAATCGGCGGATCATTCGGTCGCTCCCACCGCGGGCCGGACGGCCGCGTACAGGTGCACGAACTCCTCGGCGAGGTCGCGGATCAGGATCGCCCCGGTGAGGTGATCCTGGGCGTGGATCAGGATCACGTTCACCGGCACCGACTGGCCCCGCGCCTCGGCGGTGATCAGGTCGGTCTGCAGCGTGTGCGCCTCGTGCAGCACCTCATCGGCACGAGCCAGCGCCTCCTTGGCCGCGGTCTGATCTCCCTCGCGGGCAGCGCGGATCGCCAGCATCGACTCGGACTTCGCTGCCCCCGCGGTGCTGATGATCTGGAATGCGGCCTCGTAGTCGGCCGGATCGAGCATCTCGTTCTCCTGTCCCGCCCCGGCACCGCTGCCGGGGACCCATGCGAACGTAGCCGAGCCGAACCATGCCGCTCCAACACACTTGCTTCCGCCACGGCGGCAGGAAATCTGCTTCCGCCACCGCGGCAGAATCCGTCCGGGCGCCTACCTCCGCTCAGGCCTCGCCGTACTTCTCACGCGGATCGATCAGCGGGTAGCCCGGGGCCACCGGGACGGCGATGCCCTCGTCGAAGATCTGCTGCCGGCGGCGGCGTCCGGACGCCTCGTCGTGCTGCTGCAGCAGCTCGATGATGTTGCCGTCGGGGTCGGCGACGTAGACCTGCTCGACGAAGTCGTCGCGGACCCGGAAGCCGCCGACCCGGTCCTCGCCCCGTGCCTGCACCTTGGCCAGCAGCGGCCGCCAGTCGTCGACCATGATCGCGACGTGGTGGACGAGTCCGGTCTGCAGCTCGTCGAGTTCCCAGTTCGGGGCGTTCTCGCGCAGCCGTCCGGGGGTCTTCTCCTGGACGACGTGGATCTCCGCCTCGCCCAGCCGGAAGTAGGCGCCGTGGAAGACGAAGTCGGTCGGCCGGTGGATCTCCTCGAAGCCCAGCACGTCGACGTAGAACTCGCGGGTCTTCTCCAGATCGGAGACGACAAACGCCGAGTGATGGATGAATGCAGCGGGTTTCGTCATCGAAAGCTCCCCTTGGTCGGTGTGGTTCCGGATCGAGAGGGTGATCCGGCGAACGCAGAGGGTAGCGGCTAGTCGCGGGCCATCGGCGTGGAAGTGCCGGCCGAACGGGCGGCGCCGACGCTGGCGACGATCACGCAGGCCATCGCCGCGCACTCGACGATGCTGAGGTTCTCCCCCAGCAACACAAGGGCGAACAGTGCCGCGGCGGCCGGCTCGAGACTCATCAGAATGCCGAACAGACCGGGTCTCATCCGACGCAGCGCGACCATCTCAAATCCGTACGGAATCACCGACGACAACAAGCCGACCGCAAGTGCGACACCCAGCACATGCGGGCTGAACACCGGACTGCCGAACGTCAGCGCCGCGGGTGCCAGCAGCACCGCGCCGACCACGCTGGCGACGGTCACTCCGGAGACGCCCTCGAAGTGGCGTCCGGTCGGCCCGGCGAGCAGGATGTAGCCGGCCCACAGCGCGCCGGCCAGCAGGGCCAGTCCGATCCCGACCCAGTCGGCCTCGACGGGCTGCAGGCCGAGCAGCGCGACTCCGAGCCCGGCCAGACCGACCCAGATCAGGTCGCGCGGACGGCGTGAGCCGGCCACCGCGACAGCCAGCGGTCCGAGGAACTCGACGGTAACCGCGACCCCGATCGGGATCCGCGCGAAGCTGGCGTAGATCGCCCAGTTCATCCCGGCCAGGGCCAGCCCGTAGCCGATCGCGATCACCCATTCCCGCGGACGGCGTCCGCGCAGCCGGGGCCGGGCGAAGGTGAGGAAGATCAGGCTGGCGAAACAGAGCCGCAGCCAGGCCGTCGCCGTCGGCGTGCTGAGCGCGAACAGATCCTTCGCGAACGACGCGCCCAGCTGCACCGAGGCGATCCCGAACAGCACCAGCCAGACGGGATCGATCCGGGTCAGGGCGCTGCGCACCACCGGACTATAGACCTCGGAACCTCGTCAGCCGGCGCTGGCCAGCCACACTCGTCCGGTGCCGCTGAGGATCACCTTGCTCTCGGACGCCGGGACGAACACCGCCTGCCCCCGCCCCAGGGTGACGGACGCCTCCGCGCCGGTGAGCGTCACCGGGCCGCGTTCGACCAGCAGGATCGCCGGCCCACCATGCAGCTGCTCGGTGCTGCCGGCCAGGTCGACGACAGCGAGTTCGAAGGGTGCCGGCGGCGCGTACACGGTCACGTTCTCGGCCGGACGTCCCGGCACCAGCAGGGCCGGTTCGCCCTGCTCGAAGGACAGCACCCGCAGCAGTTCGCCGGTGTCGACGTGCTTGGGGGTCAGCCCGCCGCGCAGCACGTTGTCGCTGGCGGTCATCAGTTCGATGCCGACGCCGCGCAGGTAGGCGTGCAGGACGCCCGCGGCGGCGAACATGCACTCCCCCGGCCGCAGCGCCGTCTGGTTGAGCAGCGCGGCGACCACCACGCCCGGGTCGCCCGGGTAGTGCTCCGCCAGCTCGCCGATGGTGTGGAAGGTGGCCGCACTGGGCGCAGTGGCGGCGGCGTCCGAGCCGGCCAGCGCGACCACCTCGGCGACACACTCGGCGGCCGACGCCTCACCGGACAACAACCAGTCGACCACCGGCTCCATCGCGGTGGGATCGGCCAATAGCTCAAGCAGTTGGGCCACCCCTGGGCTCGGTTGCGGTGCCAGTGCCGCCAGGTCGGCGGCGAATGCGGCCACCTCGGCGCTGGGCCGGAAGCCGCACAGTCCCTCGAACTCGGTGACGGCGACGATGATCTCGGGCTTCGGATGCGGGTCCTTGTAGCTGCGGATGAACGCGTCGGGTTCGATTCCCCGGGCGACCTCGTCGGCGTAGCCCTGCTCGGCCTGTTCCGGGCTGGGATGCACCTGCAGCGACAGCGGCGTCCGGGCGGCCAGCACCTTCAGCAGGATCGGCAGTTCGGTGGCGTCCGGGTTCCCGAGCAGCAGTTCCGGCTCGGCGGCGACCCAGTCGCGCAGCGTCGCGTGGCCGGGCTCGGTGGGTGGGAAGGTGCGCGGCGTCAGGCTCGGTGAACCCGGATGGGTGCCGAACCACAGTTCGGCCTCGGGTTCCCCGCTCGGCTGCTGCCCGGTGAAGCCGGCGATGCCGTCGTAGGAACCCCACGCATAGTGCCGCGGCGTATTCGAAAGCTCGATAAACAACGAAGTCCTACCCTCCTCAATCGATTTAGGATACCGTGTCGCCATGACGGCTGCATTGGCTATCGATCTCGGCGGAACCAAGGTCGAGGCGGCGCTCATCGGCACCGACGGCACCATTATCGAGGGCACCCGCGGCCGCGCCGCAATGGGCGCCACCGGCGCCTCGACCCCGGACGCCGCAGCGGTTTCGATCGCCTCCGCGCTGCGGCCCGCACTCGACTCGCCGCACTGGTCGGACGTCGCCGCCGCCGGCATCGGTTCGGCCGGCCCGTTGAACCTGCCGCTCGGCGCGATCTCGCCGATCAACCTGCCCGGCCTGCGCGACTTCCCGATCGTCGACGTGGTGCGTGAGGCGTCCGGGCTGGACGACGTCCGGCTGCGTCTCGACGGCACCTGCATCGCGCTGGCCGAGTTGTGGCTGGGCGCGGCGCGCGGGGTCAGCAACGCCATGGTCTTCGTCGTCTCCACCGGTGTGGGCGGCGGCATCATCTCCGACGGTCGGGTGATCGCCGGGGCCACCGGGAACGCCGGGCACCTCGGCCAGGTCATCGTCGACCGGGTCGAGGGCTCGGCGGCCGCGGCGACTGTCGAGGAGCTGTCGTCCGGGCCGCACACCGTGACCTGGGCCCGCTCCCAGGGTTGGACCGGGTCGGACGGCGAAGAGCTGGCCGCCGCCTACGCCGCGGGCGACCCGATCGCCGTCGCCGCCGTGGTGCGGTCCGCCACCTTCATCGGCACCGGCGTGGTGAACGCCGCGACCCTGCTCGACCTGGAGTTGGCCGTGGTCGGCGGCGGGTTCTCGCTGGTCGCCGACGACTACGTCGATCACATCCGCGCGGCGGTGGATTCTCGTGCGGTGAACGCGTTCGCCCGCGCCGTCCGGGTCGAGCGGGCGTCCCTGGCCGGCGACGCCCCGCTGATCGGCGCTGCCGCCCTTGTGCACCGCTCCGACCTGCTGGTCTGACCCCGCTTCTTCACCCTCCGCTGATCGAGCGTGTCGAGATTCCTCGTCCTCGGACGCCGTCTCGTCCCTGCCACCGTTGATCGAGCTTGTCGAGATCACTCACCGGGTTTCGACAAGCTCAACCCTCGAATGTGCGCACGGTCAGTCGAGGTCGAAGAACTCGAGCTGCCGTAGCCGGAGTGGGGCCGTCACCCGAACTCGCCAGTAGCGCCTCGATACCGGTGTGGCTAGCTGAAATGGGGTCGTCCGGTTCGCTGGCAGCGGCTCGTGGTGCGTGGCGGAAGCTTGCTGCCAGACCAGGCCGTCCTCGCTGTGCTCGACCACGAAGCAGTGAGCATCCGCCGGGTCCAGGGTTGTGACCGTGAGGTCGGTCACACGTCGCGGGACACCGAAGTCCTGGCCCAGCCACTGACCCGGCTGCACAGTGCAGCAGCCATCTGGGTCGGCACCGTCGTCGAAGGCAACCTGAGCGTTCACACCGGAGCTCGCGAGGGCGAACTCGGGATGACACAGATCCGGTTGCCACTCCTTGACGGTGGCCGCCGGCTCCTGCCAGAGCAGAGCGTCGGCCGGCGGTTCATCGACCAGGTCGACCTCGAGCACCCCCGGTTCGGCGAGCTCAGCGGGGGTGAGCCGGGGTCGGCTAAGGACACGCCCGTTCCAGGACGCGGCTGCCAGGTACGACGCGTCCGGCGACTCGCGGTTCACCCGTACTCGTAGCGGACCCACATCGCGACGCAGGGTGAGGTCGTCGACCAGCGGCGCCCCGATGACCAGCTCGCCGCTGCCCGGATCGAGCGGATAGAGGCCGAGCAAAGCCCACAGCCACCAGCCGCTCATCTCGCCGTTGTCCTCGTCGCCGGGGAAGCCCTGGCCGATGTGCCCGCCGGCGAACAGCCGTCCGGCCAGTTCCCGCGCCAGTGGTGCGGCGCGCCAGGGCTGATCGGTGTGCAGGTACATGAACGGCAGGTGGTGCGCCGGCTGGTTCGACAGCGCACACATGCCCGAGCGCAAGGCCCTTGCCTCGAGCTGCTCGTGCACCACCTGATCGGGATGGTACGGCGCCACGATCGTCTCCGGCTCGGCGAACAGCCGGTCCAGATGCTCCCGCAATGCCGCCGGGCCACCGAACAGCTCCGCCAGGCCGGCGCCGTCGTGCACCGCGGAGGCCGACATGCCCCAGGCGTTGGTCTCGACGTAGTCACCGCCCCAGACCGCGGGATCGAAGTCGCCGACGGGATGCAGATCACCCTGCTCCGCCGATGGTTGAGCTTGTCGAAACACCTTGTCAGGGTTGAATTCACCAGGGTCTCGACAAGCTCGGCCAGCGGCGGAACGGCCGCGGAAGAAGCCGGTCTCCGGATCGAACAGCTGCCGGTAGGACAGGGAACGGTTCGCGAAGTAGCGGGCATGTGCCCGGTAGCGCACGGGCTCCGACGACGTCTCGGCGAGGAGTGCGGCGAACCGGCCCAGCGCGGCGTCCCCGATCGCGGCCTCGATGGTCCAGGACAACCCGGCGTGGATTTCACGTGGAACATGGCCGGTGAACCGCGCGGACGCCGTTCCCGCTCGTCCGGTACGGGGGTCCGGGCTGGGTTCGCAGGCGTTGCGCCAACCCGACTCGTAGGCCAGCTCGCGGTCGAAACCGCCGACGCCGAGCCGGGCGGCCTGGGCGTACACCTGATCGCTGGAGGTACCGACCATGCAATCGATGTAGCCGGGACCGCTCCACCGCGCCGTCCAACCGCCGCGGCGGACCTGCTCCAGCTGCCCGTCCAGCAGTTCCCCGGTGACGTCCGCGTCCAGCAGAGCGAGCAGCGGCCAGACGGTGCGATAGGTGTCCCAGTAGCCGTTGTTCACCACCAGCCGTCCGGACGCGACGGGTGCGCCGGTGACCTCCTCGCCGTGTGGTTCAGCGCGGGTGAAGACGTCGGCGAAGCGCCACACGGGCGCGTCAGCGGTCCCGGCGTTCTCGGACGCGGTGTTCGGGTAGAGGTTCAGCCGGTACAGGGCGTGCGCGAGCGTGGCCCGCAGTTCGCGATGGGCTAGGGCGTACCGGTCATCGGCGGGCGCCGGCAGTTCGACGGCGCCGCAGATCGCGTCCCAGCGAGCCCGGCTCGCCGCCACCAGCTCGTCGAAGCCGGACGTCCAGGGCGCCTCCAGGTCGAAGGTGCGGCGCGCCTGCTCGGCGGAGAGGAAGGATGTCGAGACCCGCAGTTCCAGTTCGCCGGGTGCCATCACCCCCAGCCCGTACGGCTCGCCGGAGGTCTCTACCGCGGCTGGCTCCGCGGTCTCGCCGTAGACGTACATCCGGGGCGCGTTGCCCCAGGCGGCGTCCGGACGCTCGCCGATCCAGCCTCGGACCGTCACCCTGCCGTCCGGGAGCGACTCCAGCGCCAGTGAGCCGTCGCCCGGCGGCCAACCGACCAGCAGACCGGCCCAGGCGCCACGCACCCGCACCGCGACCACCGCAGATGTGCTCGCGCCCTCGACCTCGATGCCCTCGACCAACGTCGCGGCGTACCGGTGCGGCCGGGCCAGCTCGGTGCCCGGCACGATGTGACCGCCGTGACCGGACGGCCCACCCGCCGTGGGCAGGTACGGCAGGAACTGCAGCACCCCGTGATCGCCGATCCACGGGCTCGGCTGATGCGAGGTCTGCAACGCCGCCAGCCGGCGTCCGGCCGGTTCGTCGTGGACACCCCAGCGGTACGGCCAGCGGGTGTCGGCGGCGTCCGTGGCCGGGGTGAGGAAGACGAAGCCGTGCGGGTGCGCGACGGCGGGAAGCGTGTTCCCGCGGGAGAACCGGGCGCCCGCATGCGTGCCGCGCCGGGTGTCGACCCGTTCGGCCGGGCAGCCCGCAAGTGCCTCTGCTCGCCGCACGACGACCTCGACCCAGCCCGTCGCCGGCTCAGCGGCGGCGTCGCCGGTCAACGACCCGTCGCCGAGGACGACCTCGATGGCGCTGATCCTGCGTCCGGCCCAGGGGGCGAGCGAGACCGTGTCGGCGTTCCATTGCTGCGGCATGCTCCAGCGCGCCGCGAACTGATCGGACGGCGTGACCGGGAAGCCGTACCGGTCGATGGCGGGCCCGCGATCCGGGAGCCCGTCGGACAGCCGGGAGCCGTCATCGAAGACCACGTCCGGGCAGACCGCCAGGGACGCCCAGGGCGCTCGCAACGCCGCTTCGTCGTCGGCGTAGAAGGCCCAGTGCAGTTCGGTGTCGGCGGCCACCAAAGAGCTCTCGACAAGCTCGACCAGCGACCGGGTGCCGACCGGCAAGACACCGGCGTCCGCCGGGAGGACGGAGACCAGCGGAAGTCGCTGGACGCCGTCCGCGGGCCGGTAGGAGAAGGAGAACACCTCGCCCCCGAGCACTCCTGCTCGGGGGCGAGACGATGGTGGCTCCGGCGGCCCTGGATCGGGCCGCAGTACCGGGGTCGTCACCAGACAATCATCCCTTGACAGCGCCCTCCTCGACACCGGCGAAGAAGTGCTTCTGCATCACCGAGAACAGGATCACGATCGGGACGAGCGCGATCATCGTACCGGCCGCGACCAGTCGCGGATCGGCAAAGTTGCCGCTGAGGAACGCCATGCCGACCGTCAGGGTGTACTTGGCCGGATCCGACAGCACGATCAGCGGCCACAGGAAGTCGTCCCAGGCACCGATGAACGAGAAGATCGCGACCACGCTGACCATGCCCTTGATGTTCGGCCACACCATGTGCTGAATCCGCTGCCAGGTGGTGGCACCGTCGATGGTGGCCGCGGCCAGCATGTCCTGCGGGATCGCCCGGCAGGCGGTGGCGATCAGCATCACGTTCATCGCACCGACCGCACCCGGCAGGAAGACGCCCCACAGGGTGTCGGCCAGTCCGAACGCCTTGATGGTCAGGAACTGGCTGGTGATCGTGACCTCACCGGGCAGCAGCATCGTCGAGAGCAGGATGCCCCAGACGATCTTCTTTCCCTTGAACTCCATGCAGCCCAACGCGTACCCGCCGAAGGTGGCGAACGCCGCGTTGGTGATCACGGTGCCCACCGCCACCAGCAACGAGTGCCAGGCGTACAGGTAGATCGGAATGAAGTCCTGCACCCGCACGTAGTTCTGGAAGGTCGGGTCCGTCGGGATCAGGCTGGGCGGGAAGTTGTAGATGTCGTCGAGCGGGCCCTTGAAGGACGTCGCCAACTGGAAGATCAGCGGGCCGACCACGATCACTGTCATGATCGCCAGCAGCACGTACCGGACGATCAGGCCTCCGAGCGTGGGCTTGAGGAAATCGCTCGAGCCCTTGCGCCGGTAGGCCGGCTCCTTGACCTTCTTGGGCTTGACGGCCCGCGCCGCGATCTCGATGGACTGCGGGGTTTCTTCCACGGTTGTGGTCATGTCAGGCCTTCGCTTCCTTCTCGCGGTTCATCCAGGCGATCGCCAGCAGCGGCAACGCCGTGATCAGGAACAGCACGACGCTCAGCGCCGACGCGTAGCCGACGTTGCCGGTCAGCCCTGAACCGACCGTCTTGATCAACATCACCAGCGACATGGACTGGCCACCAGGGCCGCCGGTGCCGTTGGAGAGCACCTGCAACTCGGTGAAGACGCGCAGTGCGGAGACCGCCACCAGCGCCATGATCAGCACCATCGCGCCCCGGACCGCCGGAAGGGTGACCGTCAGGAACCGCTGGAAGGCTCCGGCGCCGTCCAGCGCGGCTGCCTCGTGCAACTCCTTGTTGGAGTTACCCAGAGCGGCCAGGTAGACCACCATGTAGTAGCCGAGGCCCTTCCAGACGGTCAGCAGGATGGCGGTGATCAGCAGCCACCAGCGGTCGACCAGGAACGGAACCGGGTTGTCGACCACACCCATCGCCTCGAGGGCGCCGTTGATCAAGCCCTTGGTGTCGAACAGCCAACTCCAGATCAGGGCGACCACAACCACCGACGCGATCACCGGGAAGTAGAAGGTGGTGCGGAAGAAGGTGATCCAGGGGATCGTCTTCTCCACCAGCAGCGCGACCAGCAACGGCAGGATCGTCAGCAACGGAATGCAGACGACCATGTAGATCAGGCTCGTCGTCAGCGCGTAGCCGAACTGCTCGTCCGAGCCGATCCGGGCATAGTTCTCCAGTCCGATGAACCGTCCCGCTTGCAGTGGGCGCGCGTTGGTGAAGCTCAGCACCACGGTGTTGAAGAACGGCCACAGGCCGAACACCAGCACCCAGATGACACCCGGTGCCACCAGCAGCCACGGCGTGAACCACTTGTGTGACTTCATGGGTTCCTCCTTCTCCTTCCCGGGATCGCTAGGCGGTTCAGGTCACTCGACCTTGTTCGTGTTGGCGTACTTGACGATCTTGTCGAGCGCCTCCTGCGAACCGATCTCTCCCTTGAGGGCGAGGGCGAGCTGCTGGTCCATGTAGGTCTTCATCGCACCGGTCCACTGCACGGGGGTGAGCACCCGCGCGGTCTTCATGGACTCGACCACGATGCCGATGGCCTTCAACTGCAACTCGTCCTTGACTCCCGCGCTGAGCGACGCGGTATCGGCGCTGCCCTCGACCGTGCCCGGCATGTAGCCGACGGCGATCTTGCAGAACGCGACCTGGTTGGCCGTGTTGGTCAGGTACTTCGCGAAGGCGAGCGCGGCGTCCTTGTTGGCCGAGTTGGCCGCGACCGAGACGCCCTGGACGAACAGCGGGGCGTCGCCGATACGCGGCGTGGCGATGACGCCCTTGGCGATCGTCGGCGCGTTCTTCGCCAGATCGGTGGCGAAGGTCGAGGTGGCCGTGGTGTAGGCGACCTTGCCCGCCTTGAAGTTGTCGGCATTGCCACCGAAGTCACCGGTCAGCGCCTCCGGGGGGACACCGCCGGCCTTGTAGGCGTCGCGGAACTGATCGACGATCGCGGCGGCCTGCGGGGTGTTGAAGACGAAGTCTCCGGCGTCGTTCATCACCGGGACGCCGCTGGACGAGAACAGGTCGATCGTCGGCATCGACGACAGCACCGGCAGCTTGCCCTTGGACTCGGTGCCGACCTTCTTGGCCAGCTCGATCAGTTCTTCATTGGTGGTCGGCAGCTTGTCGGTGTCGACGCCGTACTTCTTCAGCTCGGTGCCGTTCCACCAGCTGAGGTCGGTGCCCAGGTACCAGGGAATGCCGAACGTGCCGGTCAGGCCCGGGTAGGAGTAGGCCTCCCAGGCGCCCGGCACGAAGGTCGAGGCCAGGGACGAATCGGCCGCGTTGACGTCGAGCAGCACGCCGGCCTTGGCCAGCGGGAACGCGATGTCCGGCGGCAGGTTGATCACGTCGGGCAACGAACCGGAATTGGCCTGGGCGAGCACCTTCTCCTGGTAACCCTCGCCGGGCTGGTCGAGCCACTCGACCTTGACGCCGGTCTCCTTCTCGAACGAGGCGAAGAGCGCCTCGAAGTAGGGGCTGAACGTCTCGTTCTTCAGCGACCAGCTCTGGAACTTCACCGTTCCGGAGAGCTTGCCGCTGCCACCACCGCTGGACTGTGCCGGAGCGGGGGCTGCGCCGCCGCCCGTGCAAGCAGTCAGAGCGAGTGCGGCCGATGCCACCAGGGTGACGAGTCCGGTGAAGCGTCTCATCATGCCTCCTCATAGTTGTGCAAGGCCGCCAAGCGACGGCGCATGGTGGCGTGGAAGTTACTACATCGATTGAGTTGAGTGCAAGGGACGGCCCACCGATCGGGCTCGCAGAGACCAGGGGGCGAGCCTCCGGGCTCGGCGGATCGGAAACGTCAGTTGTCGGAACGTCAGTTGGAAGTCGGCGCGGATCAGGACGCCGGGGGCGCCGTCGACTCGCGGGGCACCACGCTGGCGACGACCGCCGGCTCGTCGGCCGGTTCACGGTCGAGCAGTCGCAGCATGCCGGTCGCGGCCTGGCGACCCAATGCCGCGGCGTCACGATTCAGCGCGGTCAGCGTCGGGTGCAGCACCCGACAGGTTGCCGAGTCTTCCCACGACAGCACCGAAACATCGCCCGGCACCGCGAATCCCAACTCGCTCAACGTCGCCATTCCGGCGATGGCCATCACTTCGCTGTCGAAAATCAGCGCGGTCGGGCCCTTGGGTGACGACATGAGTTTTCGGGTGGCTTCCTTGGCCTGTTGCGGCACGAAATCTGCCGCCAGGGTGATGCCCCAGATACCCGATTCGAGGGTGTAGTCGGTGAAAGCAGCGATGCGCCGGCGAATATGGGCGAAGCTCTGGTCGCCGGTGATGTAACCGATTCGCTGATGCCCCAGGGCGAGCAGATGGTCGAACACCACCCGCATGAATTGCCCGTCGTCGGTGCGGACGCTGGTCAAGGCGGCGCCGTCCTGGTCGCCGCCGACGATCACCGCAGGCAGGCCGAGTTCGAGCAGCGCGGCCACCCGTGGATCGTCCACCCGCGGGTCGAGGACGAGGATGCCGTCCACCCGGCCGTCGGCGATCCAGTCGGCATGGATGGCCGTCTCGGAGGCCAGGTCGGTAGCCATCTGCAACTGCAGCGAATAGCCCCGCTGACTCAGCACCGACTGGACGCCGGCGAGGAATTTGGTGAAGAAGACCTCTTCGCCGACCACCTCTTCGGGCCTGGTCAGCACCAGTCCGATGGAATGCGGGCTCTGCCCGCGCAACGTTTTGGCGGCGTGATTCGGACGCCAGCGCATCTCGTCGGCGATCCTGAGGATGCGGGCCCGAGTGATATCGGAAACGCCCGGTTTGCCGTTGATTGCGAGCGAAACGGCACCGCTGGTGACACCCGCCCGACGGGCGATGTCGGAAATCGTGACGCGGCCGGAACGGGGAATACCCGCCTCTCTGGCCGCCATTGCTCCGCCTCCCGGTCGTGCCTGTTTCCGGGCCAACCTTAACGTAGTGGCGGAAGGGCGGCCGGGGCTGCCTCGCCCCGCTCCCGCACGGCCCGGCCGAGCGGTTCCGAGGCGCGCGGACGGCTGGGTCCGGCACGGTCGGCCGCCGACGTTCCGGTGACCCCGCCCGAGCCCGCGCGGCGGCCCCCGGACAGAGCCTTTGACAGGCGATACTCAATCGGTAAAGTTACGCCGATGACGGCCCCTGCTGGAGCCCCGGTCCGCTTCGGGGTGAACTACACCCCACGCGTCGGATGGTTCCACCACTGGCTCGATTTCAGCGCCGACGACGTGGCCCGCGACTTCGACACCATCGCCGAACTGGGCGTCGACCACGTCCGGGTCTTCCCGCTCTGGCCACTGCTGCAGCCGAACCGGACACTGATCCGCCCCGGCGGCCTGGCCGATGTCGAGAAGGTGATCGAGCTCGCCGACGAGCGCGGCCTGGACGTCTGGGTCGACGGCCTGCAGGGTCACCTGTCCAGCTTCGACTTCGTGCCGGCCTGGCTGACCAGCTGGCATCGCCGCGGCTTCTTCACCGACCCCGACGTGGTCGCCTCCACGGCCGTCTACCTGACCGCGCTGGCCCGAGCCTGTGCCGGTCACCCCAACCTGCTCGGACTGACCGTCGGCAACGAGGTCAACCAGTTCACCGGCACCGTCCATCCCGAGCCGTATCCGGCGTCCGAGGGTGACGTGAGCGCGTGGCTCGACGCGATGCTGGGTGCGCTGCGCACCGGCGCCCCCGACGTCCAGGTGCTGCACGCCTGCTACGACGCCACCTGGTACGACGACACCCAGCCTTTCACCCCGGCGCACGCCGCGAACCTGGGCGACATGACCGTGCTGCATTCGTGGGTGTTCAACGGCACCGCCCAGGTCTACGGCCCGGACGCCTTCGAGACCCGGGCGCACGCCCGCTACCTGACCGAGATCGCCCGGGCGTTCCAGGCCGACCCGGATCGCCCGGTCTGGGTGCAGGAGGTGGGTGCGCCGCGCAACGTGCTGCCGCAGGCGTCCGTCGCACCGTTCATCGAGGCCACCGTCGAGCAGCTCGCCGACACCCCGCAGCTGTACGGCATCACCTGGTGGTGCTCGCACGACGTCAGCCGGTCACTGGCCGACTTCCCCGAACTGGAGTACGACCTCGGCCTGATCGACGAGCACGGCACGATCAAGAACGAGGGCCGGGTGCTCGCCCGGGCGATGGACGAGTTGCGCCGACGCCGCCGGGAGAGCGTCGACGACGCCGACCCGCCGCGACTGCTGCTCGACCCCACCGACGTGAGCCGCCGCGATCTGGCACCGGGCGGCGCGTTCTGGGAGCGTTACATGGACATTGCCCGTGCCGGCCGGCACCCTCGGGTGACCCTGGCCGCGACCGTGGAGGCTTGATGCACAACAACCAGGATCTGACGCTTGCCCGCGCGGTCCGCGTCCTCGAAGAGCGGCTGCGCCCCGCCATCCATTCGCGGCCACATCCGCTGATGATCGCCGCGCACCGGGTGGGCGGCGAACCGATCGCAGTCGCCGACGGGCTGGCCGCCGAGTACGCGCCGACTCAGCCGGGCGAGCCGTGGGGGCGGGCCTGGGACACCACCTGGTTCCGAGTCACCGGCCAGGTGCCCGCCGAGTTCGCCGGCGAGCGGGTCGAGGTGCTGCTCGACCTCGGTTTCGACATCAACATGACCGGCTTCCAGGCCGAGGGCCTGGTCTACCGCGCGGACGGCAGCCCGGTGCGGTCCCTGCACCCGCGCGCACAGTGGATCCCGGTGGTCGGCGAGGCCACCGGCGGTGAGCCGATCGAGTTCTACGTCGAGGCGGCGTCCAATCCGGTGCTGCTCGACTATGTGCCGTTCCAGCCCACCGAGAAGGGGGAATGGGCCACCGCCGGAGAAGAGCTGCTGTACCGGCTGCGCCGTGCCGACGTCGTGGTCTTCGAGACCGAGGTGTTCGAACTCGTCCACGACGTCGAGGTGCTGCTGCAGCTCGCCCAGCAGCTGGACGCGAGCTCCGCCCGTCGGGCACGCATCCTGTTCGCGCTCGATCGGGCGCTGGACGCCGTCGACCTGCAGAACATCGCCGGCACCGCCGCCGCGGGCCGGGCCGAACTCGTCGAGGTGCTGAGCAGCCCGGCCGCGCCCTCCGCGCACCGGATCACCGCGGTCGGCCACGCCCACATCGACTCGGCGTGGCTGTGGCCGCTGCGCGAAACCGTCCGCAAGGTGGCCCGCACCACCAGCTCGATGGTCACCCTGCTCGACGAGCACGACGACTTCATCTACGCCATGTCGAGCGCCCAGCAGTACGCCTGGATCAAGGAACATCGCCCCGAGGTGTACGCCCGGGTGAAGCAGGCGGTCGCCGACGGGCGTTTCGTCCCGGTCGGCGGCATGTGGGTCGAGGCCGACGCCGTGCTGCCCGGCGGCGAGGCGATGATCCGGCAGTTCCTGTACGGGCAGCGCTTCTTCCGCGACGAGTTCGGAATCGAATGCCGCGGGGCCTGGCTGCCGGACAGTTTCGGCTACTCGGCGGCACTGCCGCAGCTGCTTGTCGGGGCCGGTTTCGAATGGTTCCTGACGCAGAAGATCTCCTGGAACGAGCGGAACATCTTCCCGCACAGCTCCTTCCACTGGGAGGGCATCGACGGCTCGCGGATCTTCACCCACTTCCCGTCGATGGACACCTACAACTCCCAGTTGTCCGGTGACGAGGTGGCCCGCGCCGACCGCAACTTCAAGGAGAAGTCGATCGGCTCGTCCTCGCTGGCGCCGACCGGCTGGGGCGACGGCGGTGGCGGCACCACCCGCGAGATGATCGCCCGGGCCAAGCGGCTGGCCGACCTGGAGGGCAGCGCCAAGGTCACCTGGGAGACCCCGGACGCCTTCTTCGAGCGGGCCAGGGCCGAGCTGCCCGAGCCTGCGGTGTGGAAGGGCGAGCTGTACCTGGAGCGGCACCGCGCCACGTACACCACCCAGCACAAGATGAAGCAGGGCAACCGGCGCAGCGAGCAGCTGCTGTTCGAGGCCGAGCTGTGGGCCAGCGTCGCGGCCGTCCGGACGGGGCATCCGTACCCGTACGAGACGCTCGACCGGGCCTGGCACGAAGTGCTGCTGCTGCAGTTCCACGACATCCTGCCCGGCACCTCGATCGCCTGGGTGCATCGCGAGGCGGTCGTCCGCTACGCGCTGGTGGCGCAGACCCTTAACCAGATCATCGCCGACTCGCTGGCGGCATTGGGCGTCGAGCTGGACGCCGCAGAGCCGAACCTCCTGGTCAACGCCGCACCGATCGCTCAATCGGGCGTGGCGGCGGGGGCCGTCAGCCTTCCGGTCACCCCCGCCGGCACCACTGCCTCGGTGGCGGGGGACGGTTTCGTGCTGGCCAGCGACGCCGTCCGAATCGAACTGGACGCGGCCGGGCACGTGGTGAGCGCAGTCGACCTGGCGTCCGGACGGGATGCGATCCCGGCCGGCGAGCGGGGCAACCTGCTGCAGCTGCACCAGGACTTCCCGAACCTGTGGGACGCCTGGGACGTCGACAACAGCTACCGCACGATGCGCCGCGACATCGAGACCGCCGACGAGGTCCGGCTGGACGGCGACGCGATCGTCGTACGGCGTTCGTTCGGTGCCTCGTCCATCGAGCAGCGGCTGTCGCTGTCCGCGGACGGCCGGGCGCTGCTGATCGACAACACGGTCGACTGGCAGGAGACCGAGAAGTTCCTCAAGCTGGCCTTCCCGATCGACGTGTTCGCCGACACCGCGATCGCCGAGACCCAGTTCGGCTTCCAGTCGCGCGCCACCCACGACAACACCTCGTGGGAGAACGCCCGGTTCGAAACCCACGCCCAGCGCTGGTTCCTGGTCCAGGAGCCCGGCTTCGGCGTCGCATTCGCGAACGATTCGACCTACGGCTTCGACGTGGTGCGATCGCAGCGCGGCGGCACCGTGGTCTCCGACGTCCGGTTCTCGATGCTGCGAGCGCCGCGCTTCCCCGACCCGCGGACCGACCTCGGCGTCCAGCAGATGCGGTTCGCGCTCGCCTTCGGCGCCGACCCGGCCCGGGCCACCGAACTGGGCTGGGCCGTCAACGTGCCGGCCCGCCCGGCGCGGGGAGCCGAACTGGCGCCGTTGGTGACGTCCAGCGACCCGCGGGTGCTGATCAGCGCGGTGAAGCTCGCCGACGACCGCTCGGGTGACCTGATCGTCCGGGTCTACGAGGCCTCCGGCGGCCGGGCATCGACTGAACTGACCGTCGATCTGCCGGTAGCCTCCGTGCGGGCCGCGGACCTGTTGGAGCGCCCCGGCGACCCGGTCGCCCACTCGGCGACGGACGACGGGGTGTCGGTCGGCCTCACCTTGCGTCCGTTCCAGGTGCAAACCCTCCGGATCACCCGGGCTTAACAGCCCCGTCAGTCGAGCTTGCCCCAACCGTTGGTCGAGCTTGTCGAGACCCTATCGGCGAGGACCCGTCATTCCGGCGAACGCCGGGATCTCCGCACCTATCCAGCGCAACGAGATCCCGGGGCAAGCCCCGCGATGACGAAGAAGCCGGAACGGACTGACCGCGCAGGGCTGACGGAGAGGTCTCACCCAGCGCAATTGCGGAGAGCCGGGCTCCGGACGCTTCCTCCTGCGTCCAGACCCGGCTCGATCCGTCTCACCACTAGGCAGTTTCCCCGACCTGGTTCGTGTTCCCCCGAATCACGATCCCGGCCCCTGCCCTGTGGTGGCTTGGCCCCCCAGCACGAGAAGAACTCTGCCGGGTGCTCCTCAACCAACGATCAGCGGAACCTCAAGAGCAGCCCAAGGGTGCCTGGGGATCCGCCGACCGACTGTCGGATCGTCACAGCCGCGGGTCGACAGGCTCCGATTCCAGGGCCAACACCCCGAACACCGCCTCATGGACGCGCCACAGCGGCTCCCCGGCAACCAGCCGATCCACCGCTTCCAACCCCAGCGCATACTCGCGAAGGGCCAGCGAGCGCTTCCTACTGAGGTTACGGTTGCGGAGCCGCTCGAGGTTGCCGGGCTCGGTGTAGTCGGGGCCGTAGATGATCCGCAGATACTCACGGCCGCGCACCTTCAGACCGGGCTGCGGGCGGCGTCCCTTGGTCACCGGCACCCGGTTGGCAAGCGGTTTCACCACCATGCCCTCACCGCCCGCCTCGGTCAGCTCCTCCCACCAACCGATGCCGGCCGCGACACTCTCGGCGTCGTCCACCTCCACCGCCAGCCGCCGCGTCGTCCGGAACAACCCGGGATCGGCTTCGACCAGCCGGTCGGCGATCGCCAGGTGCCACTGGTGGTCACGCCCGGCGAACGATGCCCCTTCGGCGGCGAGCACCTGGAAGACCGCCAGTTGCACGCCGTCCAGCCCGGACGTCGGCCAGACGTAACGCTGCCAGGCCGCGTCATAGGCGGACGCGTTCGCGAGCCGGGACTCGGTGCGCTGTAGCAGGGGCCCGACGTCGAGCCCAGCGGAACGAAAAGAACCGTCCCCTCGTTCCACCTCACCTCGGTCGACATTGCGCGCGGCGGCCATCCGCAGCGCCGCAACCGCGGGCGGCAACGCCATCGCCGCCGCCGCACCGACCGGCGCGTACTGCTCGCGCAGCAGCGACCCGGCCTTGGCCGACCAGGGCAGCAGCTCGGCGTCCAGCAACAGCCAGTCCGAACCCAGCTCCCGATCGAGACCGGCGCTCGCTACCGCTGCCCGCACCCGGTCGAGCAGTTTCGCGGTCAACTCGGCACCGAAGAACGTGCGGCCGGTGCGGGTGTAGACCGCCCCGTCACCGGGCCGGACGAACACCACCGCCCGCGACCCCATGTGCTTCTCCTGGCAGATCACCCGATCGACGCCCCACTCCGCATACGTTGCGAACGCCTCGGCGGGGTGCTCCAGGTAGCCGTCCCGCTTCGCGGTGGCGACCGGCGACATGGTCGGCGGCAGGTAAGGCACCAGCCGGGGGTGCAGCGCGAACCGGCTCATCACTTCGAGGGCACCGGCGGCGTCCTCGGCCGTGATCGTCACCCGGCCCATCGTCGAGGTTTCGATCGAGCGGCGTCCGGCCACATCGTCGAGCCGCAGTTCATCGGCGGCCCGCTGCTCGACCTGGGGAACCAGGGGCTTCACCGGCTCGTAGTGGACGCCGAGCGCGTCGACCGAGACGGTCTCCCGCTCGGGATAGCGCAGCGCGGAGAGCTTGCCCCCGAACACGCAGCCGGTGTCCAGGCACAACGTGTTGTTGACCCAGTCCAGCGTCGGGGTGGGGGTGTGCCCGTAGGCGACCAACGCCCGTCCGCGGTACTCCTCAGCCCAGGGCAGCCGCACCGGCAACCCGTATTCGTCGGTCTCACCGGTCGTGTCGCCATACAGCGCGAACGACCGCACCCGCCCGGACGCCCGGCCGTGGTAGGCCTGTTTGAGTCCGGCGTGGGCGATCACCAGCTTCCCGTCGTCGAGCACCAGGTGCGAGACCAGGCTCCGGCACCATTCCCGCACCTGAACCCGGAACTCGTCGGGTTCATCGGCGAGTTCGGCCAACGTCCGCTCCAGCCCATGGCTGGCCTGCACGTTGCGGCCGTCGAGTGCCCGGATCAGCTTCGCCTCATGATTGCCCGGCACCGCCAGCGCGTGACCGGCGGCCGTCATACCCATCGCCAACCGCAGCACGCCCACCGACGACGGGCCGCGATCGACCAGGTCGCCGACGAACACGACGCGGCGTCCCCCGGGATGCTCGGCATCGACGGCCCGCCCGGCGGAATCCCGAACCACCAGGTAGCCGAGCCGGTCGAGCAGCAGCACCAGCTCGTCGAGGCAGCCGTGCACGTCGCCGATCACGTCGAACGGCCCGTGCTGGTCGCGGAAGTCGTTCAGCAGCCGTTCCCGGACGATCACCGCCTGGTCGACCTCGTCGACCGAGGTCAGCACGTGCACCTTGCGGAAACCCTCCCGGCCCAGCCCGCGGACCGAGCGGCGCAGCTGGGCCGCCTGACGTTTGATCGGCCCCTCCCCGAACGGACGGTCGGCGCGGCCGGCGTTGCGCTGGATCGCCACCTGAGTCGGCACATCGAGGACGATCGCCACCGGCAGCACATCGTGGTCGCGGGCCAGCTGCACCAGGGACGCCCGCGCCTCGCGGGACACATTGGTGGCGTCGACGACGGTCAGCAACCCCCGATCGAGGCGCTTGCCGACGATGTAATGCAGCACGTCGAAGGCGTCCGCGCTGGCCGACTGGTCGGTCTCGTCACCGCTGACCAGCGCCCGGCAGTAGTCCGAGCTGAGCACCTCGTACGGCGCGAACGCCCGCGCGGCGAAGGTGGACTTGCCCGAGCCGGACACCCCGACGAGCACCACCAGGCTGAGCGCCGGAACCGGCAGCGCGGTCATCGGCCCTCCCCTCGTCCGGGCGGTTCCGCGACGTCGTCGCGACTGAACAGGGCGAGCTGCGTCGGCGCGCCGAGCACGGCGTCGACCGCACCGACGCCGCGGAGCTCCACCCGGTAGCCGAAACGGTCGCCCACCGTCTGCGCCCACGCGGCGAACTCGGCCCGCGTCCATTCGAAGCGATGGTCCGGATGCCGCCATGTGCCGTCGGGCAGCCCGTAGACGACGTTGTAGTCCCGGTTCGGCGTGGTGAGCACGACATGCGCTGGGCGAGCCGCCCCGAACACACTCGCTTCCAGGGCGTCGATCCGGTCGGGGTCGAGGTGCTCGATCACCTCGACCAGCAGGATCGCGTCGAACCCGGCCAGCCGGTCGTCGCGATAGGTCGCCGACGACTGCCACAGCGACAGCTTCGCCACCTGCCGTTCCGAGCGCCGGTCGAGACCGAGCCGGCGCTCCGCATACTCCAGCACCCGCGGCGACACGTCGACCCCGACGATCTCGACGATCGCCGGGTCGTCGAGCAGAGCCCGCAGGTAGAACCCCTCGCCGCAGCCCAGATCAACCACGCGGCGCGCGCCGACCTCGCGGACGGCGTCCAGCACGGCCTGCAGCCGCAACAGCTTGAGCGGCGTCGGTGCCTCTGCCCCTTCCTCACCGGAGGCCGGGTCGTCCGGCTCGGTTTCGTCGACCGCGTCGTCCAGCGCCCGCAGCCGCGCGGTGGCGTCCTCCACGTAGTCGCGGCGCGATTTCAGGTAGCGGCGCACGATCAGCTCCCGCTCCGGGTGGGATGCCAGCCAGCCCTCACCACGACGGACCAGCTTGGCCACCTCGTCGGAGCCGACCCAGTAGTGCTTGGCGTTGTCGAGCACCGGCAGCAGCACATACAGCTGCGACAGCGCGTCAGCCAGCCGGACCCGTCCGGTCAGGGTCAGGTCGACATACGGCGCCGGCCCCCAACTTCCCTCCGGACCGAAGTCGCGCGTGGCCGCGGTGACGTTCCAGCCCAGCGGCTCGAAGAGTTGGCGCACCAGTTCGGCACCCGAGTGGCGGGACGTCGCGCGCGCCGGCACCGCCGGCGTCCGGATCTCCAGTGGGACCCGTCCGGCGGCCAACTCCGGGTAGGACTCACTGCGGCCGTTCAGCGCAGTGTTGAACACCCGGCCCAACGCCACCGCCAGCATCGACGACGCCGCATACGGCCGGTCGGTGACGTAGTCGGTCAGCGACAACCCTTCGCGCGACTTCAGCCGCCGCTTCACCATGCCGATCGGGTCGACCTCGAGCAGCAGCGCCGCGGTCACCCGTTCCGGGGTCGACTCCGGATAGAACACCGTCGCGGCACCCACCGGCAGGGTGAAGGTCTGCACCCGATCGGGGTGCTTGCGCAGCAGGTGACCCAGCGCCGGGGCGTCCGCTCCGGTCATGGTCAGGGTCAAGAACACCGGGCCATTGTGGCAGCGATGCTCCGTGCCAACCCTCGACCAGGTTCAACCACCGCCTGACAAGCCTCGTCGTGCCGGTTATAGTCAGGCAGACCAATGAACAGCTGATGAAGCGATGTTGACAAGAAGGCACCATGAACAACGTCGGATCTCTGGTCTCGGTGGATGTCATCGCGCTGCGGTACAACGCGGAACTGCGGCGGGTGGAGGTGGCGACCAAGCCTCGTACCATCGAGCCCTACCAGGGCGTGCCGGCGCTGCCCGGTGTGCTGCTGCGCGAGGGTGAGCGGCTGGCGGCCGCCGCCCACCGCGCCGTGATCGAGAAGGTCGGTTTCGATGTCTCCGCGCTGGGTCAGCTGACCGTCTTCGATCAGCCCAACCGGGATCCGCGCGGCTACTCGCTGTCGGTGGCGATGTGGGCGGTGGGTGACGGCGACGCCGACTGGTACGGCTTCGACGACGTTCCCAAATTGGCGTTCGACCACAACGTGATGCTCTTCGAGTGCCGTCCGCTGCTGGTCGACATGCTGTGGCGTGACCTGGAGTTCACCAAGGCGCTCACCGGCGCCGAGTTCCCGGTGAGCGCTGCCGTGGCGATCACCCACACCCTGAGCGGCATCGCCCCTGACCGGGGCAACCTGAACCGCCGTCTGGCCTCGTTGCGGGGGCTTGCCGTGAGCAGCAAACGCATGGTGCTCGGACGCGGCCGCCCCGGCACCGTGTGGGAATGGGAACGTCCGGCCGCCTGAGGACGGCTGGTTTGGAGACCCCGGATCAAGTCCGGGATGACGAGGGTCAAGTCCGGGATGACGAGGATCGAGTCCGGCCCGACGGCGCTCGGGATCAGGACGCGTCTGCGTCCGGCTCCCGGCCCTCCGGACGCCGCAGCGGCAGCCGTCCGGTGTGATGCTCGGCCTCGATCTCGGACAGGCTGAGCCGGACGGTGTGCGGAATGTCGTGCCAGGTGGAGTCGCGGTAGAACAGTGCGACCAGCATCAGCACCCACCAGATGCCCAGGTGGATCGGGAACAGCACGATCGTCTTCCACATGCCCGGCCAGCGGGCGTCCTCGAGGATGACGGTGATCCAGCCGAAGATCAGGGTGAACAGGTAGGCGAAGAGCCCGAATGCGGCGCTGATCAGCACCAACCCGGCCCAGTTGCCCGTCCGGAACGCAGTCATCACGCTGAACGCCATGCCCGACCAGCCGGCGATGGCTGACACCAGCAGGCCGACGCTGTAGATCGTTCCGTCGATCGCCCGCCGGTCACCGGAGCGCACCCGGCGCCACAACCGCGGAGTGCAGATCGGAACGATCTGGACTCCACCCAGCGCCCACCGGTAACGCTGCTTGATCGACGTCCACAACCCGTCGGGCTGTTCGTCGAAGAAGACCGCGCGCGGTTCGAGCACCGCGCGATGCCCCTCGGCGACGGCGTTCAGGGTGAACTCGATGTCCTCGCATTGGGTCTTGGTGTCCCAGCCTTTGCCGTCGAGCACCGACAGCAGGAAGCCGAAGCCGGTGCCGCTGACCGAGAACAGCGACCAGCCGAACCGGTTGCGCGGCAGGTGGAAGAAGCGGGTCTGCAGCAGCCAGTACAGAGTGCTGCAACCGGCCACCCACGACGAGGACGGGTTCTTACCGGTGCGGTAACCGACGACGATGGTCTCGCCGTGGTTGAACCGGGTGTTGACCGCCTCCAGGAAGCCCACCTCGACGACGTTGTCGGCGTCGAACACCACACAGGCGTCGTAGCGGCCGGCATGGTCGACGTTGAACCGTTCGAAGAACCACGACATCGCGAAGCCCTTGCCCTTGCGGTCGGGGTCGGTGCGTTCATAGACGTAGGCGCCGGCCTTGCGGCAGATTTCGGCGGTGTCATCGGTGCAGTTGTCGGCGACCACGAAGACGTCGTACAACTCGCGCGGATAGTCCTGGTTGCCCAGGGTCAGCAGCAACTGGTCGATCACCGACGATTCATTCTTGGCGCACACCAGGATCGCGAAGCGGTGCTGTTTCTCGCCCGGTTCGGGTTCGGGCAGCTTCAGCTCGCCGAAAGCGTTGAGGCCGACCACCACGTGATAGAGACCGTAGACGGCACCGATCACCATGATCGTCTGGAGAACCCAGCCGATCACATCGAGCACGGGCACCGTGGCGGCTCCTGTCGTGGATGGTTACCGGTGTGACCGGCGCTGAGGGGCCAGTCTAGGGTGCAGCGTCCCCGACTGTCCGAGCCTGGTCCGGCGGTTCGCCCACCCAGCGCTCGCCGAACTACTTGGGGCTCGCTGAATTCGGCGAGCGGTAAGTAGTTCGGAGAGCGTTCGATGGGGTCGCGTGGAAGACTGGACATCGCCCGCCGCACACCTCCCGGGCATTTTCCCTGTCAGAGGACTCAGCATGATCGACCTGATGAAACGGTCATCGACCTATCTATTCGTTTCCGGCGCCGTCGCTTTGGTCTTCGGCCTTGTCGCAGCGTTCTTCCCGATCGCCACCGGGATCACCCTGGTGATCCTGTGGGGCATCTACGCACTGCTGGACGGCATCGTCGCGGCCGTGATGGCGTTCAACCCACGACCCGACCAGTCCCGCGGCTATCTGATCTTCACCGCCGTCGTCGGCATCCTGGCCGGCGGCATCGCCGTCTTCTCGCCGGTGACCGCCGGCCTCGCACTGCTATGGGTGCTCGGGGTCTGGCTGATCCTGCGCGGCGTCATCGAGATCATCGCGGCGTTCACCCAGCCGCAGACCGCGCCGCGCTGGCTGTTGGTGCTCGGTGGCGTGTTCTGGCTCCTCGCGGGCTGGCTGGTCCTCTCCGCGCCTGATACCGCCGCGGCGTTGATCATCGCGCTCTGGCTGGGCATCCTGGCGATCGTCTGGGGCATCGTGCTGATCACTGTCGGCTTCCTGGTCCGGCGCGAGGCCAACCGAGTCGCGCCGATCGAGGGCGAGATCGTTCCGCCGTCCGACCCGACCGCCTGACCTGGTCCCGACTGCCGCCCCGGGTGATCTCAGCCGACCACCCGGGGCACGGACGCCGTCTCGGCCCGGACGGCTTCCCGCAGCTCGAACCCGATCACCGTCCGGGTCCGTGGCCAGGCGTCGATCGGCACGGTGCGCTGGATGTC
>NZ_JAPUED010000219.1 GCF_027492755.1 Micropruina sp. | reverse complement strand
CCAGGAGTCACCGATGACCACCGACCTGATCTCGCACCAGCTCGTCCGCTACCTCGAGTACCGCGGCGTGAAGCACGTCTTCGGGTTGTGCGGGCACACCAACATCGCGGTGCTCGCGGCGCTGTCGAAGTCCGACAGCATCGAGTTCGTCAACACTCGGCATGAGCAGCTGGCCGCGCACGCCGCCGACGGCTACGCCCGGGCCACCAACCGCGCTTCGGTGGTGCTCTCCCACCTCGGCCCGGGCCTCACCAACGCCGCCACCGGGGTCGCCAACGCCGCCCTCGACTCGGTGCCGATGGTGGTCATCGCCGGCGACATTCCTTCGCATTACTACGGCAAACACCCGCACCAGGAGGTCAACCTGCACGCCGACGGCGCGCAGCACGAGATCTACCGGCCGTTCGTGAAGCGAGCCTGGCGGGTGGAGTCGGCGCATCTGTTCGCCGAGATCATCGACAAGGCGTTCCGGCTCGCCGAGAGCGGACGCCCCGGCCCCGTCCTGGTCAGCGTGCCGATGGACATCTTCTCCGCCGAGGTGGACGTCGCCACCTTCGACAAGGCGATGTCCGGCACCACCGAGCTGGCCAAGCCCGGCCTCGACCCGGCGGTCGCCGAGCAGATCGTGACCAACCTGCTGGCCGCCGAGCGTCCGCTGCTGCACGTCGGCGGCGGCATCGTGCTGGCCGACGCCACCGACGAGCTCGCCGAGTTGGTCGATCATCTGCAGATCCCGGTCAGCCACAGCCTGATGGGCAAGGGCGCCGTCGCCGACGACAACCCGTGCGTGCTGGGCATGACCGGCTTCTGGGGCACCGAGTTCGTCAACGCCTCGACCCGCAACGCCGACTGGATCCTGGCCCTGGGCGTCACCTTCGCCGAGGCCGACAGCTCGTCGTGGGAGGAGAAGTACACCTTCCGCATCCCCGATACGAAGCTGATGCAGATCGACATCGACCCCGAGGAGCTGGGCCGCAACTACCCGCTGCAGATCGGTGCCGTCGCCGACCTGAAGCCGGCCATCGCGGCACTGGTCGCGGCCGCCAAGCGGCTGGCCCCGGAGGGCGTCCAGCGGCCCGAGCTGCTGGCCGAGATCAAGCGCCAGCGCGACGACTTCCGGGCCCGCAACACCGACGCGGTGACCAGCGACGCCTGGCCGATGCGCCCGGAACGGATCCTCGCCGAAGTCCGCGAGGTGCTGCCGGCGGACGCGATCATCACCACCGACGTGGGCTGGAACAAGAACGGGATGGCCCAGCAGATGGACATCCTCACCCCCGGCTCGGTGTTCACCCCCGGCGGCTTCGCCACCATGGGCTTCGGCGCCCCCGCCGCGCTCGGCGCCAAGATCGCCTGCCCCGAGAAGGTGGTGGTCTCGCTGGTCGGCGACGGCGGCTTCGGCGCCAACCCGAGCCTGCTCTACACGGCCCGCGAGAAGGGCATCGCCGCCGTCTGGGTGGTGATGAACAACAACGCGTTCGGCACCATCGCCGGGCTGGAGAAGGCGCACTTCGACACCACCTACGGCACCGTCTTCGAGAACGCGGACGGCCCGGTGACAACCGACTTCGGCGCCATCGCCCGGGCCTACGGCGTCGAGGGCGTCACCCTGACCAGCGCTGAGGAGTTCAAGCCTGCGCTGGCCAAGGCGATCGCAAGCGGGGTCCCGGTGGTGATCGACGTGTCGATGATCAACGTGCCGACCCCGACCTCGGGCCACTGGAACATCATGGACATCTACTCCCCCGGCTCCGGCATCCACCACGCGGCCACCTCGTAAGCCCCGATCATGACCGCCGCAGCCACCGTCGCACCGCAGGCCCAGCAGTACTCGCTGGGGCACCTGACGATCATCGACACCCCCACGCCCGAACTCGTCCGGATCGCCGCCCGTGCCGGCTACGACTTCGTCAGCCCGCGGCTGATCTGCGACGGGCTGCCGGGCATGGACCACTCCCTGGCGCGGAACCCGGCACTGCTGCGGGCCACCCAGGCGGCATTGGCCGAGACCGGCCTGCCGGTGCACGACATCGAACTTGCCCGGATCGCCGACGATGTCGATCCGGGCAGCTACGAACCTGAACTCGCGGTCGGCGCCGGGATCGGCGCCCGCCATGTGCTGTCGAGCATCTGGAGTTCCGATCGTGGCTACACCGTCGACGCGTTCGGACGGCTCTGCCGGCTCGCCGCCCAGTACGGCCTCACGGTGAACCTGGAATGGCTGGCGCTCGGCACCGTCACGACGATGGCGGACGCGGTCGACGTGCTCCGCCAGGTGGACGAGCCGAACGCCCGGCTGATGATCGACCTGCACCACTTCCACCGCTCCCACGAGTCGGTGGACGACCTCGCCGGCCTTCCCCGGGAGTGGTTCGAGTTCGTCCAGATCTGCGACGCACCGGCCGAGATCCCGACCGAGCGCGACGAGATGGCCAGGATCATCCGTGCCGGACGCAACTACCTCGGCGAGGGCGGCACCGATCCGGCGGCGGTGCTGCGCGCACTGCCACCGATGGTCTACTCGGTGGAGATCCCCAGTGCCTCCGATGAGGCCCGCTTCGGCGCCGAGGGTCACGCCCGCCGCTGCCTGGAGACCTCCCGCGCCTATCTCGCCCGCGCGGGCGTCACCCAACGAGAGGCCACACGATGACCGGAACCGGCTCGATCGGGCCGCGCCTCGACCAGGCGCTGCTGTCCCGCATGCCCGACCCCGAGACCGGCGCCCCCTGGCCCGCACCCGACTCCGACCGCCGTCCGAACGTCAGCGCGTCCGTCGCCGGCTGGGCGCGGGGGGCCCGTCCGGCCATCCACCGGCTGTTCCTGCTCGGCGAGGGCATCGGCGCCTCGCGCACCCCCGCGCTGCACGAGTACGAGGGGCGCGAGCAGGGCATGTGGCTGTCCTACCGGATCCTGGACAGCCTCGAATGGGACATCACCGCCGCCGACCTTCCCGCGGTGCTCGACTGGGCCCGGACGTCCGGCTTCTCCGGGTTAAACGTCACCCACCCGTTCAAGCAGGCCATCATCCCCAGCCTGGACGAACTCTCCGACCGGGCCGGCGCGCTGGGCGCGGTGAACACCGTCGTATTCCGCGACGGCCGCGCGATCGGCCACAACACCGACTGGTGCGGTTACCAGAAGCCGTTCCACGACGCTCTTCCGGACGCCTGCCGCGGCACCGTCGTCCAGCTGGGTGCCGGCGGCGCCGGGGCGGCGGTCGCCTACGCGACCCTCGATCTCGGCACCCCGCTGCTGATCGTCCACGACATCGACACGGCGCGCGCAGCCGCGTTGGTGGAGCGGATGCAAGGAATCTTCGGCCCCGGGCGGGTGCAGGTCGGTGTCGACCTGGCCCGCTCGGTGGCCGGCGCCGAAGGGGTGGTCAACGCCACTCCGGTCGGCATGGCGACCCACCCGGGTTGCGCGATCGACGGCGACCTGCTGCGGCCCGACCTGTGGGTCTCGGAGATCGTCTACTTCCCCATCCAAACCGAACTTCTGGTCCGGGCCCGCGATGCCGGGTGCCGAACCGTTGATGGCGCCGGAATGGCGGCCGAACAGGCCGTCCGGGCGTTCGAGCTGTTCACGGGAGTCACACCCGACGCCCCGCGAATGCACGCTCGGGTACGGGCAATGGTTGCCTGACCCCACTCTCCGGTGGGGCCGTCCACTACCTCGGACGTTCACCGGCTACGCATCGAAGGTGATGCGTTCACCGGCCCTCGGGCCCCTGAACGAGAGGTTCTCATGTCCACTACAACCCACCACGAGAAACAAACCGGAAAGGCGACAGCCAGCGGCTGGATCGGTAGTGCCCTGGAGTACTACGACTTCTTCATCTACGCCCAGGCCGCCGCCCTGATCTTCCCGGCGATCATGTTCGACACCAAAGACCCGCGGATGGCGATCATCGGCGCGCTCGGCACCTACGTGGTCGGCTACGTCGCCCGTCCGATCGGTGCCTTCGTGCTCGGCGCCTGGGGCGACAAGCACGGCCGCAAGAACGTGCTGGTGCTCTGCATGCTGCTGATGGGCATCTCGACCACGCTGGTCGCGGTGCTGCCCACCTATCAGCAGGTCGGCATCCTGGCGCCCGCGATGCTGATGGCGCTCCGCCTCGTCCAGGGCTTCGCCGTCGCCGGCGAGATCTCGGGCGCCAGCTCGATGATCCTCGAGCACGCTCCGTTCGGACGTCGTGGCTACTTCGGCAGCTTCACCCTGCAGGGCACCCAGTTCGGCCAGATCCTGGCCGCCGCGGTCTTCCTGCCGCTGGCGCACTACCTCTCCGACGAGGCCTTCCACAGCTGGGGCTGGCGGATTCCGTTCGCGCTCAGCGCGGGCGTCGTGGTCGCCGGCTACCTGATCCGCCGCAAGGTGGACGAGACACCGGCCTTCCAGGAGGAGCAGGAAGAGGGCAAGGTTGCCGAGTCGCCGATCCGGCAGGCCTTCCGGGAGAACCCGGGCGCCATCGGCCGGGTGTTCTGCATGGCGCTGACCAACATCATCGCGGTGACCACCTCGATCTTCGGTGCCACCTACGCCACCAACAAGGATTACGGCATCGGCTTCCACGCCGACGTCTACCTGTGGATCCCGCTGCTCGGCAACGTGGTGGCCTGTGTGGTGATTCCGCTGGTCGGCAACCTGTCCGACAAGATCGGACGGCGTCCGCTGATGATCTGGGCGCCGGTGCTCTGCGGCCTGATGTCGTACGGCTACCTGTGGTCGATCAGCCAGGCGAACGTGGCACTGGCGATCGTGTTCTCGCTGGTCATGTGGGGTGCGGTCTACCAGGGCTACAACGCCGTGTTCCCGGCCTTCTACCCCGAACTGTTCCCGACCAAGACCCGGGTCAGCTCGATGGCGATCGCCCAGAACCTGGGCACCGTCGCCTCCTCGGCCATGGTGCTGGTGTTCCCGATCGTGGCACCGCCCGGTTCGACCAACGTGGTGATGACGGTCGGCACGTTGACCCTCGTGTTGTGCGTGGTCGCCTCCATCGCGGCCTGGAAGTCGCCGGAGACCTACCGGCTGCACGGTGACGACCTGGGTGTTCCCGGTGCCCAGCCGGTTCCCGAGGCCGAGTACCACCGGCTGCGCAACCAGGCCATCGCTGACGCGAAGGCAGCCAAGGCGGCCAAGGCAGCGGCCTGACCGCCGTCCCTTCCGTAGTCTGGGTGGGCAGCCACGACCGGCTGCCCACCCAGTGAGGAGTTCTCCATGAAACCGACCACACGGCCCGGAGTCGGCCTCGCGATGGCCGTCCTGCTGCTGTTCGCCGGTTGGTACATGGTGACGTCCGGGGTCGGCTCGGCGCAGCTTTTCGGCTGGCTCTTCGTCGGCGTCGGCGCCCTCGCCGGCGTCATCAACCTGTTCCTGATGCTGCGGCAGCGGCGCTGACCGGCCGCCGCCGGGCCGCGGCGCGGCGCTACAGTGACGCCCATGTCGGCCGAGCCAGCGACCCCACCCGGATCCGAACCGGGCAGCACAGGTCCACGCAAGACCCGCAGCGCGAAGCGCTCCAAGGCCGAACTGCTCGACGTGGCCACCGCGGAGTTCGCCAGGATCGGCTACTTCGGCGCCCGGGTCGACGAGATCGCCGCCAAGAGTTCCACCACCAAGCGGATGATCTACTACTACTTCGGCGACAAGGACGGCCTGTTCACCGCGGTCCTGGAACGCGCCTACGCCGACATCCGGGCTGCCGAGAAGGCACTCGACCTGAGCGGCCTGCCGCCCCGCGAAGCTCTCGCCCGGCTCATCGACCACACCCTGCGCTGGCATGCCGCGCACCCGGAACTGGCCCGGCTGGTCGCCTCCGAGAACGCTCTGGACGCGATGCATCTGCGGCAGTCGCCCCGGCAGGCCGGGACCAACCTGCCGATCCTGCAGACTCTGGCCGACATCCTGGAACGCGGCCGCGCCGACGGCAGCTTCGCCCGTGATGTCGCGGCGGTCGACCTGCACCTGTACATGAGCGCCGTCGCGCTGTTCCGGGTCACCAACCGGCCCACCATCGAGGCCACTTTCGGCGTCCGGATGGATACCAAGGAATCGCTGACCACGGCGATCGACGACCTGACCGAGATGGTCTGCGCGTGGCTTGCCACACCGGCGTAAAGTTGGACGTCTGGCAAAAACGGCAAGCAGGAGGTTTCTTGACCCAGCCAGCCTCGGCCCTCGACCGCGAACTCGCCATCGAGCAGGCCCATGTCGATCTGGTCTATGCCCAACTCGCGAAGGCCGCCCTCGCCGCTCGGCGGACGGCCAGCGCCAGTCGGTCGATCTATGCCTCTGATCGGGGCACCTGGATGCGCGAAGAGGACGGCACCGCGATGTTCGAGCGGGACGCCTTCGCCTTCCAGGCCGCGAAACGCCTGGCCGTGCTGGACGCCGAACACGAGGGACTGGTGTTCGGCCGGCTCGACCTGAGCGGCAGCGAGATCCGCTACATCGGCCGGATCGGCGTCCGTGACGAAGAGTACGAACCCCTGGTGATCGACTGGCGGGCCCGGGCGGCCGAGCCGTTCTACCGGGCCACCCCGTCCGACCCGATGGACGTCACCCGCCGCCGGGTGCTGCGCTGCCGCAACGACCGGGTGATCGGCATCGAGGACGACCTGCTGGACGCCGCCGACGCCGGCGACCTGGTGGTGATCGGCGAGGGTGCCCTGATGGCGTCGCTGCAGCGGGCCCGCGGCGCGCACATGCGCGACATCGTCGCCACCATCCAGGCCGAGCAGGATGAGGCGATCCGCGCCGAGGCCCGCGGCGTGACGGTGATCTCGGGTGGTCCCGGCACCGGCAAGACGGTGGTGGCACTGCACCGCGCCGCCTACCTGCTGTACTCCAACCGGCGCCGCTTCGAACGCGGCGGCATTCTGGTGGTCGGCCCGTCGGCGCTGTTCATGAGCTACATCGAGCGGGTGCTGCCCTCGCTCGGCGAGGATTCGGTGACGCTGCGCTCGATCGGCGCGGTCGCCTCGGATGTGCTCGGCTTCGCCGCCGACCGCAACGACGACGCCGCCGCGGCCGGCATCAAGGGCTCGCTGCGGATGGCGCCGCTGCTGAAGCGGCTGGTCGACCTGCCGCTGGTCGATCCCGGCCCGGAGGGTGCCCGGTTGCTGCTCACCGTCAAAGGCGAGCCGGTCGGCCTGGACGCCGCCGCACTCGACCGGTTGCGCCGCGAGGTGTTGTCACGGCACAAGGTGAACCGCGCCCGCGAGGCGGCCGAGAAGGCGCTGCTCGCCCAGCTCGCCGACCAGGTGCCCGAGGAGCTGGAACTCGATCGCGAGACTATCGACGACCTGATCACCTCCAGTGCCCAGTGGCGGATGTTCATCAACGCGTGGTGGCCCACCCTCACCCCCACCGAGGTGCTGCGCCGGCTGGACGATCCGGCGGTCACCCGGCGGGTGTCGGTCGGCCTGCTGGACGCCGACGAGCAGCGCGTCCTCACCGAGTCCTTCCATCACGAGGCCTGGTCGGTGGCCGACATCGCGCTGCTCGATGAGCTGGCCGCCCTGCTCGGCCCGGTGCCCCCCGAGCCGGACGCCGAAGACCCGGTGTTCATCGAGGGCGCCGAGGCGGCCGAACTGGTCACCGTCGCCGACCGGCTGTCGCGGCAGATCGTCGACGACCCGGACGACGAAGCGCACACCGAGTACGCGCATCTGCTGGTCGACGAGGCGCAGGACATCACCCCGATGCAATGGCGGATGCTGCGCCGCCGCGGTGCGCACGCGTCCTGGACGATCGTCGGCGACCCGGCCCAGAGCAGCTGGCCCGATCCGGCCGAGACCGACAAGGTGATCGCCGAACTGATCGGCCACGCACCGCACCGGTCGTTCCGGCTGAGCGTCAACTACCGCTCGCCGGCCGAGGTGTTCGCGCTGGCCGCGGACGTCGTCCGGCGCGGCTTCCCGGGCGCCGACCTGCCCGAAGCCGTCCGGCACACCGGTGTCGAACCGGAACTGCTGGCCACCAGCGCCGACGGGCTGACCGGCCTGGTCGCCGACCGCGCCGCCGCCCTGCTGACGGAACTGCCGGGCACCGTCGGGGTGATCGCTCCCCCGTCCCGGCTGGACGCCGTCCGCGCCGCGCTGGCGCCGCTCGCCGAGCCGCGGCTGGTGGTGGTGACGCCGCTGCAGGCCAAGGGCCTGGAGTACGACGGGGTGATCGTGGTCGCGCCCGACGACATCGTCGCCGAGTCGCCGGGCGGCGTCCGGGTGCTCTACGTGGCGCTCACCCGTCCGACACAGCGGCTGGTGTGCGTCGATCCAGACCCAGCCGGCGGAGATTGGCGAGAATCGCTGAGGTAGCCCGCGACCGGTTCAGGGTGAAGAACTGCAGCCCGGGCGCTCCGCCGCGCAACAGATCGGCGCTCAGCTCGGTGGCGATCTCCACGCCGACGGCTCGCACCGCTGCCGGATCGTCGCCGACCGCATGCAGCCGGCTGGTCACCCGTTCCGGCAGCTCCGCTCCGGACAGCGCGGCGAACCGGTTGATCTGGGCCAGGTTGGTGACCGGCTGAATACCGGCCACGATCGGCAGCGTGCAGCCCATCGCCCGCACCCGGTCGACCAGCCGGAAGTAGGCGTCGGCGTCGAAGAACAGCTGGGTGACGGCGAAGCTGGCCCCCGCCTCCTGCTTGGCGAGCAACAGCCGGGCGTCCAGATCGGCGTCGCGATTCTCGGGGTGCAGGTCGGGAAAGGCGGCCACCCCGATGCCGAAATCGAAGTTCTCGGCGATCAGTCGCACCAGCTCGGTGGCGTTGGCGAGGCCCTGCGGGTGTCGCACCCAGGGCACCGTCGGGCCGCCCGGCATGTCGCCGCGGATCGCCAGGATGTACTTGACGTCGGCCGCGCGGTACGAGCTCAGCGTCTCCAGCAGCTGATCCACGGATTGGCTGGCGCAGGTCAGGTGCCCGACGGTCTGCGCCCGGGTCTGGGTCTTGATGAACTTCGTCGCCGAGATCGTCCGGTCCCTGGTCGCACCGGAGGCGCCGTAGGTCACCGACAGCCAGTCGGGCCCGACATGATCGAGGTCCATGATCGTCTGCCGCAGCACGTCCATCCCGGCCTCGTCGGCGGGCGGGAAGAACTCGAAGCTGAACGTGGGTCGACCGGGGTCGGCAAGCAGCTCGGTGATGCTGCGTTGCCCGGCGGCAGGGTTGGAGGACACGAGCGACAACCCTACCGATCCGTTTCCGGGCCCGGCCCGGGGGTCCATGCCGAGCGGCCGACGTCCGGACAGGCGCCGGACGCCTCGTCCGGTTAGGCTCGGGGCATGGCCCTCTTCGCTGCGGAAGACCCGATCGGCACGCCCTTCCGGGGGGCTGTCGGCGACGCCCTGCGCAGCTTCATCACCGGCCAGTCCGAACGACTGGCCGGCATCGGCGAGAGAGCCGAGCTGCTCAGCGAGTTGGCGCTCGCCTTCACCGCCGGCGGCAAGCGACTGCGGCCGGCGTTCTGCTGGTGGGGCTACCAGGCGGTCGAGGAAACCACCGATCTGGATGCCCTGCTGCGGGCTGCGGCCAGCCTCGACCTGCTGCACGTCTCGGCCCTGATGCACGACGACGTGATGGACGCCTCCGACGTCCGTCGCGGGCTACCGGCAGCACACCGCCAGTTCGAGACCTGGCACTCCGAGCACGGCCTGACCGGCTCGGCCGAGGCGTTCGGACGGGCCGGCGCGATCCTGCTCGGCGACCTGCTGCTGGTCTGGTCGATGGAGCTGTTCACCGCGTCCGGGCTGTCGGGTGAGGCGCTGCGCCGCGGTCTGCCGCTGCTGGACGCCGTCCGCACCGAAGTGACCTGCGGCCAGTTCCTCGATGTCGTCGCCCAGGCCGAGCCGATCGGCAGCATCGACTTGATGGACGTGGTGCCCCGGGTGGTCGAGTTCAAGACCTCCCGGTACACGGTGATCCGGCCGCTGCAGATCGGCGCCGCGCTGGCCGGCGGGTCGGCTGCGGCACTGGACGCGCTGGAGGCCTACGGCTCGCCGCTGGGCCGCGCCTTCCAGTTCCGCGACGACGTGCTGGGTGTCTTCGGCGAACCCGACGTCACCGGCAAGCCGGCCGGTGACGACCTGCGCGAGGGCAAACGGACGGTGCTGGTCGCGCACGCGCTGCAGTTGGCGTCCGAGACGGCGAAGGAGCGGCTCACCGGCCTGCTCGGCAGCCCCGAACTGGACGCCGCCGACATCGCCACCGCTCAGGAGATCATCGTCACCTCGGGCGCACTGGCGGCCACCGAGCAGCGGATCGCCGAGGACCTCGACCGCGCCCTGGCCGCCCTGGACGACGCCCCGCTGCGCGCCGAGGCGGTCACCGCGTTGCGCCGGCTCGCCGAGTTGTCGACCAGCCGGACAGCGTAATCGTCATCCGGGCGTAGCCGTCATCCCGGCGGACGCCGGGATCTCTCCGCAGTCCTCGTTCCGGGTCTCGACAAGCTCGACCAGCGAGTTGGCTAAAGCAAGGCGTCCAGGGTGAACGCCTCGAACTCGTCGCCCCAGGCGGCACGGAGCCGGTCGCCGAACATCCGCGCGGCCGCGGCGGGATCGGCGGCGGCGGTGATCGCGCGACCGATCGCCACCCGGCGGGCGCCGGCCTTCAGCACCTGATCGAAGTTGTCGGCGGCGATGCCACCGATCGCGAACCACGGCTTGCTGCCCTTCGCCGACGGCGGCGCCACCCGAGCCGCGTGCCGCACCAGTTCGAGGCCGGGCAGTCCCGGTGACCACGGCATCGCGCTGAACACCGGGCCGACGGTCAGGAAGTCGACGGCGTCATCGGCCAGGGCGGCGTCCACGTCGGCGGGGGTGTAGCAGGACCGCCCGACCCGCGACCAGCGGCTCAACCGGCTGCGGGCCGTGGCCGCCTCGGGTCCGCCCTTGCTGAGCTGCAGCACGTCGGCGCCGCATTCCTGGGCCAGCGCCAGGTCGGCGTACACCGACACCAGGCCACGTCCCCGGTCGGCCCGGCGCAGCACCTGCAGGGCGGCCAGCTGCTGGGCATCGGAGGCCGACGGGTCGCGCAGCTGGATCAGGTCGACGCCGGCGTCCAGCACGGACGCCGCGAACTCGGCCAGATCACCGGTGCCCAGCCGCGCATCGGTGACACAGAACAGCCTGGCCAACCGCAACCGGGTATCGAGCCCACGAAGAACTGTCACCGCCTCAGCGTAACGTCGGCAGCGCCCAGGCACGCGCACCCGGCGGTCCGGCCACTGTGTCCGTGCTCGGCGGGTCGCTGCGGGTGCCGGCCCGTGCCGACCTAGACTCACCGGCAGGTCTGGACGGCCTACTTCCCCTGACTTGTCCGGAGCGATGGTGACGACTGTGAGCACGAGCGACCCCTTGGTGGGTGAGTTGCTGGACGGTCGCTACGTGATCCAGCGCAAGCTTGCTCGTGGCGGCATGGCGACCGTCTACCTCGCCGACGATCAACGGCTGACCAGGACCGTTGCGATCAAGGTCATGCACGAGGGCCTCGGCGACGACCAGGACTTCATCGGCAAATTCGACCGTGAGGCGCGTGCCGCCGCACGGCTGTCGCACCCCAACGTGGTGTCGGTGTTCGACCAGGGCGTGCACCGCGGCCGTCCGTACATCGTGATGGAGTACGTCGAGGGCTGCACGCTGCGGCACATGATCACCCGCGAGGGTTCGTTCAGCCCCGAACGCGCCCTCGACCTGCTGATCCCGGTCACCGCCGCGGTCGCCGCGGCCCACGAGTCGGGGCTGATCCACCGCGACATCAAGCCCGAGAACGTGCTGATCTCGGACCGGGGCCAGATCAAGGTCGCCGACTTCGGCCTGGCCCGGGCCATCTCGGCACAGACCGTGACCGCCACCGGCATGCTGATCGGCACCGTCAGCTACATCGCGCCCGAGTTGGTCACCCATGGCAAGGCCGATCCGCGCTGCGACGTCTACGCGCTCGGCGTGGTGTTGTACGAGATGCTCACCGGTTCCAAGCCGCACACCGGTGAGAACCCCATCCAGGTCGCCTACGCGCACGTCCATAAGGCCATTCCGGCGCCGTCCAGCGCGGTGAAGACCTCGTGGCGGGAATCCCGCAACGGCATCCCGCCCTACCTGGACGCCCTGGTCACCAGTGCGGCCGCGCGCCAGCCGTCCGATCGGCCGGTCGACGCCCGGGTGCTGCTCGACCACATGCGCCAGGCCCGCGAATCGCTCGCCCGTGGCGTGATGGACGATTCGGCGCTCACCGAACGGATGAAGGGCACCACCCTTGATCCCCAGAACCACATCACCGAGCCGGTTCCCAGCCTGCGCAGCCCCAGCGAGGGTGACCGGACGCCGACGCTGCGGTTCACCCCGTCCACCCCGATCAGCCCTGGCCTGCCCGAGATCACCGACGGCATGCCCTACTACGACGGACCCGTCGAACAGCGCCCCCCGGGTCGCCCGCGGCGCCGTTGGCCGGCGCTGCTGGCCAGCATCCTGGCGGCGGTGCTGGTCGGCACCGGGCTGTGGTGGGTGTTCGCCGGCCAGTACACCAGCACCCCGGCCCTGGTGCGGTTGAACCAGGCGCAGGCGCAGCAGGCCGCCACCGACGCGGGTCTGACGATCACCTTCGACAGCGAATACGCCGAGGATGTGCCGGCCGGCCAGGTGGCCCGCACCGACCCCGCCGGCGGCGACCGGATCGTGCACGGCGGAACCATCAAGGCGTTCCTGTCCAAGGGCCCGGAGCGGTTCGCCGTGCCCGCCCTGCGCGGGCTCGACCTGCCCACCGCCACCGAATCGCTGAACCGGATCAACCTGACCGTCGGCAACGTCACCCAGGGCTACGACGACACCGTCGAAGCCGGCAAGGTGATCAGTGCCTTCCCCAAAGAGGGCGCGCCGCTGAAGCGCGGCACGGCGGTCGACCTGGTGATGTCGCAGGGCCCCGCCCCGGTCACCCTCGGCGACTGGACCGACAAGCCGGTCAAGGACGCTCAGAAGGCCCTCAAGGAGCAGGGCTTGAAGGTGAAGATCGAGAAGCAGAACCACGCCGACATCGAGAAGAACAACGTGATCAGCCAGACGCCGTCCGCCGGCGAGGTGCATCGCGGCGACACGGTGACCCTGGTGGTTTCCAAGGGGCCGCAGCTGAAGGCGGTGCCCAACGTCCGCCGCTACTCGCTCGACCGGGCTCGCGACATCCTGCAGAAGGCGGGCTTCGAGGTGCGGGTGAACCGGCTGATCAACTTCGGTTTCGACCTGGTGGTGAGCACCGACCCGAAGGCCGGTACCAAGGCTCCGGTGGGTTCCACGATCACCATCAACCTGGCCTGATCCCCGGCCGGACCCGGTGCTCAGTAGCCTGTGCGCGTGTCCTTCTCGTTCGGCCAGGTGCTACTGATCCTGCTCATCGTCGGCGTCGCCGTCGGCGCGTTCTTCCTGATCCGCCGGCAGCGGTATGTGCGCTCGCTGCGCGCGCAGGGCTGGACGTTCGAGGGCTCCCCCACCCTGGTCACCGCCTACGGGCTCAACTGCCCGCCGTTCGGCCTGGGGTACAAGCGCAAGATCGACGACCTGATCAGCGGCAGCACCTCCTCCGGCGTGCCCTTCGCGGTGTTCGAGTACAACTCGCTGGGGTATGTGGCTGCCCTTGTGCTGCCGCGTCCGCTGCCCGAGCTGTATCTCGGCGAGACGCCCCGGCCCGGCGTCGAAGGCCGGCAGAAGGTCGTCGGCCGCTGGACGGCGACCGCCAAGGACGCGGCCTGGGCCGAGGCCGCACTGGCCGCGATCCTGGGCCCGGTCGAGGCGATGGCCGCTGCCGGGCACCGGGTCGATCTCTCGGTCGACGGCACCCGGCTGGTGGCCCTCGGGGTGCCCCGCGAGGCGCTGGCGATGCGCGGCTTCCTGGAGGCCCTGGCGCCGGTCGCGCACAGCCTGGCCGACGCTGCCCTGGCGTCCTACCAGGCGCCGGCGCCGCCGTCGGAGTTGAGCCTGTACCAGCGGCCCGACTGGGTCTACCGGCCCGCCGACGACCAGTTCCTGGGCGAGGTGGTGATCAACGGCGGCGGCTACGGCCACGAGGCCCGCGATGTGGTGCTCGGCACCGTGCAGGGCATCCGGATGATCGCGCTGACCCACAACTGGAAGACCGACCGCACCGAGACCAGCACCGACTCCAACGGCAACACCACCACTCGCACCGTCACCGACAACCACTCCGAGGAGATCCTGGAGTTCCACCTGCCGTGGCGGTTCGGCGACCTGTCGGTGAACTGGCCGGGCTGGGGCAACCGGGTGCGCTTCGAGTCCTCCGACTTCGACCGGGCGTTCAAGGTGCGCAGCCCGCAACCCAAATTCGCCTCCGACGTGTTCCACCCCCGCCAGCTGGAGTTCCTGCTGCGGGCTCAGCCGCTGCCGTTCGCGATCGAGTCCGGACGGGTCCGGTTCGCGCTGGGCGACAACACCCCGGAGCGGATCATCCACTGCGCGGACTTCTTGGTGGCCTTCTTCGCCGGCGTCCCCGGCTTCGTCTGGGCCGACCTGGGCCACACCCAGCCGCCGATCAGCCGCGAGCTGGACGGCTTCTGACTCAGCCGGCAACCGTCCAGGGCCGGCCGTCGCGCAGGTTGTGCATCGCCATGCCGGTCATCGCCTCGAGGCGTCCGTAGATCAGCGCGACGCCTCGGTCGTGCAGCAGGCCGTCGTGGATCGGGAAGCCGTGCGTGGCGTCCACCGCCCGGGCGAAGTCGACGGTCTCCTTCATCGCCGCCCACGGGCCGTACAGCGGGGCGGCCAGCACGTCGATGCCGCTGGGCACCGTAGCCAGCGAATCGCCGGGATGGAACAGGGTCGGTTCGCCCTCGGCGCCGATCACCAGCCCGACGTTGCCGATCTGCGGGATATCGCGGTGAATGATCGCGTGCAATCCGCCCACCGCGTTCACCGCGACGCCGCCCAGTTCGATGCTGCTGTCCGCGGCCAACCCTTCCCCGCGCGGCAGGTCGACCGCCTGCAGGACCTGCGGCTCGACCCAGACCTGCGCCTGCGGATTGTCGTCGATCAGGGCACCGATGTGCTCGGGGTCGACATGGTCGGGGTGCTGGTGGGTGACCAGGATCGCGTCCAGGTCGCGCACATCGTGCCAGGCGGTGGAGAAGTTGCCCGGGTCGATCAGGATCCGCCGATCGGCGACCTCGATCAGAACGGCGGAATGTCCGAGGTGGGTGAGCTGCATGATCGCAGCGTAACCCCGGCAAGCAGCTCGCCGCTGCGGCTCCGTACGAAGTCGGTGTCAGGCCAGCCGCGGCGGCCGGGCGTACTCGTCGCGCTTGCTGGTGCCGACGCCCATCCGCCCCATCGCTGTCACCAGCCCGACAGCGGCGGCGACGCCGTCGACGACCGGAACGCCGATCCGGTCGGTCAGCCGGCGGCACAGATCAGCCATCCCGGCACACCCCAGCACAATGACATCCGCCCGGTCGTGGTGGACGGCCCGCTCACACCAGCCGGCGATCTCGTCCAAAGCCGCTCCGGTGGCGTCCTCCAGGTCGAGCACCGGTATTCCGGTGCCATAGGCCGCCACACAGGCTCGCTCGAAGCCGTGGCGCAGCAGCAGGTCCCGAGCCCGGCCCAGGGTGCGCGACAGCGTGGTGACGATGCCGAAGCTGCGCCCCGACAACACCGCCACATGCATGGCGGCCTCGGCGATGCCGATCACCGGGACGTCAACCAACTCGCGGGCGGCGTCCACGCCCGGATCGCCGAAGCAGGCGATCACATAGCCGTCGCTGCCGCCCGCAGCCTGGTCGGCCAGGATCAGCTCCGCGATCGCGACCGAGGCGTGGGCCTCGTCGTAGTGGCTTTCGATCGCCGCCGGCCCGTTGTCCGCACAAACGGCGACGATCTCGACATCCGGAGCCGCCGCCTCCCGGGCGGCGGCCGCGATCTTCGCGGTCATCGCCCGGGAGGCGTTGGGGTTGATCAATGTGATCCGCATCGGGGTCACTGGGGGGCCGGCTGGAGTTCGAGAGTGCCCCCGGCCACCTCGACGCTGCCGTCCGATACTCCGGCCGTCAGGTCGTCGAGCGACGGCACCTGCGGGTTGGCGCGCTCGAGCAGCAGGAAGATCAGGTAGCCGAGCCCGCAGCCGATGAACCACGTGTAGTTGCCCAGCCAGGACACGTCGAAGCCACCCAGATCGGCGATCAGCTTCGGCAGGACACCGATCAGGATCGTCGGGATTCCAGCTCCCAGAATCGTGTACACCGCATTCTTGTTGTAGCCCTTGGTGTACCAGTAGGCGCCCTTGTCAGACATCGTGAACATGTCGTCGACGAGAATCCGCTGTTTGGCCGCGACATAGTAGCCGGCGATCAGAATGCCGAAGAGCGGGCCGATCATCGCACCGAGCACACCCAGCGTGTAGTGAATGGCATCGGCGTTTGAATACCAGTTCCACGGCAGCAGAATCACCGAACCGACGGCGGCGATCATGCCCCCGGTACGCCACGAGATCTTGTGCGGCGCGACATTCGAGAAGTCGAACGCCGGTGAGATGAAGTTGGCCACGATGTTGATGCCGACCGTGGCGGTGACGAAGGTGAGACCGCCCAGAAGAATAGCGAACGGCGTGTCGATCCGCTCCACGGTGTGGATCGGATCGGTGATCAGTTCGCCGAACACCGGAACGGTGGCCGAAGCAGTGATCACGGTGAGCAGCGAGAAGAACAGGAAGTTGACCGGCAGCCCCCAGAAGTTGCCCTTCTTCACCGCGCTGAACGATTTGCCGTAGCGGGCGAAGTCACCGAAGTTGAGCATCGGCCCCGAGAAGTAGGACACCACGATCGCGATCGCGGTGATCATCACCGGGATGGACGCCCAGAAGTCGAGCGGTTCGCCGGCCGAGAGGTCGAGGCTGATGTTCTGCCAACCGGCCTGGGACACCAGGTAGCCGGCCAGCACGATCATCACCACATAGACGGCGGGACCGGCCCAGTCGATGAACCTGCGGATGGTCTCCATGCCGTTCCAGAACAGGGCGGCCTGAGCGAACCAGAGGATCGCGTAGGAGATCCAGCCGAGCGCCGACAGCCCGAGGAATCCGACATCGAGCAGCCCGGCGCTGCCGGGCCAGAACTTGAGGAAGATGATGTTCAGCGATTCGGCGGCCAGGAAGGTCTGGACGCCGTACCAGGCGATCGCGATCAGGCCGCGGATGATCGCCGGAATGTTGGCCCCCTTGATGCCGTAGATGGCCCGGTTGATCACCGGGTAGGGCACGCCGGTCTTCTGGCTCGGTTTGGCGACCAGGTTGGTGAACACCTGGACGATGACGATGCCGATCAGCAATGCCACCAGCACCTGCCAGCTGGCGATGCCGAGGGCGAACAGCGAGCCGGCGGTGACATAGCCGCCCACCGAATGCACGTCCGACATCCAGAACGCGAAGATGTTGTAGGACGACCACTTCTGCTCGCGCAGCGGCGCCAGGTCTTCATTGGCGAGTCGTGGATCGTATTCGGGCTTCATATTGCCGGAGCCGACCGGCATTCCGGCGGCTTCGACGATGTCTTCGGATTTCACTCCTGCCACAGCCGGCAGGTCTTCAATGCGCGTCATTGGGGGAACCTTCCCGTGTCGGCCACCCGGACGAGTCCGGGTGGGCCACCCCGGCCTATCCACCGGGTTGGCAATACGACACGCTAGGACGCCTGGTGACGTCCCCTTTTTCTACCCTGTAACGCGTATGTGAAGATGCAATATCCTATTTTTGGGTGACGCTGGCCGGGGTCAGAAGTCCTCGGCGCGGTACTCCTGCACCGGGTTCACCCGCTTGATCCGGCCGTCGGTCAGCCGCTCGGCGATCTGGAAGGCCAGTTCCAGCGACTGGTTGCGGTTCAGCCGGGGATCACAGGCCGTCTCGTAGCGGTTGGCCAGGTCGGCCTCGGCCAACGCGTCCGCGACCCCGCCCACGCATTCGGTGACGTCGTCACCGGTCAGCTCCATGTGCACGCCGCCGGGCCAGGTGCCCAGCTCTTCGTGCACGTCGAAGAAGCCGTTCACCTCGTCGACCACCTGGCTGAACGCCCGGGTCTTGTAGCCGTTGGCGGTCTCGAAGGTGTTGCCGTGCATCGGGTCGCAGATCCAGGCCACCTTGCGGCCGGTGGCTTCGACGGCCCGGACGATCGGCGGCAGCGCGTCACGCACCTTGGCCGCGCCCATCCGGGAGATCATCGTCAGCCGTCCGGGCTCGTGCTGGGGATCGAGCGCCTCAGCCAGGGCGACGGCGTCCGCGGCGGTGGTCGAGGGGCCGACCTTGACCCCGATCGGATTGCGCAGGTGCCGGATGAAGTCGACGTGCGCACCCTCGACCTGCCGGGTGCGCTCACCGATCCAGACCATGTGCGCCGAGGTGTTGTACGGCGTCCGGGTGCGCGAGTCGATCCGGGTCATGGCGTGCTCGTAGGGCAGCAGCAGCGCCTCATGGCTGGCGTAGAAGTCGACGGTGCGGAACGCCTCCTTGTCGACGCCGCAAGCGACCATGAACGCCAGGGCACGCTCGATCTCGTCGGCCAGCGCCTCGTACCGCGCCTCCACACCTGAGTTCCGGACGAAGTCCTGGTTCCAGGTATGCACCGAACGCAGATCGGCGAAGCCGCCCGTGACGAACGCCCGGATCAGGTTGAGGGTGGCCGCCGAATGGTTGTACGCCTCCAACAGCCGGTTCGGGTCGTTGACCCGTGACTCCGCGGTGAAATCGAGCCCGTTCACCGCGTCGCCACGGTAGGCGGGCAGCGTGACGTCATCGCGGGTCTCGGTGTCCTTGCTGCGCGGCTTGGCGTACTGCCCGGCCAGCCGGCCCAGCTTCACCACCGGCACCTGGGCGGCGTAGGTCAGCACCACCGCCATCGACAGCAGCACCCGCAGCTTGCCCCTGATGTCGAGCGCCGTGCCGGTGTCAAAGGTCTCGGCGCAGTCGCCGCCCTGCAGGATGAAGGCCCGACCGGCCGCGGCGTCGGCGATCTTCTCGCGCAACTCGTCGCACTCGCCGGCGAAAACCAGCGGCGGACGCTTGCGCAGCTCGGCGATCACCCGCTCCAGCCGTGCCTGATCGGCATAGGTCGGCTGCTGCAGAGGCCGGCGGGACTGAAGTTCTTCAAGCGTGGGGATCGGCTGCGACACGCCGGTCAGGATACGCGGTCGGCCACCCGGCTCTCGAAACGGCCCCGGGGCGTGGGACGCGGCCTTGACGGCCGCGAATGCTGCCGCCGGTGGAGCTTGTGGAAACCAAGACAAGGTCTCGACAAGCTCGGCCAACGGCGTCTCGTCGTAGCGGCGAACGCCGGGATCTCTGCGTCCGGGATCTCGCCGGACCGAGATCCCGGGCCGGAGCCCGGGATGACGTGAGTGATCAGCGCTTCCCTAACGGCTCAGGCCGGCAACTCGGGTTCCTTGGTGTTGATGCCAGGACGCTCCAGGATCCGTGCCGCGGCTTCGGCCTCGGTCAGCGAGCCGCTCTTCACCGAGGTGCCGTAGGCCTCGACGTAGGTCTGGCCGGAAAGCTCATGGATGGCGGCCATCACCTGGTCGGTGACCCAGCGCAACGTGCGGGGATCGTCGACCCGGCCGTAATACCGGCTGAAGTCGAGCGGCTTGCCGATCACCACGACGGGGTGGTCGATCCAGGGCAGGCCGGCCTTCCTGGTGACCCGGCTGTTCTTCATCGCCACCGGAATGATCGGCACCTGTGCGGCCAGCGCCATCCGGGCCACGCCGGTCTTGCCCTTGTACAGCCGGCCGTCGGGCGAACGGGTGCCCTCGGGGTAGATGCCCACGCAGCCGCCGTCGGCCAGCACGTCGAGCACCGGCTGCAGGCCGTCCAGGCTGGCGCGTCCTCCCGAGCGGTCCAGCGGCACCTGGCCAACGGCGCGCAGGAACCAGGCCACGAGCTTGGAGAACGGACCCCGGTCACCCTTGAACAGCTCGGCCTTCGCCGGGAAGGTGACCTGCCGTTTGATCATCGCCGGCAGCACCAGCGTGTCGCCGGCGTCCAGGTGGTTGCTGGCCAGGATCACTCCGCCGGTGGCGGGAATGTTCTCCTCGCCCTCGGCGCGCGCACCGTAGACGTACTTGATGACCGGCCGGAACGCCGCGTTCTTGAACAGGGAGTAGAGCACCGCACCTCCATCGGATCGCCTTGTGCCGCTCACCCTAATGCCCCGCCGCAGACACCCCGTCCGCCACCCGCCGCGGGGCCCCTACGATGGCGCCATGCAGGTGCACGAGTTCGCCCAGCCGTTCGCCGCCGGGCGCGGCGACGTCGGGGTGCTGTTCCTGCACGGCTTCACCGCGAGTCCCTGGACGCTGCGCGCCTGGGCCGGGGCGACGGCGGAGGCCGGCTACCGGGTGTCGGTGCCGCGGCTGCCCGGGCACGGCACCAGCTGGCGCGAACTGGAGGTCACCGACGGACGCGACTGGTACGCCGCCGCCGAGCGGGCCTTCGTCGAACTCCGCGGTGAATGCTCGACGGTCTTCGTCGCGGGGCTGTCCATGGGCGGCGCACTGGCACTGCAGCTCGCGGAGCGGCATGCCGACGAGGTGGCCGGGCTGGTCCTGGTGAACCCTGCCCTGGTCGGCCACCCGCGACTCACCCTGGTGCCGCTGGCCCAGCACGTGATCCGCACCGTGGACAGCGTCGGCAGCAGCATCCGCAAGGCCGGGGTCACCGAGCACAGCTATCCCCGGACGCCGTTGCGGGCCGTGCACGCCATGATGCGGCTCTGGGCCGACGTCCGGGCCCGGCTCGACCTGGTTTACTGCCCCATCCTGCTGCTGCATTCCGACGCCGACGACGTGGTCCCGATCATCTCCAAGGAGATCGTGCTGCGTCAGGTCTCGTCGGAGGAGATCACCGAGGTGGCGCTGCCGGACAGCGCCCACGTGGCCCCGCTGGACAACGACGCCGACCTGATCGTCGAGCGCACGCTGGACTTCCTGACCGAGCACGCCGTCCGATGAATCGCGACCAGCCCGAGGACGCCCGGTTCAACGAACTGATGGCGCGCGAGTTCCCCGGCGGCCTGGTGCCCGCCGAGGAACCCGTTCCGCCGGCCAAGCCGGAACCGGCCCCGGCGTCCGCGGAGCCGACGCCCCCGAAGCCTCCCGCTTCGGCGCCGTCCCCGATCGAACTCCCGACCGTCGACCTGCCGAGCGACTTCCGCAGCTGGGCCGCCCCGGAGGAGCCCGAGGAGCCGTTCATCCCGCCCCCACCGCCGCCGCGAGGCCGGTGGAGCGCGGCGGGTATCGCGGGCACCGTGCTGGTGGTGCTGCCGCTGGTGCTGGTGTTGTTCTCGGCCTTCGGCGTCCAGTTCCCGATGCTGGTCTCCGTCCTGGCCGGACTGGGGTTCTTCCTGGGGGTGTTCCTGCTGCTGCACCGGCTGGAGCGGCGTCCGCCGGTCGACGGCGACGGCGCCGTGGTCTGAGCGGCGAGCGCTCAGCGGCCGGTGCGCAGCCGGGCCAGAGCGTCGCGATACCAGGCCAGCACCGAGGCATCGGCGATCGCGGCCCCGCCGTGGGTGCGGGCATAGGCCTCGTCCAGCACCTTCGACCAGCCGACCTGGGCGACCATCGCCCGCACCGCCACCTCGGCCAGCGCATAGGCCGTCTGGGTGGGCTGCGCGACGTCAGGCAGCGCCGTCGGCACACCGTCCCGGACGGCGCTGCGGGCCAGTGCACGGTTGCTGGCGGCCACCTGCGGGTACGCCTCGGCGGTGAGCGCCTCGGCGATTCCCTCCACCATCCATCCGGGGGTACCGGTCAGCCGCGGCGACATCATCCACGCGTGGACCGCCTCATGGGTGATCAGCACCGCGTCATCCTCAGACTTCTGGGTGACCGTCGGGTTCACCACCACCCGGACGCCCTGACTCTCAGGCAGACCGGGCACCACCGTGACTGCCGCGACCTGGGAGGCGTCGTCGCCGGCGTAGGCGGCGAATCCGGTGAGACTGTCCGGCACCACGACCACCACCGGCTCGGTCCACCGGCGGTCGGTGGGCGCGACCCTGGTCAGCGCGGCGATGCCGGCCTCGGCCGCCCGTGACCAGCGGCTCAGATGCCACGCCGTCCCGGCGCCCACCACCAGCGTGGCCGACGAGTGCACCCCCAGCGGCTCACCGAGCCACTCGGTGCCGGAACTGGTCGCGGCGAGATTGGCGATCCGTCCGTCGGCCAGCCCCACCGTCGCCTCGCTGCAGACCCGCGGCTCACCCGGCAGCCCCCAGCACACCCGCAGCCTGCCGTCGTGCGTGGTGAGGACCGCGGGTGCTTGCGACAAAGTGGCGAACATCCGGTGGCCGAGCGCCTGGGAGCCCGGCGACGGCGCGAACGCCGCGAGGAAGGCCTTCTCGTCCTCGGCGACGAGGCGCTCGGTCAGGGTGCGCGCGAGATCGTCGAGACGTCCGCTCGGCGCCGGCGCACACGCGCCGAGCAACAAGGCGGGGGCGGCCAGCAGCAGGGTGCGGCGAAACCGATCAACCGACGACGCGGCGGGCACCCTGGTAGGCCGGGTAGGTGGACAGCTTGGTGATCTCCAGGTCGTTGCGCGGGTTGCGCGCATGCACGAACAGGCCGTCGCCCATGTACATGCCGACGTGGTGGATCGGGCTGTAGAAGAACAGCAGGTCACCGGGCTTGAGCTGGTCACGAGCGACCGGCCGGCCGAGGGTGGACTGGACCCGCGACGAGTGCGGCAGCGAGATGCCGACGGTGCGGTAGGCGGCCAGCATCAGCCCGGAGCAGTCGAAGTTGTTCGGCCCTTCGGCACCCCACACGTATTGGCCGGTCGGCACCTTGGAAACCGCGTACTTCACCGCGCGGATCGCCCGGGAGTCGGCCGAGCCGCTGTCGTCGACGAAGTCCTCCTCGGCGGCCGCCTGGCGCGAGGCGTCACGCGAAGCCGCGTCCTCGGCGTTCAGCCGCTGCCGCTCCTGCTCGGTCAACTGGTCGACCAGCGCCTGGCCCTCTTGGATCTTGGCGTCGATCTGCTTCTTCAACGAGGCGAGCCGCTGCTCCTCGGCGGCGATCGTGCTCACCTGATCGCGCGCGGCGCGCTGCAGATCGGCGAGGTTGGCCTGCTGCGCCTGGTAGTCCTGCAGCAGCGAGTTCATGTTCTGGTCGAGCTTGCCCATGGTGGACATGTCGGCGAGGAAGGCGTCCGGATCGGGCGAGGTCACCAGTTGCACGGTGATGTCGACGCCACGGCTCTGGAAACGGCTGATGGTGACCTGCTGGGCCTGCTTGCGCAGCCCGTCGACCTTCTTCTGCTGGGCGGCGATGTCGGCGTTGAGCGTGGCGACCTTCGTCTTGCCCTGGGCGAGTTGGAGCTTCACCTCGGCCCACTGCTCGCCGATCTTGCTCTGCTCCTGCTCGATGGCGGCCAGCTTGTCCTTGGCGTCGCTCAGCGGATCAGCGGACGCGGGCCGCACCGTCGGGCCGGCGAACACGACCGCGGCACCGGCCACAGCCACCAGGCTGCCTCGAACAAAGGCACGCAGTCGCACCATCGCCTCCTGACGATCACAATGGGGTCACTGCGGGGAAGTCAGCGGACCAAACCTGAGAAAATCCTAAACGACGTCTTCCCCCGACGCAAACCAGTCCCCCTCCGGTTCGAGCGTCGGGCGTAATGATACCGCTTCCACCAAGCGAAGGGGAGGCAGTAGCCCCTGCGAGGTCATCGCGCGCAGCGCACTGACCTCATCAGAGCAGAATTCGACCACCTCATGATCGGCTCCCAACAGCGCCGTCACCATGCAATCGCCACAGGCGGGACCGCGTACCGCGCAGGTTCCGCAATCGATCCTCAGCATCTCCATGCCCGCAGTCTGCAAGCCGGCTCCGACACTTTTGTCAGTGCCGGATTTGTCAGTGCCGGCTTCTAGCGTCTCGCCCATGACCGCATTGCCGAGCCAACCGACCTTCGACGATCTGGGCACACCGCTGAGCCAGGTCCAGTTCTGCGTGGTCGATCTCGAGACCACCGGTGGCGGTGTCGACGACAAGGTCACCGAGGTGGGTGCGGTCAAGGTGGCCGGCGGCGAGGTACTCGGCGAGTTCCAGACCCTGGTCAACCCGTCCACCCATATTCCACCGCTGATCGCCGTGCTCACCGGCATCACCGACACGATGGTGGCCGGCGCACCGAGGCTGGCGTCGGTGCTGCCCAGTTTTCTGGAGTTCGCCGCGGGCTGCGTCCTGGTCGCCCACAACGCGTCCTTCGACGTCGGCTTCTTGAAGCGGGCCTGCGCCGGTCTCGACTACGCGTGGCCGAATCCGCCGGTGATCGACACGGTCGCGCTGGCCCGGCAGGCGCTGTTGCGCGACGAGGTGCGCAACCACAAGCTGGCGACCCTGGCCCAGCACTTCCACGCCGAGACCGCACCCAATCACCGCGCCCTGACCGACGCCCGGGCGACGGTGACGGTGCTGCACGGCCTACTCGAGCGGGTCGGCAACCTCGGCGTCCACACCGTGGAGGATCTCCTCGAGTTCACCCGCCGGGTGTCCCCGCAACGCCGCGCCAAGCGCACCTGGGCCACGGGTCTGCCGGCCTCGCCCGGGGTGTACTGGTTCGTCGCCGATGGACGCGACGCCGCGGGCCAGACCCGTCGCCAGGTGCTCTACGTCGGCAAGAGCCGCAACCTGCGGGCCCGGGTGCGCAGCTATTTCACGGCCGCCGAGACCCGGCCGCGGATCGACGAGATGGTGCGGGTGGCCACCGGCGTCGAACATCTCACCTGCAACAGCGAACTCGAGGCCGAAGTGCTCGAACTACGGCTGATCGCCGCACACTCGCCGCGGTACAACCGGCGCTCGAAGTATCCCGAACGACAACTCTGGCTCAAGCTGACCCGCGAGCCCTACCCGCGGCTGTCGATCGTGCGCCGCTGCCTGCCCGACGGCGCCGACTACTTCGGCCCGTTCGCGCGGCGGGGCACCGCCGAAGCCGTCCAGGCCGCCCTCTACGACGCGTTCCCGATCCGGCAGTGCACCGCCCGGTTGTCGGCGAAGCGGCCGTCCGACTCCTGCATGCTCGGCGAACTGGGCCGCTGTTGCGCGCCGTGCGAACTGGCCGTCACGCCTGAGGAGTACGCCGAGGTGGTCCGGCAGGTCTGGGCCGGGCTGACCCGCGATATCCGTCCGGTGCTGCGGGCGGCCCGCGGCCGGTTGACCGGACTGGTCGCCCAGCAGCGTTTCGAGGACGCCGCCACGATCACCGACCGGCTGACCACCTTCGCCCGCAGCACGCTGCGCCACCATCGGGTGGCGAGCCTGGCCGGCTGCCCGCAGATCGTCGCCGCCTGCCGCGACCGGGGCGACTGGGAGATCCATGTCATCCGCTACGGACGGCTTGCCGGCGCCGCCCGGGCGCGACCGGGCGACGTCGCCCAGGCGGTGGCCCGCGCCGCGGTGGCCGCGGCCGAGCAGGTGAGGCGGCCGCCCGGGCCGCAGCCGGCGGCGACGGTGGAAGAGACCGAACGGATCGCAGCCTGGCTGGAGCGCCCCGGCGTCCGGCTGATCGAGATCGACGGCGAGTGGAGCTGGCCGCTGCACGTCGGCCTGGCCGACGGTGAGCTGGCCCGGCACGCCTTGGGCACAGCGCGGGTCTAGGCTCTCGCCATGATCACCGCGATTGTCTTCATCCACGCCGAGGTCGCCCGCATTCCCGACGTGGCCACCCAGATCGCCGGGCTGGAAGGCGTCTCCGAGGTGTATTCGGTCACCGGCGAGATCGACCTGATCGCCCTGATCCGGGTCCGTTCGGTCGACCAGGTCTCCGAGGTCGTCACCGAACGGCTGAACCGGGTTCCCGGTGTGGTCGACACCGTGACCCATATCGCCTTCCGGGCCTACTCTTCGCACGACCTGGAGGCGGCCTTCTCGCTGGGCGCCGAGTGAATCGACGCCGAGCCGGCGACCGGGCGCTGCTCGGATGGCTGGTCGTGGCCGCACTCGCGCTGATGGCCGCCGTCGGGCTGGCCGTCTGGCTCAACACCGCGACGCCGCTGACGCCCGTTCCGGTCGCCTCCAGCCCGCGAGCCTGACGACCCCGGACCGCCGCGGCGGCCCGGGTCGTCGTCGAAGTCTCAGGCGACGGTGATCGACTCGATCACCACGGGCTCGACCGGGCGGTCGCCGTAGCCGGTGCGAACCTGGGCGATCTCATCGACCACCTTCCGGCTCGCCTCGTCGGTGACCTCGCCGAAGATCGTGTGGCGCCGGTTCAGGTGCGGGGTGGGAACCACGGTGATGAAGAACTGGGAGCCGTTGGTGCCGGGGCCGGCGTTGGCCATGGCCAGCAGATAGGGCCTGTCAAAACGCAGTTCGGGGTGGAACTCGTCGGCGAAGGTGTAGCCGGGGCCGCCGCGTCCGCTGCCCTGCGGACAGCCGCCCTGGATCATGAAGCCGTCGATGATCCGGTGGAAGGTCAGCCCGTCGTAGAACTTGCCGGTGGTCGGCGCGCCCGATTCGGGGTCGGCGTATTCCTGAGTGCCGGTTGCCAGGCCGACGAAGTTGGCGACGGTCTTCGGTGCCTGGTCCTCGAACAGGTCGATGACCACGTCGCCGTGATTGGTGTGCAGGGTGGCGGTCTGAGCCACGGTGTTGTCCTTTCCTTCGAGCGGCCACGACGCCGCCCAGCTGGTTCGTCCGCTGTGGGTGCCGCCCATCCTGACACACCCACGACGAGGCTTCCCGGACGCCCGCCAGCAGCCGCCGCAGATCGGTGGATCAGGGTTCAGTGACTCAGCACGAGCCCAGCGGCCAGGGCAAGCATGACCACCGCGATCACGGCGTCGAAGATCCGCCAGGCTCGCGGCGTGGCGAGCCACTTCGACAGCAACCGAGCACCCACGGCCAGCCCGTAGAACCAGATCAGGCTGGCGGTCAGTGCACCGACGGCGAAGATCCAGCGACCCTCGCCCTGGGCGTTGGCGACGGTGCCCAGCAGGAAGACCGTGTCGAGGTAGACGTGCGGGTTCAGCCAGGTGAGCGCCAGCGCCGTCATTGCGACGGCGACGCCGCTCGTCCGGGTCGCCACCATCACGTCGCCGGAGCCCGGCCCGGACAGGTCGCCGGAGCCCGCCAGGCCGGACGTCGGCGTCACCTCGCCCGGCGCGGACGACGAGTCCCCGGCCACCACCCGCAGGGTCTCGCCCTCTCCGCGCCAGGCGCGGCGTCCGGCCAGGATTCCGTAGCCGGCCAGGAACGCCGCACCGACCCAGCGGACGGCGTCGAACAGCCAGGGAACGGCCTGCAGCAGCAATCCGACCCCGGAGACCCCGGCCACGATCAGGACCGCGTCCGATACCGCACAGATGGTCGCGGTGAGGACGACGTGTTCCCGCCGGATGCCCTGGCGGAGGACGAAGAGATTCTGGGCACCGATGGCGACGATCAGCGAGAAGCCGAGTCCGAGCCCGGCGAGATAGGGGGTCACGATTCGACGCTAGGCGGCGGTCGAGACTTAGTCCAGTTCATGATTCTTCAGCAGCATTAGCATTTCTTCATGCGAATCGCGCTCGAACTGGCCGAGACCCTCGCCACGATCGTCGACGAGGGGACGCTCGATGCCGCCGCCGCGCGGCTGCATCTCACCCCGAGCGCGGTCAGCCAGCGACTCAAGGTGCTGGAACGCCAGGTGGGCCGCGTGTTGTTGGTCCGCAGTAAGCCGGTCCGGCCGACCGAAGCCGGCTATGCGGTCGTCCGGATGGCCCGTCAACTCGCGCTCTTGGAGCACGATCTGCTGCTCGGCCTGGGTGCCGACGACCCGGACGGAACGCCGATCAGCGTCCCGCTGGCGGTCAACGCCGATTCGCTGGCCACCTGGTTCCTCGAGCCGCTGGCCGAGCTGGCCGGCAGCCAGCCGGTGGTCTTCGATCTGCATCGCGACGATCAGGACTTCACCGCCGGGCTGCTCGAATCGGGCACCGTGATGGGTGCGGTCACGTCCCGCGCGCGCCCGGTGGCGGGCTGCCGGGTCGTGCCGTTGGGCGTGATGCGCTACGAAGCGATGGCCAGGCCGGAATTCGTCGACCGCTGGCTGCCGGACGGCCCGACCGGCGCCGCACTGGCCCGGGCTCCGCTCGTCGACTTCGATCGGCGCGACGATCTGCAGACCGACTGGCTCACCGAGCGTGGAGTCGACCCCGCGCTCCCGCCGCGCCACTTCGTCCCGGCGTCGGCGGACTATGCGCGCGCCGTCCGAGCCGGGCTGGGCTGGGGGCTGCTTCCCCGGTTCCAGTCCACGGACGCTCTCGCCGCCGGCGAACTGGTCGGTCTCGGAGGTCCACCGATGGACGTCGCCCTGTACTGGCAGCAGTGGAATCTGCGCTCACCGCTGCTGGACGCGATCGCGTCCGGCATCGTCGACGGCGCCCGACGGCTACTCCGGCAACCCGGCCGCTGATCGCCTGGCGGCTGAGCTACCGCCCACCCGCTAGGGGTGGAATGCGCCGCCAAACCTGTTCGACGCTGTAGCGGGCCGGTAGTTTGGGGAACGCGGTATAGCCGTGACCATCCCAACCACTGGAGGAACAGTGAAGCGTAAGAAGCCGCTGAAGGCCGTCGAATCGACCGCCGAGTCAGCCGCAGACGCCAGCCGAGCAGCCCTCGACGAGGCCGTGCAGAAGCTCACCCCCCTGGTCGAGCAGGCAGGCGACTACGTGGAAGAGGCCCGCAAGCGCGGTGCCGAATTCGCGGCGGACGCCTACGACCGGGTCCAGCCCCACCTCGACACCGCCCGCAAACGTGGCGTCGAACTGGCCTCGGACACCTACGAGCGCATCGAGCCCAGCATCAAGGACGCCTACGACCGGATCGAGCCCTCGTTCAAGGAGGCCACCCGGCTCGCCGGCGAAGCCTACGAGAAGGTGCATCCGAAGCTGACCGACGCCCGCAAGCGGGGCGCGAAGCTGGCCGCCGAGACCCTCGACCGGGTGCATCCGGCGCTGGACGACGCCCTCGACAAGGTGACACCGGCTGTCGACAGTGCGGTGAAGAAGGTCCGGCCGGTGGTTGACGACACCCTCGAGCGGGTGGCCCCCACCGTCGACCTGGCCCGCGACAAGGTGCAACACGACTTCCTGCCCTGGCTCGCGGCAGCCCTGTACAAGGCCGCCGACATCGCGAAGGAGGAAGCCGCCGAGCTGGCCGACGAGGTCGCTGAGATCGCCCCCACCCGCAAGCGCCGCAGCGTCGGCAAGACCCTGGGCCTGATCGCCCTGGCCGGGGCCGTGCTGGCCGGCGTGATCTACGCCGTCCGCAAGCTGCTGGCCGGTCCGGAGGCGAGCTGGGAGACCCACGAGCCGTCCCGTCCGTACGTGGCCGATCCGGTCGCCGACGTGGTCGACAAGGTGAAGGACGGCGCCAAAGAGGCGGCCGACAAGGCCAAAGCGGCTGCCGCCACCGTTGCCGACAAGGCGAGCGAGGTGAAGGACGCCGTGGTCGACAAGGCCGGGGAGGTCAAGGACGCCGTGGCGGACAAGGCCGGCGAGATCAAGGACGCCGCCGCCGACAAGGCCGAAGAGATCAAGGACGCCGCCGCCGACAAGGCCGAAGAGGTGAAGGACGCCGTGACGGACAAAGCCGACGACATCAAGGACGCGGGCTCAGAGGCCCTCGACAAGGCCGGGGAGGCGATCGACGACGCCAAGAAGGCGGCCGGCGATGTCGTCGACGAGGTCTCCGACAAGGCCGAGGAGGTGGCCGACAAGGCCGCCGACGCGGTCGACGACGCGAAGAAGAAGGCGAAGGACGCAAAGGGTGATGCCTCCCCTTTAGCTGATAGCCCCTACGGCGAAGGTTCGTACGTGGGGGCGGAACCGCCCGAGGGTTACGAGATCAAGGGCAACGAGCGCTCGATGAAGTACCACTTGCGGGGCTCCGGAGGCTACGACCGCACCATCACCGATGTGTGGTTCAACTCCACTGACGCCGCCGAGCGAGCGGGGTTCGTCCGCGCGCAGCGCTGAAACAGAAACAGGGATCGGGGTGACCGCGGACACGCGGCCACCCCGATTCGCGTCCCTGGCCGGAACCGGATCGAGCCCGCCCAGGACTAGCGAGTTTCGGACATTTTCGGTCTCCGATTCACAAAACACCCTCCGAAAACTGCCTTCTAGGGTGTGAGAGCACTTGCATCGGCCCAGCCCGCCACCCGTCACTCCACCTGGGTGGACGCGGCACCCTTCCGCGCCCACGTCCGCCACGCCGTCGAAGCCGCTGCGGTGCCCTGGCCGGCGGTAGCCGTCGCCGCGGGCGTTTCCCTCCCTGCCGTCCATGGCCTGCTGGTCGGACGCGCCGGCCGTCCGCAGACCCGGATCGAGCCCCGAGTGGCCGGACGGCTGCTGCGGGTCGGCGCCGGCGACCTGATCGCGATGCGGTCGCTACGAGTGCCGGCCGCACGGACCGGGGCACGGCTGCGCAACCTGCTGGCGGCGGGTGTCGACCCGTTGTGGGTCGCGCGATGGTGCCAGATCGGCCTCAATGAGTTGACCCTGCTGGTCGAGGGCGAGGCCACCTCGTGCACGCAACTCACCGAAACTCTCGGGTTGGCCGCTCAGCGGCTGAGGCAGACCGATGCCTGCTGGCCTCCGCTGGCCGCCTAGGCTGCCGCCATGACCTGGCTGCTGGCACTGCCGACACTGCTGGCAGCCGGCCTCGCGCTGGTGACGCCGGCGGTGTTGCGAGCCCTGCCGGCCCCGATCGACGAACCCGAGGCGAACCCGTACCAGCGGCTGGCGACACCCACGACCGCTCTCATCGTCCTCGGCGCGGCCGCTGTCGCCGGGAGCTTGGTGGTCATCATCACCCCGGCCACGGCGCCGGCCTGGCTCGGTCTGGCCGGCCCCGCCGTCCTGGCCGCGGTGATCGACGCCCGCACCGGCTATCTGCCGAAGCGGCTCGCCCAGGCGGCCTGGCTACTCACCGCCGCCGGACTGCTGGCCTGCGTCGGATGGCTGGGCGTCGACGCGCTCGTCCGGGCCGGTCTGGGCGCGCTGGCTGCCGGCGGTCTGTTCTGGGTGTTCTGGCGCCTCGGCGGCGGGTTCGGCTTCGGCGACGTCCGGCTGGCGCCGGTGATCGGTGCGGCATCGGCCGTGGTCGGCTGGCCGCTGCTGGCCGGCGCGCTGATGCTCGGCGGGCTTCTCGGGGTCGCTTGGGGCGTGGCCTGGCGGGCGTCCGGACGTGGCCGCGCCTTTCCGTACGGTCCGGCACTGGTGGCGGGCCCGTTTCTGGCGCTCGCCGGATCTGTTCTGGTGCCCGGCACCCACTGAGCCTGAGCCCGGATAGCCGGCTCAGGAGCCGCGAACGGCCTTCTGGGTGGCCTGCGCCCAGCTGCTCAGCACGAGCGTGGCCGCGCCCGAGTCGATCGCCGCGGCCGCGGTGGCGACGTGGGCGGCGAGTTGTTCGGCGACGTCGCGACCCAGGTCGGGGCCGTGGAAGGCGAGCAGGGCGGCGGCCGCGTTGAGCACCACGATGTCCCGCACCGGGCCGGGTTCACCGGCCAGCGTCTGCCGGGCGATGGCCGCATTGCGGGCCACCTCGCCACCGACCAGGTCGGCGGGGGTGGCCGGCGCGAAGCCGAGATCTGCCGGGTCGAGCGTGGTCACCACGATCTCGCCGTCGCGGATCAGCCAGATGTCGGACGTCGTGGTGGTGGTCAACTCGTCCAACCCGTCGTCGCCGTGGAAGACCAGTCCACGGGTGCCCCGGCGGGCCAGGACGCCCGCGACCAGTGCCGCGATCCGCGGGTTCGCGATACCCACCGCCTGTGCGGCCGGACGAGCCGGGTTGGCCAGCGGTCCGAGGAAGTTGAACGGGGTCTGGATGCCGAGCTGGCTGCGGGCGGCCCCGGCATGCCGCAGCGACGGGTGGTAGAGCGGGGCGAACAGGAACACGATGCCGGCCTCGGCCAGCACTGCGGGCTGATCCTCTGGCCGGACGTCGAGTGCCACACCGAGGGCCTCCAGGACGTCGGCGGCGCCACAGGCCGACGACGCCGCCCGGTTGCCGTGCTTGACCACGGGCACTCCGGCGGCTGCCGCGACGACGGCGGCCATCGTCGAGACGTTGACCGTGTTCGCCCGGTCGCCGCCGGAACCGACGACGTCCACAGCCTCGGGGTCGAGCGTGATCGGGGTGGCCCGGTCGCGCATCGACTCGGCGAGCCCGGCGAGCTCCTCCACCGTCTCACCCTTGGCGCGCAACGCGACCAGGAAGCCTGCGATCTGTACATCGGTGGCGTTGCCGGCCAGGATCTCGCTCATCGCCCAGGACGCCGTGTCCGCGCTCAAGTGGTCGCCGGAGATCAGCCCGGTGAGCACATCGGGCCAGGTGTGACCCACCTCAGGCCGCCCGGCCGAGTCGGGCCCGGAGCAGATCGGCGACCGCGCTGGGCAGCCGGACCGGATCCACCGGGTACATCGACACGGCGTCCGCGCGCGACCAGGTGGCCAGCCAGGAGTCCGCGACACGGATGATCAGCACCAGGATCGGCGGGCATTCGGCGATCTCGTCCTTGAGTTGCTTGCACAGCCCGATCCCGCCGGCCGGGTTCGCCTCGCCGTCCAGGATCAGCAGATCGAAACCGCCGGCGTCCATGGCGGACAGCACCGCCGGCTGGGTGGCGGTCTCGTACACCTCGATCTCGGGCAGGTCGGACGCCACCCGGCGGCCGAGCGCCAGCCGCACCTGCTCGCGGGTCGTCCGATCGTCGGAGTAGACCAGGATCCTGGCGGTGTCGTGGCTCATGCGTGTTCCTCGTCTGCGGGCGGCTGACCGGGGGTTTTGCCAGCATCGTACCCCGATGCCGCCGCCCGGGCAGCCAGCCTTTCCTCACGGTCGAGCTGCCGATCGATGCGGGCCGCCTCGCGCTGCGAATGCTGGAACCACTGCACGAAGAACACCGCCAGGATGACCAGTGAGATCAGGTCACCGGCGCCCCACATGATGCCGCCGGCCAGGTTCTGGTCCTCCACCGGGCTGGGCGGCCAGGCCCGGTTGAAGGCCAGGTACCAGTCCTCGGCGATCAGCTCGGGCGAGCCCATGATGATCACGCCGAGGAACGCGTGGAACGGCAGGGTGATGAAGATCAGCAGCATCCGCAGGTAGTACGGCAGCCGCGTCGGCATCGGGTCGAGGCCGAGCAACGGCCAGAAGTACAGACAACCGGTGATTACGAAGTGCACGTGGATCCAGGCATGCAACCACTCGTTGGAGAGGGTCAGCGGGTAGAGCCCGGTCATGTACAGCAGATAGGGGTTCGCGATCATCAGCGCCGTGGCCAGCGGCGGCCAGGTCAGCACCTTCGCGGGCCAGGAATGCAGCACGGCCACCACCCGCCGGCGGCCCAGCGCACCAAGGTTCCGCAGCAGCAGGGTGATCGGGGCACCCACGGCCATCAGCACCGGCGCCACCATCGACAACAGGATGTGTTGCACCATGTGCACGCTGAACAGCACCGTGTCGTAGGTGCCCAGTGCACTGAGCAGCGCGATCGCCATCGTTCCGGCACCGCCGACGCACCAGGCGAGGGTGCGACCCGGCGGCCAGTGGTCGCCGCGGACGGCGAGCCGGCGCACGCCCCACAGGTACAGACCGACCATCAACACCAGAGCCGCCACCACCCAGGGCTCGAACGTCCAGGCGGTCAGCAGCCGCTCCGGGGTCAGCGGCGGCGGCTGGTTTCCCGGATCGGCATGCAAGGGCAGAAGCAACGGCAACGAGGCCATGGCCGCATTATCCCCCGCGCCCTCATCGGGCCCAGCAACAGGGGGCCACGCGAGATCTACACCCCCGAGCGAGAATCGGTGGGCGCAGAGGGTGACCAATCCGCTCTGAGCAGCCATAATGACCGGGTGACTCACTCTCACTCGAGCGCCGCGGCAGCTATGCCGCACGGGGCGGTGCACCCGATCGCGCAGTCTCGCCTGCACCCCACCAAGGGCCGGCCCGACATGGTTGCCGTCGGCACCTGGATCTGGCTGGCTTCCGACCTGATGTTCTTCGCCGCACTGTTCGCCGCCTATTTCAACCTGCGGTCGATCACCAATGCGGCCGCGGCGCAGGCCGGCACCGAGTCGTTGTGGGAATGGGGCACCGCGCACTTCAACATGCCGTTCGCCGTCACGAACACGCTGATCCTGATCCTGTCCTCGGTGACCTGCCAGATGGGCGTCTGGAAGGCCGAGCGTGGTCAGGTCGGCCGCACCGGGTCGATTCTTCAGGTCGGCCAGTGGGGGCTGCGTGAGTGGTACATCCTCACCTTCGTGATGGGCGCGATCTTCATCGGCGGCCAGGCGACCGAGTACGCCACCCTGTTCTCCGAGGGCTTCACGATCTCGACCAACGCGTATTCATCGGCGTTCTTCCTGGCCACCGGTTTCCACGGGTTGCACGTCACCGGCGGTCTGATCGCGTTCCTGTTCATGTTGGGCCGCACCTACATGACCCGCACCTTCACCCACGAGCAGGCCGTGCATGCCGTCGTGACGTCCTACTACTGGCACTTCGTCGACGCGATCTGGATCATCCTGTTCGGCGTCATCTACATCCTGCGCTGAGCAGTTCGACCTAGGAGGAATCCTCGTGCGTTTCCTGACCGCCAACAGGCGGCACCGGGCCACCAGGCCGGCGCTGCTGGTGATGGCCCTACTGCTCATGGGTGCGCTGTACGCGGCCGTGGCACCGGCCGCGCGGGTGTCGGCAGACACCGGCAACAGCCAGCAAGTGGCCGAGGGCAAAGCCCTGTTCCGGGTGACCTGCTCGTCCTGTCACGGCATGAACGGCGAAGGCACCGAGCAGGGCCCGTCCCTGGTCGGTGTCGGCGCCGCCGCCGTCGATTTCCAGGTGAGCACCGGACGGATGCCGATGGCCAACCCGGGTGCCCAGGCGCCCCGCAAGCAGAACACCTACTCCGACGCCGAGATCGCCAGCCTGGCCGCTTTCGTGGCGAGCCTGGGCCCCGGCCCGGCCGTCCCGAACGCCGACCAGTACAGCGGCGAGGGCCTCACCCCCGAGCAACTCGCCAAGGGCGGGGAGCTGTTCCGCACCAACTGTTCCGCCTGCCACAACTTCGAGGGTGCCGGCGGCGCACTGCCCAACGGCAAGTACGCCCCCAGCCTGGTGGGTGTCGACGGCAAGCACATCTGGGAGGCCCTGCGCACCGGCCCGCAGCAGATGCCCGTGTTCAGCAGCGGCGCCATCCCCGACGACGACGTCCGCGCGATCGTCGGCTACCTGGAGACGTTGCACGCCCAGCCGAGCAGCGGCCTGACCTTCGGGGCGCTCGGCCCCGTCGCTGAGGGCCTGTTCGCCTGGATCATCGGTATCGGTGCGCTGTGCCTGATGGCCGTCTGGATCGCCGCGAAGGGAGCTCGGGCCCGATGAGCATCGAAACCAGGAAGGAAGGCGCCGACCTCGAGCGCTTCCCGGTGCCCGACCCGGGCATCGAAGAACACATCGAACGATGGACCGACGCCGACAAGGCCGCCGGCGACCGCGTCTACCGCCAGGTGCTGCTGATGCTGGGCGCCGTCCCGGTGCTGGCCATCGCGTTCGTGGTGCTGTACTTCACGATTCCGCGGAACTCGTTCGTCACCATCTTCGGCATGGAGTGGGACGCCACCACGTTCCTGCTCGGCCTCACCGGCGGCTTGGCGACGCTGCTGATCGGCCTCGCCTGCGTCCATTGGGCGAAGACCATCATGGGCGACGAGGAGGTGGCCGAGGACCGCCACGCCGCAGCCTCTCCCGAAGCTGATCGTGAGGTGTTCGCGGCCGAGTTCGCCAAGGGCGCCGAACAGTCGGGGCTGGGACGCCGCAAGCTGATCGGTGGTGCACTGGGCGGCGCGCTCGGCGTGATCGCCGTGCCGGCCGTTGTGCTGTTCGCCGACATGGGCCCGTGGCCGACCGCCGAGGTTCGCAAGCGGACGATCGAGCGCACCATCTGGGCCGAGGGCGTGAAGCTGGTCAACGACGTCACCCGCCGGCCGCTGAAGGCGTCCGACCTGGAGATCGGCCAGCTGGTCAACGCGCAGCCGGAGAACCTGTGGGATCACCACGGCGCCGACTTCCAGATCGAGCGGGCGAAGGCCTCGATCATCATCGTCCGGATGGATCCTTCCCGGATCAAGATCCCCGAGTCCCGCAAGGACTGGCAGGTCGGCGGAATCCTCTGCTACTCCAAGATCTGCACCCATGTGGGCTGCCCGATCAGCCTGTGGGAGCAGCAGACCCACCATCTGCTGTGTCCCTGCCACCAGTCGACCTTCGACCTCGGCAACTCGGGTCTGGTGGTGTTCGGGCCGGCGGCCCGGGCGCTGCCCCAGCTGCCGATCACGGTGGACGCCGACGGCTACCTGGTCGCCCGCAGCGACTTCACCGTGCCGGTCGGGCCGAGCTTCTTCGAGCGTGATTCCAACGGCGACTTCAAGGAAGGTGATCGGTGATGGCCAAGCCCGCTGATGTCTCCACCGACTCACCGGCCCTGGACGCCGAGCGTCCGCCCAAGGTGAACGTGTCGCCCGGTGTGGCCGGCGTCGCCAACTGGGCCGACGAGCGCCTCGGCCTGGCGTCGTTGCTGAAGAAGAACCTGCGCAAGATCTTCCCCGACCACTGGTCGTTCCTGCTCGGCGAGATCGCGCTGTACTCGTTCATCATCCTGCTGCTGACCGGCGTCTTCCTGACCATCTGGTTCAAGCCGTCGATGGCCGAGGTCGAATACCAGGGCACCTACCAGCTGATGCGCGGCCTGCCGATGTCCGAGGCCTTCGCTTCGACGCTGACGCTGTCCTTCGACATCCGCGGCGGCCTGCTGGTCCGGCAGATCCACCACTGGGCGGCGATGCTGTTCGTGGCGTCGATGACGGTGCACATGCTGCGCATCTTCTTCACCGGCGCCTTCCGCAAGCCGCGTGAAATCAACTGGCTGATCGGTGTCGGCCTGTTCTCGATGTCGCTGATCGAGGGCTTCGCCGGCTACTCGCTGCCCGACGACCTGCTGTCCGGCACCGGCCTGCGGTTCGTGGACGGCCTGATCCGCTCCATCCCGCTGATCGGCACCTGGGCCGAGTTCTTCGTCTTCGGCGGCGAGTTCCCCGGCGAACTGGTGATCCCCCGGCTGTACATGGTGCACATCCTGCTGGTGCCCGGCCTGCTGCTGGGACTGATCGCGGCCCACCTTGCGCTGGTGGTCTACCACAAGCACAGCCAGTACCCGGGCCCGGGCCGCAAGGACGGCAACGTCGTCGGCTACCCGCTGTTCCCGGTGTACATGGCCAAGGCCGGCGGCTTCTTCTTCGTGGTCTTCGGAGTGTCGATCCTGATGGGCGCCACGATGCAGATCAACCCGGTGTGGACCGTCGGTCCGTACAACCCGGCACAGGTCAGCGCGGGTTCGCAGCCCGACTGGTACATGGGCTGGGTCGAGGGCGCGGTCCGGATCATGCCGAACTGGGAATGGCATCTGGGCAGCACCACCTGGTCGTGGAACATCGTCCTGCCCGGCGTGGGGTTGATGACCTCGTTGTTCGTGCTGCTCGCCCTGTACCCGTTCGTGGAGGCGTGGATCACCGGTGACAAGGCCGAGCACCACGTGCTGGAGCGTCCCCGCAACAACCCGACGCGCACCGGCATCGGCGTCGCCGGCATGACCTGCTACGCGATGTTCTGGCTGGCCGGCGGCAACGACATCCTGGCCACCCAGTTCCACCTCTCGCTGAACGCGGTCACCGAGTTCATGCGGGTCGCGGTCTTCGTGGCCCCGGTCGTCGCCTTCATCATCACCAAGCGGATCTGCATCTCGCTGCAGCGCGCCGACGCCGAGCGCGTGCTGCACGGCAGTGAGACCGGCATCATCGAGCGGGCGCCGGACGGCGGCTACTCCGAGCCGCACCGTCCGATCACCGTCGACGAGAAGTTCACCCTCACCCAGCACCTGCAGGGCAAGGCGCTTGAGGTGGCACCGGCCACCGACGCGCGCGGCGTCGCCGAGAAGGGTGCGGGCGTCAGCAAGTGGCGCGCGCTGCTCTCGCGTTGGTACTTCGCGGGCGTGATCAGCAAGCCGACCGCCGGCGAGATCGCCGAGGCCGATCACCACGCCGATGGTCACGACGACGACCACGAGGTTCCCGCCGGCGACAAGCCCAGCGAGATCACCCACTGATCGCCTGAGTACGACAGCGGTGGGGGGGGGCGGCTTCTGCGCGGCCCCCCGGGGTGGGGGCGGCCCCCCCCCCCCCCCGCCCCACCCCCCCTCACGCCGCGCCGGGGCGCCCCCCCCCCCCCCCCCCAAAACCACCCCCCCCCCCCGCCGCCCCCGCCGCCCCCCCCTCCTCGCAATGACGTGCGGGCGG
>NZ_JAPUED010000218.1 GCF_027492755.1 Micropruina sp. | reverse complement strand
CCCCGGTGTGCCTGGACGAGTCGGTGCTGTCCCTCGACGACGCGATGACTGCGATCCGGCTGGGCGCCGCCGACGTGATCAACATCAAACCCAGCCGGGTCGGCGGCTATCTCACCTCGCGACAGATCCACGACGTCTGCCTGGCCAACGGCGTTCCAGTGTTTTGCGGCGGCACCCTGGAGACCGCGATCGGACGGGCCGCGAACCTGGCCCTGGCCACATTGCCCGGCTTTACTCTGCCCGGCGACATCTCCGCCACGTCCCGGTACTACGCCGCCGACGTCGGCCCCTCATTCGAACTGGACGCCGACGGCTGCCTGACCGCGCCGTCCGGCCCAGGCATCGGCATCCAGGTCGATCTAGCCGCCGTCCAGGAGTTCACCGTGGAGTCCACCACCCTCACCCTCTAGACCTCGCACATGCGGGGACGGTTCTTCGACGTTCGGCATTCGCATCTTCGGGGACGGTTCTTCAACGTTCGAAATTCGCACGAGTAAGAACCGTCCCCGATGTGCGAAATTCGGAGGACCAAGAACCGTCCCCGGACGTGCGGATTTCGCACACCGGAGAACCGTTCCCGGAAGTTCGATCAGAGGCGGACGCCGAGCAGGGCGTCCAGCGCTTCGGTCACCGTCGCGCCGGCGGACGGGTCGTCGCCGGAGTCCGAGGCCCAAGCGTCCATCGCGGCCAGGGCGGCCGGCGAATCAAGGTCGTTGCGTAGGGCATGCCGGAGGGCGGCGATCAGCGGTTCGGCGGACGGGGCTGCGGGACGGGCCACCGCCTCCCGCCAGCGGGTCAGGCGCTGCTGCGCCTCGGTCAGCGCGTTCGCCGTCCATTCCCAGTCGGTGCGGTAGTGATGGGCGAGCAGCCCGAGCCGGATCGCCATCGGGTCGGCGCCGGAAGCACGCAACCGGCTGACCAGCACCAGGTTGCCCCGGGATTTGCTCATCTTCTCGCCGTGCAGGCCGACCATTCCGGAATGCACATAAGCCTTCGCGAACGGCTGCCGGGTCGCCATCGCACCCTCGGCGGCGCACATCTCGTGATGCGGGAAGATCAGATCGGAGCCGCCGCCCTGAATATCGAACGAGGCGCCCAGATACTGCAGCGCGATCGCGGTGCATTCGATGTGCCAGCCGGGCCGTCCGCGTCCCAGTCGCGATTCCCAGGACGGCTCACCGGGGCGCTCCAGCCGCCAGACCAGACAGTCCAGCGGATCCTTCTTGCCCGGACGGTCCGGGTCACCGCCACGCTCGGCGAACAGCGCCACGGCCTCGTCGTCGGTCAGCTTGGAGAGCCGTCCGAAACCGGGCGCGCGGTGGACCTCGAAGTACCAGTCCGGGTACTCGGCGTCGTCCACCTGATAGATCGCCCCGGTCAGCTTGAGCGACTCGATCAGCTCGACCACCGCCGGGATCGCCTCGACGGCACCGATGTAGTGCTGCGGCGGCAGCACCCGCAACGCCGTCATGTCCTCACGGAACAGGTTCACCTGATCCTCCGCGAGGTCTTCCCAGGCCACCCCGGTCTGCTCGGCCCGCTCCAGCAGCGGATCGTCCACGTCGGTGACGTTCTGGGTGTAGATCACCCGGTACCCACAGTCGAGCAGCACCCGGTACATCAGGTCATAGGCGACATAGGTGTTGGCATGGCCGAGATGCGTCGCGTCATAGGGGGTGATGCCGCAGACGTAGAAACGTGCCTCGTCATTGTCCGGCACGATGTCGACGAGTTCGTCGAGTGCGGTGTCGTGAATCCGTAGCCGGCCGGCTGCGCCGTCCAGGGTGGGTACGTCCGGCGCGGTCCAGGCTTTCACCGATTCCTCCTCTTTGGCGCCACCTCAGGGCCGGACGCCAGCGTATCGTCGCGACGGCACCCACCCGGCACGGCGCGGGTGGGCTCCCGTGGTCTACGAGGTCGCTGCGTTCTCAACCTCGGCGATCACCGCGGCATTCCTGAATATCTGAATATCTGATGACGCCTCGCCGCTCGCCCCGCAATGCGGCGCGGAAGCGGCCGGAAGGGCCAGCTAAGCTGTCCGGCGGCCATCTCGCCGGAAGGAAACCCATGATCAACTGGTGGCAATCGATCGTGCTCGGCATCGTCGAGGGCATCACCGAGTTCCTGCCCATCTCGTCCACCGGGCACCTCACCGTGGCCGAGAAGCTGATGGGTGTGCCGATCGACGATCCGAGCATCACCGCATACACCGCGATCATTCAGGTGGGCGCGATGATCGCCTCGATCATCTACTTCTGGTCCGACATCGTCCGGTTCGGCGGCGCTTGGTTCAGCGGACTGCGGGACGTCTCGAAGCGGAACTCCGACTACCGGATGGGCTGGGCGATCATCGCCGGCTTCGCCGTCACTGCGGTTATCGCACTACTGGGCGAGCCGCTGATCACCGGGCCGCTGCGCAGCCTGTGGGCGGTCGTCATCGGCCTGGTGGGCTGGTCGATCGTGATGTTCATCGGCGACCGGGTCGGCAAGCAGACCCGCGGCGAGGACTCCATCACGGTCAAGGACGGCCTCATCCTCGGCGCCCTGCAGTCGCTGGCACTGGTGCCCGGCGTCTCCCGCTCGGGCGCCACCATCACCACCGGCCTGCTGCTCGGCCTCGACCGGGTCTCGGCGACCCGGATGAGCTTCTTCCTCGGCATTCCGACGCTGGTGGCGTCCGGGCTGTACCAGGCGGTCAAGGAAGCCAAGCACATCGCGGACGGGGTCGGCTGGGCGTCCACCATGGTCGGCACGGTGGTCTCCGGTGTGGTCGCCTACGTCTCCATCGCCTGGCTGCTGCGGTACGTCTCGAAGAACAACTTCACCTGGTTCATCGTGTACCGGCTCGCGCTGGCCGCCGTCATCATCGTGCTGCTGGTCACCCAGACGATCAGCGCCACCTGAGCCGGACGCGGCCCGTAGCACACCGGGGGATCCTGCACCTCCGCCGGGGCCGCAGGCCGCTCCCCAAGGCCCTCCCTAACTAGTTCTGCCCTCCCGCATGCGGGAGGGCAGAACTAGTTAGGGAGGGCTCTATCGGGTGCCGACTAAGCAGAACGCCCGGCGTTCGGACCGCCGCTGACATCGTCCAGGGCGGCGGTGATCTCGGCGGGCAACTCCAGCTCTTCGGTTTCCAGCAGATGGTCGAGTTGTTCGACGGTGCGCGGACCGATCAGCGGCGCGGTCACGCCGGGAGCATCCCTGGTCCACAGCAGCGCCACCTGCGCGCAGGACAGGTCGAGGCCGTCCGCGGCGGTCGCCACGGCGTCCACCACCGAGCGTGAGCGGGGCTCGAGGTAGGGCTCGACGAACCAGGAGAAGTGGGTCTGCCCACCACGGGAATCGCGCGGTATGCCCGTCCGGTAACGCCCGGCGAGCACGCCGCGGCCCAGCGGGGACCAGGCCAGCAGGCCCATGCCGAAGGCACGGACGGCCGGAATCACCTCGACCTCGGCACGGCGGGCCAGCAGTGAGTACTCCACCTGGGTGCTGACCATCGGGGCCCGTCCGGGGAAGGCGGCCTGCCAGGTCGCTGCCTGCGCGGTCTGCCAGCCGACGAAGTTCGACACGCCGGCGTAGCGCACCATGCCGGTGGACACCGCGTGGTCGACGGCGGCCAGCGACTCCTCCAGCGGCGCCGCACCCCAGGCGTGCAGCTGCCACAGATCGACGTGGTCGGTGTGCAGCCGCCGCAGCGAACCCGCCAGGTCGTCCAGCAACGCCGTCCGCGAGGTGTCGACCACCCGGCGCCCACCCCGGACGCCGAAGCCGCCCTTGGTGGCGATCACCAGGTCGTCGCGGGTGAGGTCGGTGTGGATGGCCCGGCCGATGATCCGTTCGGCGTCGCCGTTGCCGTAGGCGGCCGCGGTGTCGACCAGCGTGCCGCCGGCTTCGACGAACCTGTTGAGCAGGGCGCGCGCCTGGCTGGGTGGGACGTCGCGGCCCCAGGTCAGCGAGCCGAGGCCGAGACGCGACACCTGCAGGCCGCTGTCTCCGACGGCACGACGATCCATGGCGGCAACCCTAGGGGGTCCGAGGCCGCTCGCCCCACGCTGCTCGCCGCGTCCGAGCCGCCCTTGTCCACGACATCAGCACGCTCTCGGGTGCCAAGGTCCCGCGACGATCAGGCCTGGTCGAGGAACCGGTCCAGCACCCGCGCGCCGAACTCCAGCGACGCCGTCGGCACCCGCTCATCGACGCCGTGGAACATCGCCACGAAGTCGAGGTCGGGCGGCAGCTGCAGCGGAGCGAACCCGAAGCAGCGCACGCCGAGCTTCGACCAGGCCTTGGCGTCGGTGCCGCCGCTCATCAGGTAGGGCACCGCCTTGCCCTGCGGATCCTCGGCCTCCAGACAAGACTGCATCGCCTCGACCAGCGCGCCGGAGAACTCGGTCTCGACCGCGTCATAGTGACTGCCGATCTCATAACGGACCTTGTCACCGAGCAGTTCGGTGAGGGTGGCGAAGAACTCGTCGGAGTAGCCGGGAATGAATCGGCCGTCGACGCCGGCGGTGGCCTTGCCGGGGATCACGTTCACCTTGTAGCCGGCGTTCAGCATCGTCGGGTTGGCGGTGTTGGCCATCGTGGCACCCACCATCCGCGCGATGGTGCCCAGCCGCGCCAGCGACTCCTCCACCGAATCGGCGTTGATCTCGACGCCGAGGGCGTCCTCGACCGCGTCCAGGAACGCCTGCTGGGCGGGATGGATGCGGTGCGGCCACTCGTGGGTGCCGATCCGGGCGACCGCCCCGGCCAGCGCGGTGACGGCGTTGTCGGAGTTGCGCATCGAGCCGTGGCCAGCGGTACCGTCCGCGATCAGATTGAGCCAGGCCAGACCCTTCTCGGCGGTCTGGATCAGGTAGAGCCGCAGGTCGTCGCGGACGGTGAGCGAGAAGCCGCCCACCTCGCCGATCGCCTCCGGGCAGTCCGCGATCAGCTCAGGATGCTTCTCGACCAGCCAATGCGCGCCCAGGCCGCTGCCGGCCTCCTCGTCGGCGGTGAACGCGAACCTGATCGGACGCCGCGGCGCGCGTCCGGTGCGGACCCGGTCACGGACCACCGACAGCACCATGGCGTCGAAGTCCTTCATGTCGACCGCGCCACGACCCCACACGCAGCCGTCCTTGACCTCGCCGGCGAACGGGTCGACCTGCCAGTCGGACGCCTGGGCCGGCACCACGTCGGTATGCCCATGGATCAGCAGCGGCGGCAGCGACGAATCGCAGCCCTCCGGCTCCCAGTGCGCGATCAGGCTGGTGCGGTTCGCCTCCGGTTCGTACAGCTGCGAGTCGATGCCCACGTCGGCCAACTTCTCGGCGACGTACTCGGCGGCGCCACGCTCGCCCTTCGAGCCGTCCGGCCCGAAATTGGAGGTGTCGATCCGGATCAGTTCACTGCACAGTTGGACGACTTCGGACTCGGGGGCACTCTGCACGCTCATGCCGCCCATCTTGCCGTACCTCTCGGGCCGGGACGGCGTCCGGATCACTGGGAGGTGGCTCCTCGCGGACTGCGATTCGGTCGAGTTGAGCGTGCCCGGTCCAGCCGGATATGCTGACGTGGTTGCCCGGTCCGCCGGGTGCACACCCTGTCCGGGTGGCGGAATAGGTAGACGCGCTAGCTTGAGGTGCTAGTGCCCGTTATAGGGCGTGGAGGTTCAAGTCCTCTCTCGGACAC
>NZ_JAPUED010000217.1 GCF_027492755.1 Micropruina sp. | reverse complement strand
CCCTCCCTAACTAGTTCAGCCCTCCCGTCGACGGGAGGGCTGAACTAGTTAGGGAGGGTTTCATGCGCCGGGCTCGGGCGGCGGAGCGGTCACTCCTCGACCAGCAGACCCTTCGCGGCCAGCTTGTCGACCAGGTTGCACAGGTCGATCGTGGTGCCGCCGGCGCGGTAGGCCGCGCGCTGCTCGGCCTCCACGGCTTCCCGCTTGGCACAGGCTTCGATCACCCATTCGACATCGGCGGCCTTGACCAGCACCACGCCGTCGGCGTCGCCCTTGACCAGGTCGCCGGGCTCCACCAGCTGACCGCCGAAGACGATCGGGTGATTGATCGGGCCGAGAGTCTCCTTGACGGTGCCCTTGATGCAGATGCTGCGCGAGAACACCGGCAGGCCCAGCTCGATCAGGTCCTTGGTGTCCCGGACGCCGGAATCGGTGACCAGGGCGGCCAAGCCCTTGGAGTGCATGGCGGTGCCGAGCACGTCGCCGAAGGTGCCGGCCTCTTTGAACTCGCCCGCCGAAACCACCAGGACGTCACCGGCTTGGGCGTAATGAATCGCCACCTGCAGCATCAGGTTGTCCTGCGGTGCGCACACCACGGTGGTGGCCGGTCCGCAGAAGGACATCGCGCGATCGATCGGCTTGATGTCGGAGTTCAGCGCGCCGCGGCGTCCCTGCGCCTCGTGGATGGTGGCGCTGGAGAACTCGCCGAGCTGCGCGACGAGTTCGGCGGCGGGGCGCTGGACCTTGGTCCGGACGTGAATCATGAGTTGAGCGATCCTCTTCAGTTGGTCGGTCGTCAGTCGGTGAGTGAGCGGACGGCGTCGGCGATGGCGTCCATCGCGGCGGACAGGGTGGCCTCGTCGGTGGCGAAGGAGACCCGGAAGAACGGCGAGAGGCCGTAGGCGCTGCCGGTGATGGTGGCCACCCGGGCGTGCTCCAGCAGGTAGCCGACGAAGGCGTCGTCGCCGTCGATCACGGTGCCGTCAGGGGTGCGGCGTCCGATCACCCCGGAGCAGTCGATGAAGACGTAGAAGGCGCCGTCTCCGGCGAGCGCGCGCAACCCGTCGATGGCGTTGATGCGGTCGACGACGAGGTCGCGACGCGCCCGGTACTGCTTCGCGGCTGTGGCCACGAACGACTGGTCGCCGCTCAGCGCCTCGGCGGCGGCGGCCTGCGAGATGGACGACGGGCAACTCGACATGTGCGACTGCAGCTTGTTGATCGCCGACACCAGCGGCTTCGGACCGGCGCAGTAGCCGAGCCGCCAGCCGGTCATCGCGTAGGTCTTGGAGACGCCGTTGACCAACAGCACCCGGTCGCGCAGCTGAGGGGCGACCTCGAGCAGCCCGACGCAGCGGCCCTCGCCGAGGAACACCTCGTCGTAGATCTCGTCGGTCAGCACCAGGACGTCGGGGAACTCCTCCAGCACGGCGGCCAGCGCCGCCAGTTCGTCGCGGGAGTAGACGGCACCGGTCGGGTTGGACGGCGCGTTCAGGATCAGCCAGCGGGTGCGGTCGGTGAGACCTTCCCGGAGCCGGGCCGGGGTGAGCTTGAAGTCGTCGGCGATCGGGCACCGGACGATCACCGGGGTGCCGTCGTTGAGCACCACCATGTCGGGGTAGGACACCCAGTACGGCGCCGGGATCAACACCTCGTCGCCGGGGCTCAGGGTGGCCATCAGCGCGGTGAAGATCACATGCTTCGCACCGGACCCGACCGAGATCTCGGCGTCGGTGTACTCGATGCCGGTGACCCGGCGCAGCCGGTCGATGATGGCTCGGCGCAGCGCCGTGGTGCCGTTCACCGCGGTGTATTTGGTGTCACCGCGTTCGATGGCGGCGATGCCGGCCGCCTTGACGTTGTCGGGGGTGTCGAAATCGGGCTCGCCGACCGTCAGGTCGAGCACCTTCACCCCACTCTCCCGGAGCTCGCGCGCCTTGGCCGCGGCAACGGAACTCGGCGACGGGTGGACCCGGGTCATCCGGGCAGCTTCAAAAGGCATGAAAAATCCTCGGTGATCGGGGTCCCTACGATCGTAGGAGCCGGACGACGTCCCGCGCCAAGACCGAATGTGGGTGCTGTCATAAGGGCCGCTTATAGCGGCGCACACCAGACGCGGATCCTGGCGTCCCGCTCTGCCGCATCGGCCGTTCGCAGATTGCCCTGGGACGCTGATCAACGCATCCACCGCTGGTTGAGCCTGTCGAAATCCCTCGGCCGGGTCTCGACGAGCTTGAAGGTGGGGCCAGCAGATCGCGGCGATCTCCGGCCAGGTCACCGGTCCCGGCGGGACCTCGCCAGCCGACGCAGCTTGCTCGGCCGGTCCCAGGCATCGGCCACGGCACCGCAGGACGCCGATGACCGCATAACGATCGGCTATGGATGAACCCCGGGCCGGGCGGGTCCCCACTCGACGCCTCGGACTAAGGTTCCGCCTATGGATCTCGACCTGCACACGACGTCCGGCAAGCTCGCCGACCTGGAACGTCGTGACCGGCAGGCGAAGCATCCGGCCTCCGAGGCGGCGGTCGAGAAGCACCACGCCAAGGGCAAGCTGACCGCCCGCGAGCGGGTCCTGGCGCTGCTCGACGAGGACAGCTTCACCGAGCTGGACGAGTTCGCCCGGCACCGCACCACCGCCTTCGGCATGGACGCCAAGCGGCCCTACACCGACGGCGTGATCACCGGCTTCGGCACCATCGAGGGCCGCAACGTGGCGGTGTTCTCCCAGGACGTGACGATCTTCGGCGGCGCGCTGGGCGAGGTGTACGGCGAGAAGATCTGCAAGGTGATGGACCTGGCGCTGCGCACCGGCATCCCGGTGATCGGCCTGGTCGAGGGCGGCGGTGCCCGCATCCAGGAGGGCGTGGTCAGCCTCGGCCTGTACGCCGAGATCTTCAAGCGCAACACCCACGCCTCGGGCGTCATCCCGCAGATCTCGGTGATCCTCGGCGCGGCCGCCGGCGGGCACGTCTACTCCCCCGCACTGACCGACTTCGTGGTGATGGTCGACCAGACCTCGCAGATGTTCATCACCGGCCCGGACGTCATCCGCACCGTCACCGGTGAGGAGGTGACGATGGAGGAGCTGGGCGGGGCCCGCACCCACAACACCCGCTCCGGCAACGCCCACTACCTGGCCGCCGACGAGCACGACGCGCTCGACTTCGTCCGGCACCTGCTCAGCTTCCTGCCCGCCAACAACCTGGACGAGCCGCCCGCGCTGGAGCCCGATCCGGACGCCGAACCCGACGGCGACGCGCTCGACACGCTCATCCCCGACGCCCCCAACCAGCCCTACGACATGCACGAGGTGATCACCCGGGTGCTGGACGACGGCGAGTTCTGCGAGGTGCACGCCCGGTTCGCCGCCAACATGATCTGCGGTTTCGGACGGGTCGAGGGCCGCGCCGTCGGCGTGGTGGCGAATCAGCCGATGGTCTACGCCGGCTGCCTCGACATCGACGCCTCCGAGAAGGCGGCCCGGTTCGTCCGCACCTGCGACGCGTTCAACATTCCGGTGCTCACCTTCGTCGACGTGCCCGGCTTCCTGCCCGGCATCGACCAGGAGTGGAACGGCATCATCCGGCGCGGCGCGAAGCTGCTCTACGCCTACGCCGAGGCCACCGTGCCGCTGGTCACCCTGATCACCCGCAAGGCCTACGGCGGCGCCTACGACGTGATGGGTTCGAAGCATCTGGGCGCCGACGTGAACCTGGCCTGGCCGACCGCGCAGATCGCGGTGATGGGCGCCGAGGGCGCGGTGAACATCCTGTACCGCCGCGACCTGGCCCACGCCGACGACCCGATCGGACGCCGCGCCGAACTGGTCGAGTCCTACAACGACGAACTGTCGAATCCGTGGATCGCCGCCGAACGCGGCTATGTCGATCGGGTCATCGCGCCGCGCGACACCCGCGCCGAGATCGCCAAGGCGCTCCGGCTGCTGCGCACCAAACGCGCCGAACTTCCACCCAAGAAGCACGGGAACATTCCGCTGTGACCGCGCCGATCGTCGTCCGCGGCCATCCGACCGACGCCGAACTGGCCGCGCTGACCGCCGTCCTGCTGGGGCGCCGGGTGGCCGAGGACGAGCCGGCACCGGCCGGGCCGGCCCGGCGCTGGGGGTCGGCCAGAGATCGACTGCGGCTTCCACCCGCCCCGGGGCCCGGGGCCTGGCGGGCCGCAATCAGGCATTGAACACCGAGAAAGGACGCCTCGTGATGGGCGAGTTTTCCAAGGTCCTGGTGGCCAACCGGGGCGAGATCGCCGTCCGGGTGATCCGGGCCGCGACGGACGCCGGACTGGCCAGCGTGGCCGTCTACGCCGACGCGGATTCCGACGCGCTGTTCGTCCGGCTCGCCGATGAGGCGTTCGCGCTGGGCGGCAGCACCCCCGCCGAGACCTACCTGAGCATCGACAAACTGCTCGCCGTGGCGCAGCGTTGCGGTGCGGACGCCGTCCACCCCGGCTACGGCTTCCTGGCCGAGAACGCCGACTTCGCCCGCGCGGTGATCGCCGCCGGGCTGACCTGGATCGGCCCCTCCCCCGAAGCCATCGAGGTGCTCGGCGACAAGGTGCAGGCCCGGCATCTGGCCTCGAAGGTGGGCGCACCGCTGGTGCCCGGCACCGCCGACCCGGTGGCCGGCGCCGACGAGGTGGTGGCGTTCGCCCGGCAGCACGGCCTGCCGATCGCGATCAAGGCTGCCTACGGCGGTGGCGGACGCGGCCTCAAGGTGGCCCGGACGCTGGCCGAGATACCCGAACTGTTCGAGTCGGCCACTCGCGAGGCGGTCGCCGCCTTCGGCCGCGGCGAGTGTTTCGTGGAGCGCTACCTGGACCGGCCGCGGCATGTCGAGACCCAATGCCTGGCCGACGCCCACGGCGGCGTCGTGGTGGTCTCGACCCGGGACTGCTCGCTGCAGCGCCGGCACCAGAAGCTGGTCGAGGAGGCACCGGCACCGTTCCTCACCGACGCGCAGCGCGACGAGTTGTATGCGGCCAGCAAGGCCATCCTGCGGGAGGCACGCTACGTCGGCGCCGGCACCTGCGAGTTCCTGGTCGGTCTCGACGGCACCATCAGCTTCCTGGAGGTGAACACCCGGCTGCAGGTGGAGCATCCGGTCTCCGAGGAGGTCAGCGGCCTCGACCTGGTCCGCGAGCAGTTCCGCGTCGCCGCCGGTGAGCCGCTGGGCTACGACGACCCCGAGACCCGGGGCCATTCCATCGAGTTCCGGATCAACGCCGAAGATCCCGGCCGGGGATTCATGCCCGCCCCGGGCACGCTGACCCAGTGGCGCCCACCGCGCGGGCCCGGCGTCCGGGTCGACGAGGGATACCTGGCCGGGATGACCGTACCGGGCGCCTTCGACTCGCTGGTGGCCAAGATCATCGTCACCGGCGCCGACCGGCAACAGGCGGTGCAGCGGGCCCGCCGGGCGCTGGCCGAGACGGTGCTGGAGGGCATGCCTTCGGTGCTGCCGTTCCACGCCGCGGTGCTCGACGAGCCGGCGTTCGTCGCCGCCGACGGCACGTTCGGCGTCCACACCCGGTGGATCGAGACCGAGTTCGACAACCAGCTCCCGCCCTACGCCGACGCTGCGGCCGACCCTGAGCCGGCCGAACGGCAGAGCTTCGTGGTCGAGGTGGACGGACGCCGGCTCGAGGTCCGGCTGCC
>NZ_JAPUED010000216.1 GCF_027492755.1 Micropruina sp. | reverse complement strand
CGGCGTCGCGGCAATCAGACCGAGCGGGCGTTCGGGCGGGCGGTCCAGGACGCCGCCGAGATCCTGGTGCCGGTGGCCGGCACGCTGGAGGCGATGGTCCTCGGCGGCGACGGCCAGGCCGTCCGGACGGTGCTCGCCGACCCCGCCCTGGCCGCGCTGGGCACCGTCGTCGCACGACACCAGCACTCGGTGCTGAGCGTGCCCGACCCGAACCTGCGGGTGCTGCGGGACAGCCTGCCGATGTTCCGGGCCGTCACCATCCGGCTCAACGCCGAGGCTCGCGCACCGGTGGACGGTTAGCGCCTACGCAGCGCGACGACCAAGCCGGCCAGCACGGCCAGCACGGCCGCGGCACCGAGCGCGATCCAGGTGCCGGTCTGATCGGGGGTCAGATTGCTGCCGTCGTCGGACGGATCGTCGGCGGAATCGCCGGCCGAGGGGGAACTCGGAGACGGCCTCGACGAACCCACCGTGGGGCTCGGCGAGGCGGCGGCCGTGGTCGCCTGCGGAACCGGGGCTGCGGCCAGGCCCATGGTCGGCGCGCTCAACCCGAAGGTGAGCAGCAGCATCGCACCCACGGCCACGAGCACGCGGCAAACCCTTACTCGCCCCGACATATGACTCCTTCCGCGGACGCGACGCACACTCTAACGGGTCGCGCCATCGGGCCAGGCTCAACTCACCAGCGCGCCCAGCAGCGCCAGCAGCACCAGGACGACCAGCACTCCGGTGACGATCACGCGCCGCGTTCTCGGGTTCACCAGGCCAATCTATGTCGCAGCCGGGGAGCGACGGGTACCTTGTGGCTATGGGCGAGTTGCGGCTCTACGCGATCGGGGTGGACGAGGTCCGCGACGTGTTCTGCGCCTCACCCGAACTGGCCGCGGAGTTCCGCCGCATCGTCGCCGACGAGTTCCCGCCGCAGACCACGCCGAAGGCCCCCGGAATGCTGGGCAAACTCGGTCCGCTGTTCCGTAAGCCGGCCGGGGCCGTGTTGGTCCGGCCGGACACCCCGGTCGAGTCCGATGTCGCGGATCTGCTGGCCGGGCGATTCATCGCCCCCGAGCGCCAGCCGGTGGCCTGGCGGCTGATCGAGTGCTACCTCGCCGCCACCGCCTGGAGCGGGCATCGCATCGCGTTGGACATGAACCGGTTCAACGATCTGGAGTTCGATCTGGCGCGGGCCGGCCTCGACCCGCGCTTCGGGCTCGGCAAGCTGGTGAATCGTGAACTGGGGGTGCCGCTGCAGACCTATCCCGGCCTGTCCACCGGTTACACCCCGCACGCGGTCGCCCTGGATGCGGCGTCCGCATGGCGCAACGCGCTGCCGCAACTGTCACCGCCGAACCGTGCGGTGGCCGAGCCGTACGCCGCCTGGCTCGCCCAGTTCCACCACTACGTCCAGGCGGCACCCTCGCGCGGGCGTCCGGTGCCCGACCTGATCGTCGTCTACCGGGCGCAGTAGCCGTCAGCCCAGCAGCGCCATGATCGCGCCCTGCGCGAAGTAGATGACGAACAGCCCCGCCACCAGGTACATCAGCGGATGCACCGCCCGCGCCTTGCCGCGGACCAGTTTGATCAGCGTGTAGCTGATGAAACCCGCGCCGATGCCGGCGGTGATCGAGTAGGTGAACGGCATCAACGCCAGCGTCAGGAAGGCCGGAATGCCCTCCTCCGGGTCGTCCCAGTCGACGTGCGTCACCTGCGACATCATCAGGAAGCCGACGAAGAACAGCGCCGGTGCCGCCGCCTCCGACGGGACCATGTTCACCAGCGGGGCCAGGAACAGGCTGAGCAGGAAGGCCGCGCCGGTGACCACCGAGGCCAAGCCCGTCCGGGCACCTTCGCCGACGCCGGCCGCGGACTCGATGTAGGAGGTGTTCGACGACACCGAACCGACACCACCGGCCATCGCCGCGATCGAGTCGACCAGCAGGATCTGCTGGGTGCGCGGCGGGTTGCCCGTTTCATCCAGCAACCCGCCCTCGGCGCCCACCGCCACCACGGTGCCCATGGTGTCGAAGAAGTCGGCCAGCAGCAGCGAGAAGACGATCAGCACCAGGCCCAGGACGGCGCCGAAACCTCCGGCCGCGGCGAACCCGCCGAACAGGTCGACCCGTCCGATCAGGCCCAGGTCAGGCATCGTGAACGCAGTGAACTGCGGCACGTTCAGCATCCAGCCGGTCGGGTTGTCGGTGGCGTCATGGGCTCCGATGTGAGCCACCGCCTCGACGACCACCGACAGCACCGTGCCGGACAGGATGGCGATCAGCATCGCGCCCTTCACGTGCCGCACGAACAGCAGCACCAGGATGCCGAGGGTGATCAGGAAGATGCCGATCGGCCAGCCCTGCAGCGAGCCGCCGATCCCCAGTTCGACCGGCGTCCCGGACGCCTTGCGCACCACCCCGGCATCCACCAGTCCGATGAACGCGATGAACAGGCCGATACCGACCGAGATGCCGGCCCGCAGCGACCGGGGCACGGCCCGGAACACCGCCTGCCGAAAACCGGTCAGCACCAGGATGGTGATGATCACGCCTTCCCACACGACCAGCCCCATCGCCTGGGCCCAGGTCATCTGCGGGGCCAGCACATAGGCCAGCACCGCGTTCAGCCCAAGACCGGTGGCCAGGCCGATCGGGAACCGGCCGTAGACGCCCATCAGAATCGTCATCAGCCCGGCGATCAGCGCGGTCGCCGCAGCCACCATCGCGATCGAGGTGGCGACATTGGCGCCGATCACCTCGCCGGCGGCGTCCAGCTTCGGCAGACCGGACAGCAGCAGGCCGTTGACGTCGGTGGCGGTGCCGATGATCAGCGGGTTGAGGGCCAGGATGTAGGCCATCGTGAAGAAGGTGACCAGCCCGCCGCGGACCTCGCGGGCCAGGTTGGAACCCCTCTTGGTGATCTCGAAGTACGCGTCCAGCCCGGACGACCGGGTGGTGGGCGGAGCCGACGTGGTGGAGCTATTGGCCATGACGAAGAACCTAGGCGCGGCTGCCGGTCCCGCTTCGCACGTCTCAGGCGCGACACATTCCCTTCACAACCCGCCTCTACAGTGGAGGCCGTGACTCACGACCACGAGCCCCACTTGCCCACCCTGCAGGCTCCGGTGAAGGCACTCGACCCGCATGGGGTGCAGATCGTCGGCCTGGGCACGATCCTGTTCATCCTCGGCACCCTGATCTGCTGGTGGCAGTTGCCCGCGCTGACGGCGTCCGGCCGGGGTTGGTGGTTCTCGACGGCCCTGGTGGGGGCAGGCATCGGCGTACTGGCGCTGGCGGTGCTACTGATCCTGCGCCGTATCCGGCTGCGCTGACCTTCCGTCGGTCAGCGATTGTCGCGGGGCTCCCAGGACACGTTCGTCGGACCGGTGTAGATCTGCCGCGGACGGTAGATGCGGCCCTTCGGATCGTCGTTGATCTCTTTCCAGTTCGCGATCCAGCCGGGCATCCGGCCGATCGCGAACATCACCGTGAACATCTCCAACGGAATGCCGATCGCCCGCAGCAGGATGCCGGAGTAGAAGTCGACGTTCGGGTACAGCTTGCGCTGGATGAAGTACTCGTCCTCGAGCGCCGCGGATTCCAGTTCGCGGGCGATGTCGAGCAGCGGATCGGTCCTCTCCTGCTGGGCGAGGACGCCGTCCACCGCCGTCTTCAGGATGCGGCTGCGCGGATCGAAATTCTTGTACACCCGGTGGCCGAAGCCCATCAGCTTGACCCCGGCGTCCTTGTTCTTCACCCGCTTCACGAACTCGGACACCGGCATGCCCGAGTCCTGGATCTGCTGCAGCATCTGCACCGCCGCCACGTTGGCGCCGCCGTGCAGCGGACCCCACAGCGCACACACCCCGGCCGCGCAGCTGGCGAACAGATTCGCCTTCGAGGACGCCACCATGCGCACCGTCGAGGTCGAGCAGTTCTGCTCGTGGTCGGCATGCAGCAACAGGAACAGGTTGAGCGCCGCCGCCACCTCGGGGGTCGCCTCGTAGTTGCGATAGGGCACCGAGAACATCATGTGCAGGAAGTTCTCGGCGTACTTCAGGTCATAACGGGGGTAGACCAGCGGCTCACCGATCGACGCCTTGTAGGACGCCGCCGCGATGGTGCGCACCTTCGACATCAGCAGCGCCGCGGCGCGCTCCATGTCGGAGTCGTCGTGAATGTCCATCACCCCGTGGTCGTGGGCACTGAGGGTGTTGATCATCGCCGACAGGATGGCCATCGGCGGCGCGGTCTGCGGGAAGGCGTGGAAGTGCTTGCGCATCACCTCGTCGATCATCGCCGACTCACTGAGCAGGCCGGCGAACCGGTCTCGCTCCTCAGGGGTCGGCAGGCTGCCGAAGATCACCAGCCATGCCGTCTCCACGAACGAGGACTTGCCGGCCAGCTCTTCGATCGGAATGCCCCGGTAGCGCAGGATGCCGGCGTCGCCGTCGATGTAGGTGACCGCCGAACGGCACGAGCCGGTGTTGCCGTAGCCGTCGTCCAGGGTGATGTAACCGCTGGTCGCTCGAAGCTTGGAGATGTCGATCGCGCGCTCACCTTCGGAGCCCACGAAGGTGTCCAGTTCGTAGACGTTGCCGTCGACTTCGAGTCGGGCCGTTCCTGACATGTGAGCTCCTTCGCGTCAACCGTGCCGGTGTGGGGCACACGATAACGGGTGATCGCTACCGGCCGTCGCACGGACCACTCACAAGACGGGCCGCTCAGAAGATCCCCTTGTCGACCCCCAGAGTGTCCCAGGCCGGCATCGGCAGCTGTTCGGCGCGACTCACCTCGGTGGTGTCGGAATGTGCACCGCAACCGTGGTCACGGCTGACCACCCGGCCGTCGCTCGGCGTGTACTCGTTGGCGCAGGCGCCGAAGACCCGGCCCAGCGCACCCGACAGCGCGACGAAATAGGCGCAGGTCTCGCATGCGCCGGTCGCCTGGGCGGTCATCGGGTTGTCCGGGCCACCGTCGCCGGCGAGCCAACGCTCGGCGGCCTGGTCGCGGCCCAGGGGCGACAACACCCGCTCGCGGCCCAGCCCCAGCTCGGCGACCAGCGCGCGGGTAGCGGACCATTCGGCCGGCTCCATGTCGGGCGGCATGTCGGCGGCGGTGAAGCCGGGTTCGACCCGCGGGTCGTTGTCGGGTGTCGGCATGATCACGCCGGGAGCCAGGTCGCCCGGGCCGATCCGCTCCGACCAGGGCACCCAGGCCGGCGCCCGCAGCGCACCCTCGCCGGGCATCAGGGTGACCTCGTTGACCGTCACCACCCGGGCCCGGGACGCCCGCACCACCGTCACCTGCCACGTCCACCCCGGGTAGCCGGGATGCGGGCAGGCGAACAGGTGGGTAGCCACCCGGGTGTCGTCGGCGACCACCCCGAGATGCTCGCCGACGCCCATCGCGCCGGCCCGGTTGACCGCCGCTGTGCGCGCCAGCTCGACCGCCTCCGCACAGGCGCGGTCCAGCGTCTCGGACGCCCGCACGCTCAGAGCTCCAACTCGTCGGCGACCGCGCGCAGCACCGAGGCCACCTTGCCGGCCACCTTCGGATCGGGATGCCGGCCGCGGCGGTAGCCGTTGCCCAAGCCGTCCAGCATCTTGATCAGGTCCTCGACGATGACGGCCATCGCGTCCGGCGACTTGCGGGACGCCTTGGACAGCGACGGCGGCGCCTCGAGCAGCTGGACGCTGAGCGCCTGCTC
>NZ_JAPUED010000215.1 GCF_027492755.1 Micropruina sp. | reverse complement strand
AACCAAATTCGGATCATGATATGGACTGTCGCAAGGCTCGGACGCGACGCGACGCCAGGTCAGCGTGCCACGCGGCGTGATCCATCGCGTCGGGCACAGCCCTTCACCGCGCAGCCTCCGCAACCCGACTCCGGGCAGCCGATGACCAGCGGGCATTCTTGGACCAGCCCGGCACGCACCAGGTGATCGGCTGCTGCCCGCACCACGTCCGCCCGCAAACCGGTGCGACGGCGGACCTCCACCAGCGACCCGGCGCCGTCGGTCAGCGCGTCCAGGACCGCGGTGACCGGTCCGGTCACCACCACAGACTCCCGACCTGGAAGACCAGCACGGCCAGCCCCCACGCCACGGCCAGCTGCAGCGCGATGCCGAACAGCGTCCAGCGGCCGCCGATCTCGCGCCACTGCGCGGCCAAGGTGGCGACGCAGGGCGTGTAAGCCATCAGGAAGACCATGAAGGCCAAAGCCGCCGGAATCGGGTGACCGCCGGACGACTCGGTGAAGTCGGCCAGGATCCGCTGCCCCAGCGAGCCCGGATCGCCGCCCTCCTCAGGCTCGTCGAGCGCGTAGGTCTGCGCCCAGGACGAGATCACCGCCTCCTTGGCGACGAAGCCGACCACCAGTGCCGAGGTGGTCTGCCACTGGGCGAAACCGGCCGGGGCGAACGCCGGCGTGATGGCCTGGGCGGCCACTCCGTACACCGAGTTCTCCACCTCGACCTCGCCGAAGGCGGCGTTGCCGTGCGCCGGCACCGACTGCAACAGCCAGACCGCGCAGACGGTGATCACGATGATCCCGGACGCGGTTCGCAGGAAGCCGGCCAGCCGGCTCCAGGCGACGGTGGCGGTGAGCCGCAGCGTCGGCAGCTGGTAGGGCGGCAGGTCGATGACCAGCGGCTCGGCGCCCATGGTGCGCCACAGGGTGCGGCGCAGCAGCAGGCCGACGCCGACCACCAGCAGGATCGAGGCGACGTACATGGCGAACACCACGGTGCCCGCCCATTGCCCGAAGAACACGGTGCCGAGCAGCACGAACACGGTCAGCCGGGCGGTGCACGAGGTGAACGGCACCAGCAGCGCGGTGAGCAGCCGCTGCCGTCCGTCGCTGAGAATGCGGGTGGCGCTGATCGCCGGCACGTTGCAGCCGAAGCCGACCACCAGCGGCAGGAACGCCTTGCCGGGCAGGCCGATGGCCCGCATCAGCCGGTCGGTGACCACCGCCGCCCGGGCCAGGTACCCGGAGTCCTCCAGTAGCGCCAGCAGCACGAACATCAGCGCCATCAGCGGCACGAAGGTGAGCACCATGCCGACACCGGCGATCAGGCCGTTCACCACTAGGCCCTCCAGCCAGGAGCCTTCCAGTCCGATGGCGGCGAAACCGGCGAGCGCCGCATCCGTGACCGGCCCGGAGAACAGCGTGTCGAAGAAGTCCTGCAGGGGCGCGGCCACCGTCGTGGTGACCTGGAACACCAGCCACATCACGCCCAGGAACAGCAGTGGACCGAGCACCGGCGCGGTCGCGACACGGTCGATTCGGTCCGAGAACGACACCCGATCCTGACCGGGTTCGATCACGCCGGCCTCGATCGTCGACGCCACCCAGCCGAACCGCTCGTCCGCTTTCGCCAGGTCGTCGCCGCAGCACGGGTGCCGACGGGCCTTCGGTTCGGGTCCGTTCAGGGCTTCGGTGACGGCTTCCCGGAGTCCGCCCAGCCCCTCGCGGCGGCGCGGGTCGAGGCCGACGACCGGACAGCCGAGGGCGGCGGAGAGCGCGTCGGTGTCGATCGCGATGCCCTGGCGCTTCGCGACGTCCAGCATGGTCAGCGCCACGATCACCCGCTGCGGCTGCTCGCGGACCTCGCTGACCAGGTACAGGCTGCGGGCCAGATGGGCGGCGTCGGCGACCACGATCACCAGATCCGGCCGGTCGTCCGGGTCGGAGATCAGCAGGTCGCGGGTGAGTTGCTCGTCCGGTGACAGCGGATCCAGGGAGTAGGCACCGGGCAGGTCGATCAGGGTGCGGCCGTGCCAGGCGCCGCGGGCCACCTCGACCGTGGTGCCCGGCCAGTTGCCGACCGTGGTGCGGGCGCCGGTGAGGGCGTTGAACAGTGTCGACTTGCCCGAGTTCGGCGCACCGACCAGGGCGACGATGGCGGCGTCCGGACCGGCCGAGGTGGTCGCGACGGCGCAGTGACAGGTGGTCACGGCCGGCCGGACGGCGGTCACCGGGCCACCTCCGCCCGGACGTCGCGCAACAGTGCCGCGCCGAGGGCCACCCGGGAGCCGGCGACCGCGACGATCCGGCCGCCGCCGGTGCTGGACCTGATCACCGAGAAGGCGGCACCCGGGCGGAGCCCGAGGCGTCCGAGTCGCCAGGCGTGTTCGGCCGGAACCGCGGCGAGGGTGAGAGGGGTGGCCAGCGGCGCCTCCGCCAGCGAGATGACGTCCATGCGAACTCGTCCATTCGATGGGTCGAGTGATCGGTCCGGCGAGCTGTTCACCGGTGCTGGTCCGGGCCTCGACATCGTCCAGGTCAGCTATGCCTACCCTAAGAAAAGGCTGCTGATCCGGTGGGTGAACCGGGAGCGCTCCCGCCGTCCGGTCTCATGAGTTCCACATCGTGGACGTGCCGAGCTGGAGCCCTAATGGAGGGCGCCGACCAGTCCGTCCAGGAATCCGGCCAGCCATTCGTACATGCCGTAGAGGACGCCGCGTGGCTCGTCCGGATCGAGGCGTTCCAGTTCGTCGATGTCCTCGGCGGTCCGAATACCCAGCCGCACCGACAGCGCCAGCCGGATCGCGGTGATCGTCTTCAGCCAGGCGTCGGCGTCGACGGCCCGGACGACCACCGCCTCGCGTCCGCCGTTGCTCTCGAGGAGCGCGTCCAGCACCAGCTGGGCCTGCTCGATCTTGGTCCGCCGCTGGGCGTTCTGGGTGAACCGCCGGAACTCCTGTTCGGCCTTGTCATCGCCACGATAGGCCGGCGGGAAGAGGCGCGCGATCACCGGGTCGGAGTTGTCCAGATCGTCCGAGGCCGCCATGTCGGCCTCCCACTGGGCGAACGGATCGTCGCCGGTGTCGTGATCGTCGTCGCCCTCGAGCAGACCGATCAACTGCTCGACCATCGATTCGAGGACGGCCTCCTCGTAGTCGGCCAGATCGACCAGCAGCACCTGACGTCCGGAGTGTTTGAACCGGCTCATTCGGCACGCTCCAGGGTGGCCCACAGCCCGTAGGCGTGCATCGCGTTGACGTCGGCCTCCATCGCCTCGCGCGACCCCGTCGACACCACCGTCTTGCCCTCGTTGTGCACCTGCAGCATCAGCTTGGTGGCCTTCGACTTCGAATAGCCGAAGTAGGTCATGAAGACGTGCGTCACGTAACTCATCAGGTTGACCGGGTCGTCCCAGACGAGAGTGACCCACGAAGTCAGCTCGATCGGGGTCTCCTGCGGGCGCTCGGCCAGCACAGTGCCGCCCTCGGGCACAGCAGGCTGAGTGGTCGCGAACACCATGTCGGCATTCTGTCAGACCGTCCCGGATCAGCCACCGCCAGCCGCCGCCGGTCGAGCTAGGCGAGACCCTCCCCACTGCGTCATCCAGGGCTCCCCACTTCGTCATCCCGGGCTCCGACCTGGGATCTCCGTCCACACCCCAACCCGTGACGTCCGCACCAGCTGAGCCACCCGCTTCAGGCTCGCCGCCAGCAGTTACTCTGACGCCCATGCTGAATTCCACGGCGCTGCTCACCGACCACTACGAGCTGACGATGGTCCGTGCGGCGATGCGCTCGGGCGCGGCTTTCCGGCGCTCGGTCTTCGAACTTTTTCCGCGTCGGCTGCCGACCGGCCGGCGCTACGGTGTGGTCGCCGGTGTGGGCCGCGCACTGGAGGCGATCGAGGCGTTCACCTTCGACGATGCCACCGTCTCGTTCCTGCTCGAGCAGAAGATCGTCGACCAACCGTTGGCCGAATGGCTCGCCGGCTACCGGTTCACCGGCTCGATCTGGGGCTACCCCGAGGGTGAGATCTACTTCCCCGGCTCGCCGCTGATGATCGTCGAGGGATCCTTCGCCGAGGCGGTGATTCTGGAGACGGTGCTGCTGAGCATCTACAACTACGACTCGGCGGTGGCGTCCGCGGCGTCGCGGATGACGGCGATGGCCGGCGACCGGCCGTGCATCGAGATGGGCTCCCGGCGGACCAACGAGATCGCCGCCGTCGCGGCGGCCCGCGCCGCCTACGTGGCCGGATTCTCGGCCACCTCCAACCTGGAAGCCGGACGCCGCTACGGCGTCCCGACCAGGGGGACGGCGGCGCACAGCTTCACCCTGCTGCATGGCTCCGAGCGGGAGGCGTTCGGCGCCCAGATCGAGTCCCTCGGCGAGGACACCACCCTGCTGGTCGACACCTACGACATCGAAGCCGCGGTGCGCACCGGCATCGAGCTGACCAACGGACGGCTCGGCGCGATCCGGCTCGACTCCGGCGATCTGGCTGAACTTGCCACCCAGGTGCGACAACTGCTGGATTCGCTGGGCGCCACCCACACTCGGATCCTGGTCACCTCCGATCTCGACGAGTGGCAGATCGCCGCGCTGCGCGGTGCCCCGGTGGACGGCTTCGGGGTCGGCACCTCGCTGGTCACCGGCTCCGGCGCACCCACCTGCGGCTTCGTCTACAAGCTGGTGGCCCGGGCCGACACCGACGAGCCGGACGCGCCCCTGCTGCCGGTGGCGAAGAAGAGCGTGAACAAGACCAGCATCGGCGGCCGCAAATTCGCGCTGCGCCGGCTGGATGCCCGGGGCAAGGCGGAGGCCGAGGTGATCGGCATCGGTTCGGCGCCCGAGAGCGACGGCAATGACCGGCCGCTGCTGGTCGAGCTGATCCGCGACGGCGAGATCGTGGGCGACGAGCCGCTGTCGGCCGGACAGGAACGGCATGTGCGCTCGCGGGCCGAGTTGCCGTTGGCGGCGTTGAAGATGTCCAAGGGTGAGGCGGCGATCCCGACCCTGATGCTGGACGCGGACGGGCATGTCACCGACAACCCGTACGCGAGGAGCGAGGCATGACCCGGGTGCTGATCGTCGTCGACGTCCAGAACGACTTCTGTGAGGGCGGTTCGCTGGCGGTGGCCGGTGGTGCCGGCACGGCGTCCGCGATCTCGGAGCTGCTGACGGGTGAGTCCGGGTATGACGCGGTGGTGGCGACCCGCGACCACCACATCGATCCGGGCTCGCATTTCTCGGACCGTCCCGACTACGTCGACTCGTGGCCACCGCATTGCGTGGCCGGGACGCCGGGTGCCGAGTTCCACCCGAATCTGGTGTGGAGGGGCTTCGATGCGGTGTTCGACAAGGGCGAATACGCCGCCGCCTACTCCGGCTTCGAAGGCAAGGACGCTTCGGGTGACGGGCTGGGCGACTGGCTCACGGAGCACGGCGCGTCCGAGGTCGACGTCTGCGGCATCGCCACCGACTACTGCGTCCGGGCCACCGCCCTGGATTCGGCCCGCAGCGGCTTCCCGACCCGGGTGCTGCTCGACCTGACCGCCGCGGTCGCCCCCGACAACGTCCCGGACGTGGTGGCCGAGCTGCGCGCCGCCGGCGTCCGGGTCGATCGGTAAACCCCTGCCTTGCCGTCAACCAGATGAATGCACGCGACAATGGCCGGGTGTCCAAGCCCATCGTGACCATTCGCTATTGCATCGACTGCCGATGGCTCTTGCGGGCGTCCTGGTATCAGGGTGAGTTGTTGCAGACCTTCCCCGA
>NZ_JAPUED010000214.1:3641-5770 GCF_027492755.1 Micropruina sp. | reverse complement strand
GATGGCTCTTGCGGGCGTCCTGGTATCAGGGTGAGTTGTTGCAGACCTTCCCCGACGATCTGGGCGGGGTGATGCTGATTCCGTCCCACGGCGGCATGTTCCGGGTCGCCGTCGACGAGGTGACGGTGTGGAACCGCAAGACCGACGGCGGTTTCCCCGAGATCGCCGAGCTGAAGCGCCGCGTCCGTGACCTGGTCGCGCCGGAGCGCTCGCTCGGCCACACCGACCGCGCCTGAGCGGGGACGGTTCTCTCCCATTCGATTCTCGAACGTTGGGGGACGGTTCTCTCCCATTCGAATCTCAAACGTTGGGGGACGGTTCTTCGGCGTGCGAATTTCGAACGTGAAAGAACCGTCCCCCGATGTTCGAGGGTCAGGCGAGCCAGCGCGTACCGGCCCCGACCGGACGGCCCCGGCCGCCGGTCAGTTCGGCGATCGCGGACGTCACCGCCGCGCGCTCCGCGGGCGGAACGGCCAACACCAGGGTCGCCTGTGCACCGTGCCGGACGTCGGCCACCTGGACGCCGCGGTCACGCAGGGACGCCTCGACCCGGCCGGCGATCGCATAGTCCACCTCGAGCTCCAGCATGTCGGCCAGCCGGTAGCGGACCAGTTCGGCCGCATCGGACGCCGCGGCGACCGCGTCCGAATAGGCCCGGACCAGGCCACCCGCACCCAGCAGGGTGCCGCCGAACCAGCGGGTGACGACGGCCACCACATCGCGCAGTTCGCGTCCACGGAGTACCTCGAGCATCGGCGCACCCGCGGTTCCAGCCGGCTCGCCGTCGTCGCTGCTGCGCTCGACGGCGCCGTCCGGACCGAGGATGAACGCCGAGCAGTGATGGCCGGCGGTGTGGTGCTGCTTGCGGACCGACTCGATCACCGCCCGGGCCGCCGCCTCATCGGACACCGGCTCCAGATGGGCCAGGAAGCGGGAGCGTCGATCCTCGATCTCGGCCTCGACCGGCCCGGCGATACTCAGATACTTCTCGATCACAGCAGCACCTTGCCACGCTCGACCCGTCCATGCGTCAGGCTTCCGACACCGCCCTACGGATCAGCTCACCGAGAAACGCCTCGTCGGCCTCGGCGAGACCGGCCACGGCGAAGCTGGTCGCCCACACACTGCCGTCGTCGAGCAGCGCGCCGTCGTTGAACCCGAAGGTGCCGTAGCGGGCCTTGAACTTGCTGGCCGGCTGGAAGAAGCAGATCACCTGTCCATCGCGGGCGTAGGCGGGCATGCCGTACCAGGTCTTGGCGTCCAGTTCGGGAGCGTTGGCGCTGACGAGCGCGTGGATCCGCTCGGCGATGACGCGGTCGGCGTCCGGCATTTCGGCGATCTTGTCCAGGCAGGCCTGCGCCTCGAGTTCCTTCTTCCCCGAGCGACGCTTGGCGGCACGCAGTTCGGCGGCGTGCTCCTTCATCGCGGCGCGTTCCTCGGCGGTGAAGCCGTCGTTGCTGTCGGTGTTGCGGGTCATCGGTGGATCGTCTCCTTGATTCGGATCGGTGTGGAAAGGGTGAGCGTTCCGGTGAATGGCCGGTCAACGCGGGGACGCGGGCGCGGCTCCCTCGATCCAACGACGGACGGCTCACGACGTGACCGGGTCTGTTCGGCGAATGCCCTGGCCACCCACGGCGGCAGGCACATCTCTCAGTCCTGGGCCAGGTCGGTCTTGAACCGGACCATGTTGCCGTCGGGGTCGCGGAACGCGCAGTCCCGGACGCCGTAGAACTGGTCGGCGGGCTCCTGCAGCACGTCGGCACCGGAGGCGCGGACGGCCTCGTACACGGCGTCCACATCGTCGCAGTCGAAGATCAGCGCGGTGAGCAGGCCCTTGGCGAGCAATTCGGTCAACGCCTGCCGGTCACCGTCGGTCATCGGCATCGCGCCCGGTCCGATCTGGTCGAGGGTGATCTCCAACTCGGGCTGGGTGGGCGTCGTCAGGGTGACCCAGCGGAAATCGCCGTTGGTCACGTCAGTGGTGACGCTGAATCCGAGCACATCGCGGTAGAAGGCGAGCGAGCGATCGGGATCGATGGTGTGGACGAAGGTATTCGCGAGCGTCAGGCTCTGCAGTGCTGTCATGTCCTCGACGCTAGGCGGACGCCACGGCTGCTGCTTCTCGAAAA
>NZ_JAPUED010000214.1:1303-3541 GCF_027492755.1 Micropruina sp. | reverse complement strand
CGATGCAACTCGGAATGCCGCGCAGGTCGTCGTGGGAACGGCTGCGGTAGGCGCTGGGGGTCTCCCCCACCAGTTCCGTGAACCGGCTGCTGAATGAGCCGAGCGACGTACAGCCGACCTCCATGCACACGTCGGTGACCGACCTGTCGGTGTTGCGGAACAGCGCCATGGCGCGTTCGATCCGGCGGGTCATCAGCCACGCGTACGGGGTTTCGCCGAAGGCCTCCTTGAACGACCGCTGGAAGTGCCCGACCGACATCAGCGACTCGCGGGCCAACTGTGGGACGTCCAACGGCTCGGCGAAGTCGCGGTCCATCCGGTCGCGGGCCCGGCGCAAGCGCACCAGGTCGTCGGGAGTCATGCTCCCAGGGTGGCACACGCACCCGGATCCCCCCAGGGTCACATGGTGCGGCGGTAGCGTCCGCCGACCTCGAAGAAGGCGTCGGTGATCTGGCCGAGGGAGGCGACGCGGACTGTGCGCATCAGTTCGTCGAAGACGTTGCCGCCGGTCAGTGCCACCTCTTTCAACCGGGCGAGTGCAGCAGGGGCCTCGTCGGCGTGCCGGGCGTGGAAGTCTGCCAGCCGGGCCAACTGGGACTCCTTCTCTTCGGTGGTGCCGCGGGCCAGCACGGTGGGCACGGACGCCTCGGCGTCGGCGTCAATGAAGGTGTTGACGCCGATGATCGGCAGCGTGCCGTCGTGTTTACGCGCCTCGTAGAGCATCGATTCGTCCTGGATCAACCCACGCTGATAGCCGGTCTCCATCGCACCCAGGACGCCGCCGCGGTCGGCGATCCGGTCGAACTCGGCCAGCACCGCCTCTTCGACCAGGTCGGTGAGCTGCTCGATCAGATACGACCCCTGCAGCGGGTTGTCCACCGCGGCCAGCCCCCATTCGCTGTCGATGATCAGCTGGATCGCCAGCGCCCGCCGCACCGACGCCGGCGACGGCGTGGTGACCGCCTCGTCGTAGGCGTTGGTGTGCAGGCTGTTGGCGCTGTCGTAGAACGCGCAGAGGGCCTGCAGCGTCGTCCGGATGTCGTTGAACTCCATCTCGGCGGCATGCAGCGACCGACCCGAGGTCTGGATGTGGTACTTCAGCTTTTGCGCCCGCTCGCCGGCGCCATACCGGTCGCGCAGCGCAACCGCCCAGATCCGACGGGCGACCCGTCCGATCACCGAGTATTCGGCGTCCATGCCGTTGGAGAAGAAGAAGGACAGGTTGGGCGCGAAATCGTCGATCGCCATGCCGCGGGCCAGGTACGCCTCGACGTAGGTGAACCCGTTGGCCAGGGTCAGCGCCAGCTGGGTGATCGGGTTCGCCCCGGCCTCGGCGATGTGATAGCCGCTGATCGACACCGAATAGAAGCGCTTCACCCCGTGTTCGATGAACCACTCCTGCACATCGGCCATCGCCCGTAGTGAGAAGTCGATCGAGAACAGGCAGGTGTTCTGCCCTTGGTCCTCTTTGAGGATGTCGGCCTGGACGGTGCCACGCACCTTGCGCACCACCTCGGGGTCGCCGGCCTGGTCGATCGCAGCGTTCAGGAACATCGCCAGAATGGTCGGCGCCGGACCGTTGATGGTCATCGACACCGAGGTCGAATCGTCGGCCAGGTCGAAGCCGGCGAACAGGTCGCGCATGTCGTCCAGGGTCGCGATGGACACCCCCGAGGTGCCGACCTTGCCGTAGATGTCGGGCTGTCGGGCAGGGTCGCGTCCGTAGAGGGTGACCGAGTCGAAGGCGGTCGACAACCGGGTGGACGGCTGCCCCGCGGCCAGCAGGTGGAAGCGCCGGTTGGTGCGCGCGGCGTCCCCCTCGCCGGCGAACATCCGGGTCGGACGCTCCCCCGACCGCTTCAGCGGGAACACGCCAGCGGTGAACGGGAAGCTGCCCGGACGGTTCTCCTTGCGCAGGTAGCGGACGAGCTCCCCAGCCTCTGTTCCGGACGGCGGCAGCGCCACCCGCGGCAGGGTCAGGCCGGACAGCGTCTCGGCGGTCGGCCGCTCGGTCTCGGAGTGGGCGCGCCAGGCGTCCAACAGTCCGGACGCCTCGGTCGGCAACTCGGTGCGCAGAGCACTCAGCGGAGTTGGGTCGTCGAGCAGCGCGGCGACGGCCTCCACCTGCTCGTGGCGGCGCACGGCGTCCACCAGGCTCGCGGTGGTGGCGTGGTAGTCGCGGATCGTCTCCGCCACATCGGCCAGGTATCGCTCCTTGCCACGCGGAATGATCGCCCC
>NZ_JAPUED010000214.1:0-1203 GCF_027492755.1 Micropruina sp. | reverse complement strand
CCGCTGGTCGAGCTTGTCGAGACCCCAGCCGCGGCCAGCAACACACACAGCCGCTCGAACAACCGGTTCACCCCGTCGTCGTTGACCCGCGACGCGATGGTCCCGATCACCGGCTGGTCCCTCCAGGACTCCCCGAACGCACCCCGGTTGCGAATCAACTGGCGTCCGACATCGCGCCGGGCATCCTCGGCACCGCGCCGGTCGTACTTGTTGATCGCGACCAGGTCGGCCACCTCGAGCGCGGCGATCTTCTCCAGCTGGGTCGAGGCACCGTACTCGGGCGTCATCACATACAGCACGACGTCGGCATGGTCGGCGATCGAGGCGTCCCCTTGCCCCATGCCCGGGGTCTCCACGATCACCAGATCGTGATCGGCCCCGCAGGCCCGGATCATGTCGTCCAGGCCCTTCGGGATGCCGCCGGCCGCACCTCGGGTGGCCAGCGACCGGAAGTAGACGCCGTCCAGGGCGTTCATCCGGATCCGGTCGCCGAGCAGCGCACCGCCGCGCCGTGCGGTCGGGTCGATCGCCAGCACCGCGATCCGCACCTCCGGCGCGTGCCGCCGGAACCGCAACAGCAACTCGTCGGTCAGTGACGACTTGCCCGAGCCGCCGGTGCCGGTGATGCCCAGCACCGGCGGACGGACGTCCGGCAGGTCGAGCTGTCCACCCTCAGCCAGAACGCTGATCGCGCGCGGCAGACCGGTGCCGAGGGACTCCTCGCCCACCGCAGAGCGAGCGTGTCGAGATCTCTGCACCTCGCGACAGGCGGCGATCACCTCGTCCGCCATGCCCATCAAGCCGAGCCGCTGCCCGGCCCCCGGACTGTAGATGGTGACGCCCTTGGCGGCCAGCGCCTCGATCTCGTCGGCGACGATCACCCCGCCGCCGCCGCCGAACACCTTGGCGTCCGAGCCCAGCTCGGCGAGCCGGTCGACCAGATAACCGAAGTACTCCAGGTGTCCGCCCTGATAGGACGACACCCCGACCCCGTGCGCGTCCTCGTCGATCACCGCGTTCACCACATCTTCGACCGACCGGTCGTGGCCCAGATGGACGACCTCGGCCCCACGCGCCTGCAACACCCGCCGGATCACGGTGATCGCGGCGTCGTGTCCATCGAAAAGGGCTGCTGCGGTGACGATCCGCACCGGCGGGGACTTCATGACTTCATTGACTCACCGTTGGTCGAGCTTGTCGAGA
>NZ_JAPUED010000213.1 GCF_027492755.1 Micropruina sp. | reverse complement strand
TCGTTGTCGTCGGGACGGCCCTCGATCTCGGCGCGCTTCAGCATCCGCTGGATGATCGCCTCCTCGTCGGCGGTCAGCGACACCACGGCGTCGAGGCGGAAGCCATGGGCGTCCAACTCCTTGTCGAGCGCCTTCACCTGGCCCACCGTGCGCGGGAAGCCGTCCAGCAGCCAGCCGCCCTTGGCGTCCTCTTCCTCGAGGCGCTGGATGACGACCTGCAGGGTGAGCCGATCGGGAACGTAGCCACCCTCGGAGATGATCCGCTTGATCCGCTCGCCCAGCGGCGTCCGGTTCGTGATGGCCAACCGGAAGATGTTCCCGGTCGAGATGGCCGGAATGTTGTAGTGCTCGCCGATGACGGCGGCCTGGGTGCCTTTACCGGCACCCGGGGGGCCCATGATCAACAATCGCATTGCGTCCTGCCTCACCGTTGAGCTATCTGAGGAATCCTTCGTAGTTGCGCTGCTGCAGCTGGCTCTCGATCTGCTTGACCGTGTCCAACCCAACGCCGACAACGATCAGAATGCTAGTGCCACCGAAGGGGAATTCGTTCTGTGCGTTGAAAAAGAGGAACGCGATGGATGGGATCAGCGAGATCAGGCCCAGGTAGAGCGAGCCCGGCGCGGTCAGCCGCGAGAGCACGAACGCCAGGTAGTCCTCGGTCGGCTTGCCGGCCCGGATGCCCGGAATGAAGCCGCCGTACTTCTTCATGTTGTCGGCGACCTCGACCGGGTCGAAGGTGATCGCCACGTAGAAGTAGGTGAACGCGATGATCATCGCGAAGAAGATCGTGTTGTACCACAGTCCGTTGGACTGGACGAGGTGGGTCTGGATCCATCCCGAGACCGGGCTGTCCGGCTGGAACTGCGAGTACAGCACCGGCAGGTAGAGCATCGACGAGGCGAAGATGACCGGGATGACGCCGGCCTGGTTGACCTTCAGCGGAATGTAGGTGGTGGTGCCGCCGAACAGCCTGCGACCCACCATACGTTTGGCGTACTGGACCGGGATGCGGCGTTGCGCCTGCTCCATATAGACGACGCCGAGCATGACCAGCAGGCCCACCGCCATCACCACCGCGAAGGCCAGCCAGCCGGCGGCGCCCTCGCGGCTCTCCTTGATCGACCACAGCGAAGCCGGGAACTGGGCGGCGATCTGGGTGAAGATCAGGATCGACATGCCGTTGCCGACGCCGCGCTCGGTGATCAGCTCGCCCATCCACATGATCAGGCCGGTGCCCGCGGTCATCGTCATCACCATCACGATGATCGCGAAGATGCCCTTGTCGTAGACCAGGTCGCGGGTGCAGCCCTGGAACAGCTGACCGTTGACGGCCAGAGTGACGAACGCGGTGGCGTTCAGTACGGCCAGCACCAGGGTCAGGTAGCGGGTGTACTGAGTGATCTTGGCAGTGCCGGACGCGCCCTCCTTCTTCAGCGCCTCCAACCGCGGGATCACCACGGTGAGCAGCTGCAGGATGATGCTCGCGGTGATGTAGGGCATCACACCCAGCGCGAAGATGGCCAGCTGCAGCAGCGCCCCACCCGAGAACAGATTGATCATCGAGTAGAGCCCGGCGTTGGCGCCCGAGGCGGCCTCGACCCGGCAGGCGTTCACATTCACCAGGTTCACGTTCGGCGTCGGGATCACGGAGCCGAGCCGGAAGACCGCGAGGATACCGAGGGTGAACAGGATCTTGCGGCGCAGGTCTGGCGTCCTCAGCGCGTTGACGAAGGCCGACAGCATCCGACCAGTACTCCTCTACCCTTGATCAGCGCGCGCGAGAACCGCGCGCAACCCGGCAAACTCTACCAAGTTCCACAGCCCCGCCCGGACCGAGCCGGAAACGGACATCTCGGACGCCGCCGAACATTGTGGTTCGGTACTACACGGACCAGTGATCCGAGCTCGGCGGCTCGGCGATCGAGGGCCGCTCCCCCACTCGTGCGGTCATCCCGGCCAGGCCCTGGGCCACCTGGGCGCGGGACGCGATCCTGGCCGTCTCGCCGTCCCCGGCCGCCACCGCGGCGGCGATCCGGCGGTAGCGCTCCGCCCAGACCAGGCCGGGTTCGGGTGACTGCGGGCCGTCCAGTCGCTCGACCAGCCGCACCACGCCGGAGAAGCCGGCGAACAACTCGTTGGCCGTCGCCCGGAGCAACAGCATGTGGAAGGCCAGCTCGGCCTCGGCGAGTTCGTCGGTGCGTTCCGGATGCCGGCTGGTGCGGACGATCTCGTCGGCCAGCTCGATCAGTCGCTCGCGCTGCTCGACGGTGGCGTTGCGGGCGGCCAGCTCAGCCGCCATCGGCTGCAGTGCCGCACGCAGTTCGGTGACGTCGAGCAGCACCCGGTCGTGTTCCTCGCCGCGCAGCCGCCAGCCGACCACCAGCGGGTCGAGCACGTTCCAGCTCGACCGAGGGCGGATGGTGATGCCCACCCGGCGCCGGGAACGCACCATGCCCAGCGATTCCAGGATCCGCATGATCTCGCGGGCCACCGTCCGGGACACGGTGAACCGTTGCTCCAAGTCGGCCAGGGTCAGCACCGAACCGACCGGGCGGGCGCCGTCCACGATCTCCTGCCCGATCGCGTCCAGGGCAGCATGGTGCAGGTGAGCGGAGGTCATGGCAGGGATGTTCCCTTTCGATCCCGGTCAGGATAGCGGGCAGCTGACACCGCGCCGGACGCGGTGTCAGCGGCGATTGGCGAGGCGCACAGCACGAGGGCGGGACGACCGAACGTCGTCCCGCCCTCGCGCTCAGATCAGCTCAGAGCTGGGTGGCGGTGCCCCCGGCGGCCTCGATCTTGGTCTTGGCGGAAGCGGAGAACGCATGCGCGCTCACCTGCAGGGCGACGGAGAGCTCCCCGTTGCCGAGCACCTTGACCAGGTTGCCGTCGCGGACGGCACCAGCGGCGACCAGATCGGCCACGCCGACCTCACCACCGTTGGGGAACAGTTCGCCGAGCTTGGCGACGTTCACCACCTGGTACTCGACCCGGAACGGGTTCTTGAAGCCGCGCAGCTTGGGTAGCCGCATGTGCAGCGGCATCTGCCCGCCCTCGAAGTTCTGCGGCACGTTCTTGCGCGCCCCGGTGCCCTTGGTGCCACGGCCGGCGGTCTTGCCGCCCTTGCCGCCCTCACCACGACCCACCCGGGTCTTCTCGGTCTTGGCACCCGGAGCCGGGCGCAAGTGATGCAACTTCAGCGGCATGTCAGTCGACCTCCTCGACGGTGACCAGGTGCGAGATCGACTTGGCCATGCCCACGAGCTCGGGACGGGCCTCGATCACCACCGAGTCACCGATCCGCTTGAGACCGAGCGACCGCAGGGTCTCGCGCTGGTTCTGCTTGCGACCCACGCCGGACTTGACCTGGGTCACCTTGATCTTGCTCATCAGTGCTTCGCCTCCTCACGGGCGCGCAGCAGCGCGGCCGGGGCGACGTCCGCCACCGGCAGGCCACGACGCTTGGCGACCTGCTCGGGCTCTTCCAGGCTCTTCAGCGCGGCAACGGTGGCGTGCACCACGTTGATCGCGTTGTCCGAGCCCAGCGACTTGGCGAGCACGTCGTGCACACCGGCGCACTCGAGCACGGCGCGGGCCGAGCCGCCGGCGATGACGCCGGTACCCGGGGAAGCCGGACGGAGCATGACCACACCGGCGGCCTTCTCGCCCTGCACCGGGTGCGGGATGGTGCCCTGGATGCGGGGCACCCGGAAGAACGCCTTCTTGGCCTCTTCCACACCCTTGGCGATCGCGGCCGGAACCTCGCGGGCCTTGCCGTAGCCGACACCCACGGTGCCGTCGCCGTCGCCCACCACGACCAGCGCGGTGAAGCTGAACCGGCGGCCACCCTGGACGACCTTGGCCACCCGGTTGATCGCCACTACCCGCTCGAGGTAGTTGCTCTTGTCCTTATCGGCGTTGTTGCCCCGACGGTCCTCGCGGCCACGACGCTCGCCACCAGCGGCACCGCCTCCGCGGCGCTGGTTTCCATTCATCGTTGTTGTCCTTTCGAGTCCGTCAGAATCCCAGGCCGGCTTCACGGGCGCTGTCGGCCAGCGCCGCGATCCGTCCGTGGTACTTGTTGCCGGCGCGGTCGAAGACCACCGTGGTGACACCCGCGGCCTTGGCGCGGTCGGCGATCAGCGCACCGACCTTCTTGGCCACCTCGGTCTTGTCGCCCTTCACCTTGCGGACGTCGGCCTCCATCGAGGACGCCGAGGCCAGCGTGCTGCCCGCGGTGTCGTCGATCACCTGGACGAACAGGTGCCGAGCCGAGCGGGTGACGACCAGCCGCGGACGCTCCGGGCTGCCGGCGATCTTCTTGCGGCCCCGGACCTGCCGGCGCAGCCGCGCCGCGACCCGGTCGGCCGTCGCCTTGTTGTTCGACAGCGAGATAGCCATCACTTACCAGCCTTTCCAACCTTGCGGCGAACCCGCTCGCCGGCGTAGCGCACACCCTTGCCCTTGTAGGGCTCCGGCTTGCGGATCTTGCGGATGTTCGCCGCAACCTCGCCGACGGCCTGCTTGTCGATGCCGTAGACGGTGAACGCCGTCGGCTTCTCGACCGAGAAGGTGATGCCCGCGGGGGCGTTCACCACGACCGGATGGCTGAAACCGAGGTTGAACTCGAGCTGGGTCGGGCCCTTCGCGATGACGCGGTAGCCGACGCCGACGATCTCGAGCTTCTTCTCGTAGCCGGCGGTCACACCGGTGACCATGTTGGCCACCAGAGTTCGGGTCAGTCCGTGCAGCGAGCGGCTGATCCGCTCGTCGTCCGGGCGGGTCACCTCGAGCTCACCGGCATCGTTGCGACCGATCTTGATCGGCTCGGCCACGGTGTGGGTGAGGGAACCCTTGGGGCCCTTCACCTCGACCTGCTGGCCGTCCAGTTTCACCTCCACGCCCGCCGGGACGGCGATCGGGAGCCTGCCAATTCGCGACATGTCAGTACTCCTCTCTCACCACACGTAGGCGAGCACTTCGCCGCCCACGGACTTGGCGTTGGCCTCGGCGTCGGTGAGCAGGCCCTGGGAGGTCGAGATGATCGCGATCCCCAGGCCGCCCAGCACCTTCGGCAGCTCGTTGGACTTGGCGTAGACCCGCAGACCGGGCTTGCTGATCCGCCGGACACCGGCGATCGAGCGCTCCCGGTTGGAGCCGTACTTCAGGGTGAGGGTCAGCGTCTTGCCGACCTCGCCGGCCGCCGGGTCCTTGACTTCGAAGCCACTGATGTAGCCCTGGGCCTTCAGGATCTCGGCGATGCCGACCTTGATCTTGCTGTGCGGCATCGACGTCGAGTCGTGGTATGCCTGGTTGGCGTTGCGCAGACGCGTCAGCATGTCTGCGATCGGGTCAGTCATGGTCATGACTTGTTTCTTCTTTCTCGGACGGTTTCAGGACGCCGTTTCCCAGGCGCCTGACCTGTTCGGGTGGAGGTGATCAACTCACCAGCTGGATTTGGTCACACCGGGGAGCTGACCGGCGTGCGCCAGTTCCCGCAGGCAGACCCGGCACAGGCCGAACTTGCGGTAGACGGCCTTGGGCCGGCCGCACTTGCTGCACCGGGTGTAGGCGCGGACGCCGAACTTCGGCTTGCGGGCCTGCTTGACCTTCAGCGCTGTCTTGGCCATACCTTCGTCACTTCCTCTTCAGGGACTTCTTCTGGGCGCTCTTGGAAGCACCCTGCGGACGCCGCTTCTTGGCGACGGCCTTCTTCGGATCGTTCTCCGGGGCCTTGAACGGGAAGCCCAGGTGCTTCAGCAGCGCCCGGCCCTCGTCGTCGTTGGTCGCGGTGGTGACGAAGGTGATGTCCATGCCGCGCACGCGGTCGATCCGGTCCTGATCGATCTCGTGGAACATGACCTGCTCGGTCAGGCCGAAGGTGTAGTTGCCCTTGC
>NZ_JAPUED010000212.1 GCF_027492755.1 Micropruina sp. | reverse complement strand
GGTGATCGTGGTCGATCCGGGGCACAACGGGAAGTACCGCAAGTCCTTCAACACCAAGAAGGTGCCTGCGGGCAACGGCAAGAAGAAGGCCTGCAACTCCTCCGGCACCTCGGGGAAGGGGCTCAGTGAGCACGCCTACAACTGGGCGCAGGCGAAGCTGCTCAAGGCCGAACTCGAGAAGCTCGGTGCGAAGGTGCTGCTGACCAGGGAGAACGACTCCGGGCTGGGCCCGTGCGTGAACAAGCGCGCCCAGGTCGCCAACGACGCCGAGGCCGATCTGATGATCTCGATCCACGCCGATGGCAGCTACGGCAAGAAGGATCGCGGCTTCCACGTCATCATCTCGACCACCATGGCCGGCGGCTCGAAGCTGGAGAAGCAGTCGCGGACGCTGGCCCTCAACGCCCGCTCCGCCCTCCAAGAACTGACCACGATGCCGCGCTCGACCTACATCGGCAAGGGCGCCGCCCTGAGCCCGCGCTCCGACATCGCCACCCTGAACCTGCTGAAGCAGACCCCGGGCATCATGCTCGAGGCCGGCAACATGCGCCACAGCAAGGATCTGAAGTTGATGAAGTCACCCGCCTTCCGACAGCAGGTCGCGGAAGCGCTGGCCCAAGCCGCGGTCGAGACCCTCGCGGACTAGCCCAGACGACCAGCGGACGATCAGGCCTGCCAGGCGTCGAGCACCGCGCTGCTGTCGACCACCCGTCCGTAGCCGCGCCGCATCGTCTGGAGCGTGGCGTCGTGCGTCCACGGGTTGTCGCTCGCGCAGAGATCCGAGCACAGCACGACGTGATAGCCCCGGTCGAAGCCGGCCCGCGCGGTCGCCTCGCAGCAGAAGTTGGTCAGCGTGCCCGCGATCACCAGCGTGTCCTTCCGAAGGCCGCGCAGGATGTAATCCAGATCGGTCTGCCAGAAGGCGTCGTAGGTGTGCTTGGTCCCGATCAGAAGGTCGCCCTCGCGCCACAGTTCCGGCAGGATCTCGAGCTGCTCGGTGCCGGCGCCGAGATTGCCCTCGGCGATGGCGGCGGTCATCCGCAGGGCGTCTGTCGGCGACGGGTCCAGGAACTGTGCCGAGGTGAACACCACCGGGATTCCGCGCTGCCGGGCCGCCTCGGCGACCTCGTCCAGGCGAGGGACGATCCGCTCGGCCTGCGGGATCCACTGCGGGCTGCTTCGCCGGACGAACCCCGCCTGCATGTCGATCACGACCAGGGCGGACGCACCCGGGTCGATGTCGAAGGCGTGCGGCCGATCCGTGTGATAGTCGGCCACGGCGGCGAGAACCACCTCGGCCTCGGATCGCTCCGGGTCACGGTAGAGATCCTGCTCGGCCAGGCCGTACAGGCTCCGATACAGCTCCAGGGTCTGCCGCTGGTACTCATTCATCGTTGCTCCTCAGGAATGGCCGGACGATCGTCCTCCTGCTCGACTCTGGGCTGATGGGTCACCCAGGTCAGGGTGATGTCCCGCAGGGACGCGGCGAGGTCGTCGCCGTACAGCTCTCGCTTGGCGAGGGCTTCGAGCCGGGTCTGCTCCGCCTCGCTCAGCGTCACCGCGACCGGGTGCCGCACGACCGGAGCGTGCGGGAACGCCGGCACGTAACCCGGATCGGCGACCAGTGGCGCGGCCGGAATGTCGTAGGGGTGCGGGAGCAGTCCGGTCGGATGGTCCTGCCGCTGGAAGGTCTCGCCGAGCGCCCGATCCTCGTCCGTCCCCTCGAGCACCACGATCCGCAGGTCGCGGAGTTCGAAGTTGCTCGTGACGCCCAGGTCGTCGCCGCAGACGTTGACCACGGCGAGCACGTCCCGGTAGGCCAGCAGCTCGATGAAGTCGCCGGGGCCCGCAGGGTTCGGCCGGATCACCGGGACGCCGTCCTCGTCCTGATCCACGTACATGAAGAGGTGAGCGACTCGTGCACCGCGTACGGCGGCAGCCCGTACTCGCGCTGCGCCTCGATCTGGATCTGCTGGCAGTTGGTGTGCTGCCGCTGCCCGAACAGCCGCCAGTACAGCAGCGCGCTGCAGTACGGCACCAGGGTGTCGGTCTGCCCGGTGTCCTCCAGAATCGCCATCAGCGGACGCTCCCACGGCGCCCGCGACCACACCAGGTCGCCCCGGGCCGGGCTCTTCCCATGCAGACTGCGGGTGCGTCCGACATGAAGATGCTCGTGGTGGTTCTCCAGACTGAAGATGTTGAAGTCCCCGCACTGGCCGCCGCGGAGCTGCTCGACCCGCAGCAGGTCGCCGGCGCGCACGACCACGGCCTTGCCCGTCCCCGGTTCGAGGACGTGCTCGGCCAGCACCTTCCGCTCCCGCTTGGCGGCGGGGTTGCGGCGCCGCTCCGGGTCAAGCCCGGAGTGCGGGACGGGGCGCGACTCGTCCAGCGCCCGGGAGACCAGGGCGGCGCGGTCGGGCAGCCCGTTCGCCCGGACGTGCGCGTCGACCAACGCGAGCTGCTGCTCGTTCAGGCTCAGTTCGAGGGTGGCCATCTCGTTCCTCCGTCCTCGCTACCGGTACAGGGCCAGGGTGTCGGTGAGCAGGTCGAAGAACCCGTCGACGTCCATGTCCACCGCGACCTCGCAGTTCGGCTCGGCGCCGCGGATGATCCCCTCCTCACCGTAGATGCCCTTGCCCTCGTTGCCGACGTAACGGTAGTCGCAGACCGTCATGCCGCGGGTGTGCGTGCCGTTGAGTTCGATCTGGACGTTCATGGCCTGCATGGTGAACAGCTCCGGCTTGATGAAGATCGCCACCGCGAGCGGATCGTGGATCGATGCGCCCTCCAGGCCGTACACCTTGTGCAGCGAGGCGCGGTAGAACTCCACCAGGTCGGCGACCGTCCGGGCGAACGGGGTGCCGATCGCGCGGATCCGGTCCAGCCGGGCCACCGTCGCCGAGGCCATCCGGGTGACATTGAGGCCGAACATCTTCAGCGGCACCCCCGAGCGGAAGACCACGTCCGCCGCCTCCGGATCGACGTAGATGTTGAACTCCGCCGCGGCGGTCGAGCCGCCGTAGGTCATCGAGCCGCCCATCAGCGAGATGCCCTTGATGCGCTCGGCCAGGGTCGGATCCTTGATCAGCGCCGCCGCGATATTGGTCAGCGGACCGGTGGGAACCAGCCACAGGTCGTCGTAGCGGTGGCTCGCCTCGATGATGAAGTCCACCGCGTGCAGCGGCGACAACGCAACGGTCGGCTCGGGCAGCGCCACCCCGTCCAGGCCGGTCTGGCCGTGGATCTCCGGGGCGTAGCGGGGCTCGTTGAGCAGCGGACGGGGCAGGCCCTTCGCGATCGGGATGTCGGTCAGGCCGGCGAGCTCCACGCACTTGCGAGCGTTGAGGGTGGTCTTCTCCAGCGACTGGTTGCCGCTCACCGTCGTGATCCCGACGACGTCCAGATGCTTGGCGGCGAGGAAGATCGTGAGCATGTCGTCGTGGCCCGGATCTCCGTCGAGGAGGTAGTGCATGGTCATCCCTTCATCGGTAGGCATTCGTATGCCTTCGGGTAGAGCATACGAATGCCGATGCCCTAGAGTCAAGGCCATGGAGCCATCGGGCCGCAGGCCGACCGGAGCGGATGTCGCCCGCCTGGCCGGCGTGAACCAGGCGTCGGTCTCCCGGGTGTTCGCCGGCAAGGCCTCCGGAAGGGTCTCCCCGGAGATCGAGGAGCGGATCCGTGAGGCCGCCCGCACCCTCGGCTACCAGCCGCACGCCTCCGGACGGTCGCTGCGATCGGGCCGGACCGACGCGCTCGGGCTGGTCGTCACCGACTTCGAGAACCCCTACTTCGGCGGCGTCAGCCGCGGCGCCCAGCGCGAGGCGCGGGCGCAAGGACGTTCGATCGTCCTGATGGAGGCCGACTTCGACGGCGAGACCTTCCTGCCCTATCAGGCCCTGGACGCGGGACTGGTGGACGGGTTGCTGCTGTTCAGCATCGGGCCGCCGCCGCGCACGGCCGCCCGGCCCGGGCAGGTCACGCTGATCGAATCCGAACAGGACGGGTTCGGCAGCGTGGTCTTCGACAGCGCGCTGGGCATGAACCAGGCGGTGACCCACCTGACCGGTCTCGGCCACCGCCGCATCGGCTACCTCGGCGCCGCCATCGACCGGTGGACCTTCCGCCACCGGCATGCCGCCTGGCTGGCCGCCATGGAGTCCATCGCCCCGGACGCCGCCGGGCCGGAGGCGTCCGCTCCGCTGAACCTGGACGCGGCAGCGCTCGCCACCCGCCGCCTCCTCAGCAGTGGCCGGCCTCCGACGGCACTGATCTGCGCGGACGACGTCCTGGCCGCCGGCGCCTTCCGGGCCGCCGCCGAACTCGGACTGTCGATTCCCGGCGATCTGTCGGTGGTCGGCTTCGGCGGCACCATCGTCGGGGACGCGGTCTGGCCACGGCTGACCGGGATCGCGGCCTCCGGCTCGGAACTGGGGGCTGCCGCGGTCGCGTTGCATCTGGCCCAGCAGCAGACCCCCACCGTCCTCGCGGTGGAACTCATTCCACGCGGCTCGACCGGTCGCGCGCTATCGGAATCCGGCGCGCACTAGGCCAGCTACCGTTTTCCGCCTGCTGCGTGGCCGCCATCGGCGTATCCGGGCTGAGCCGGCTCAGCTGAGCCGCCGCGCACTGGCCAGGATCGCCACGGCCTGATCGAGCTCCTTGGGGGTGGGATTGGCGCCGTTGTCGGCCGAGCCGAGGTACACCGGGTGCTTGCCGCCGAAATCCAGGTCCCGCTCGAAGCAGGCCTTGTCGGCTCGCTCCAGGGTGAGGCCGATCCAGACCGGGTACTGACCGTCGTTCACCCATCGAATCTCGGGGGTTCCAGTGAGGCCCGGGGCTGCGGCCTCCAGCCCGTCCACGACACCCAATGCCTCCGACCCTGGGAGCGGACCCGCGGAACAGGCCTCCTGCCCGCCGTTGGTGAGCAGGTCGACGATGTAGCCGCTAGGGGCCTTGATCCAGATCACGCCCTCGCCGTCGTCGATGACCTTCCACTTCGGCGGCACCCGGACGCTCAGGTTGGCGGCTTTCACGTCGAGCGACTTCCACGACTCGCTGGAGACCGTCAGGTCGGGTGCTTTCATCGTGTCGAAGACCTCGATCACTTCGTCCCCCGCCTCGTCCTCGACCGGCTGGGTGGGGTCGAAGTCGGGGTTTGGACGGGTGCTGCCGAGGATGGTCAGCACCTGCAGGCGTCCCTCCTCGTCGTACTTGCCGCCGATATTGCCGATGTTCGTGGTGAACAGGAAACGCGACTCCGGATGACCTGCCGGGGAGGAGTCACCCACCGCCACCTGATGGGTGAGTTCCGGCTGGCTGGCGCCCAGCAGGTAATCCGCGGGCTCACCGGCTCGGTTCGGAGTGGTCAGGAGGACCGCCGGCGCCCGGGTCGCATCGTCGGCGCCCCACACCAGCAGGTCCGGAATCGAGGCGATCTGCTCGGTCTTGCCTGTGACGCCGCCGCCGATCGAGTCGCCAGAGTCGAACCCGCCGCGGATCAGTTCCAGCGGAGCCGCGGCCTTCGCATCCGGCGGGTTGACGAAGAGCACACAGTTGACGATGTCGCAGCCGTCCAGCTTGCCGAGGTCGCTGCCGTCGCCGCCGAGGTCGTCGTCCACCGTCCAATCCGGCGGGTACAGGAAGGTGACCGGGTACTCCGGGGACGAGAAGGTCAGCCAGTCCGAGGTGTCCGCGCTCGGCAGCGGCGCGACCGACTGCACCTCCTCGCTCGGGCCGGGCACCGGCGCCTCGGACGGCCCGCCGGCCGGGGAGGCGGGAATGCCCGGACGCAGGCTCAGCGCCGCTGGGATGCCGACGCCGGCCACCACGAGCAGCGCCGCGGCGCCCGCGACGCCCCCGATGATCCGGTTGCGGCGCTGCCTGCGGCGTCCGGCCTGGGCCAATTCGTCCGCGTCGAGGGCCGGACGGAAGCCGTCCGCGGCTTCGCGCAGATTGACGCGCAGGTCGTCGATCTCAT
>NZ_JAPUED010000211.1:4884-6002 GCF_027492755.1 Micropruina sp. | reverse complement strand
TGCTCGTCGTCGGTCTCGTGGGCGTCGAGGAAGGCGGCCAGCGGCACCTTCGAGTCGACCCAGACGAACCGGTCACTGTCGAGCAGCACCTTCAGATCGGGTCGGATCACCTGGCCGGCGGAGGTGCTGGTGGTCTGCTGGGTGACGAAGTCGCAATGCTCGACCATGCCGGCCAACTCGACCACCCGCTTGAGCTGCTGCTCACCCCAGTTGCCGCGGACGTGCGGCTTGCGCAGCGCGGTGGCCAGCGCCCGGGTCTCACGGCGCAACTGCTCGCCGGTGGCCTGTACGTTGCGCACCTGGTTGGCCAGTTCGTTGGCCAGCACCGCCCGCTGCTGCTCGACCTCGCCGAGCCGGGTGCGGAACGCCTCGAGCGTCTCGTGCACCGGCTTGAGCAGCAGTTCGGTGGCGCGCAGCCGCTTCTCGGCCGTGTCGTCAGCCGCCTTGCCCTGCCGTTCCAGGGTTTCGGCGGAGAGCACCTTGAACTGAGCCACCAACGACTCTCGGTCGGCGGTGACCTCGTGGGCCCGCCGGACGGCGGCGTCGCGTTCGGCGACCGCGGCAGCCAGATTCGCCGAGACCTCGGCCGCTTCGGCCTGCGCCGCCGCGGCGACGGCACGGGCTTCGGCAGCTTCGACCCGGGCACGCTCCACGTCGGTGCCGGCCCTGGCCAGTTCGGCGCGCGCGGACGCTGCCTCGGCCCGGGCGTCGGCGGCCTCGGCGCGGGCATCGGACGCCTCGCGCTTGGCCTCGGAGACCTCGGTGCGGGCGGTCGCGGCTGTTGCCTGCTGGCCCGCCTGATCGGCCGATTGTCGGGCGACCGACACCGCCCGCGTGACGAGCCCGCCGAGCAGAGCGCCCAGCGTCGCGGCGACCAGAGCCAGGACAACCATCTCCATGTCCCCGATCTTGCCGGGCCCCTCTGACAAAACTCGTGACCGACCCGGTGCGGGCGTCCAATCGGGTCACGACTAAGTCTGATCACCGCGTCCGTCGGTCGAGCTTGTCGAGACCCCTCAGCAGGATCTCGACAAGCTCGATCAGCGGTGGGGTGAGCTCGATCGGCGGTGGATGAGATCCCGGCGTGCGCCGGGATGACGAGTAGCGCCGGGATGACG
>NZ_JAPUED010000211.1:3363-4784 GCF_027492755.1 Micropruina sp. | reverse complement strand
GCGCCGGGATGACGAGTAGCGCCGGGATGACGGGGCGGTGCGGACTAGGCTGCCGGCAACCCCAATCCACACTCTGTAAGGAAGCCGTCCAGATGGATTCGTACCAGCCGGAAGCGGTGAAGCCGGCGCACATCGAGAGCCTGGCTGCCTTCGTCACGGCCAGCCCGTCCTCCTTCCATGCCGCGCGTCACACGGCGGACCTGCTGGTCGCCGCGGGCTTCGCCGAGGTCGACGAGACGCTGCCCTTCGACGCCCGGCCGGGTGGCTACGTGCTGGTCCGCGACGGCTCGGTGCTGGCCTGGCGCATCCCCGACAACCTCGACGTGACGGCGTTCCGGATCGTCGGCGCGCACACCGATTCACCCGGCTTCGTGCTCAAGCCCACGCCGACCTCGTCGTTCCTGGGCTGGCAACAGGCCGGCATGGAGGTCTACGGCGGCCCGCTGCCGAATTCCTGGCTGGACCGCGAGTTCGGCCTGGCCGGACGCCTCGTCGACGCCGAGGGCGCGGTCACGCTCATCACCACCGGGCCGCTGCTGCGCATTCCGCAGGTGGCGCCGCACCTGGACCGCAGCGTGCACGAGAAGCTGGTGCTCGATCGGCAGCAGCACCTGCACCCGGTCTTCGCGGTCGGCCGTCCGGAAGCCGACCTGGTCGCCGAGATCGCCGCTCTCGCGGGCCTCGATCCGGCCACGGTGATCGCCCATGATCTGCATGCCTTCGTCACCGAACCACCCGCACGGATCGGCCTCGACGGCGAGCTGTTCGCCTCGCCGAGACTGGACAACCTGGCCAGCGTGCACGCCGGGCTGACGGCTCTGGCGGCGACCGATGCCGACGCGATCACCGTGCTGGCCTGCTTCGACCACGAGGAGGTCGGATCGGCCAGTGCCACCGGTGCCAGCGGACCGTTGCTGGAGACCGTGCTCGGACGGCTCTCCGATGCCCTCGGCTGGGGCGTCCAGGAATCCGCGGCTGCTCGGGCCCGCTCGGTGCTGGTCTCCGCGGACGCGGGGCACGCCGTCCACCCGAACTATCCGCAGTTGCACGACCCCGATCATCGGCCGTTGCTCAACGCCGGGCCGCTGATCAAGTTCAACGCCAACCAGCGCTACGCCACGGACGCGGTGGGGGAGGCGGTGTGGCGCCGCGCCTGCGCCGCGGCCGGCGTTCCGACCCAGGACTTCGTGTCGAACAACTCGGTGCCGTGCGGCTCGACCATCGGGCCGCTGTCGGCGACCCGGCTGGGCATCCGAACCGTCGATGTCGGCATCCCGCTGCTCAGCATGCATTCCGCACGCGAACTGTGCGGCGTCCGTGATCCCGGGTGGCTGGCGGAGGGCATGCGGGCGTTCTACGCAGGCGCCTGACTGTCTGCCGCGGGTTGAGCTTGTCGACGCTTCGCGGGTTGAGCTTGTCGA
>NZ_JAPUED010000211.1:0-3263 GCF_027492755.1 Micropruina sp. | reverse complement strand
CGCGGGTTGAGCTTGTCGACGCTTCGCGGGTTGAGCTTGTCGAAACCCCCCTTGTCAGCGCCCTCGAGGTCTCGACAAGCTCGACCAGCGGTGGTTAAGACGTGAACCAACCGCCGGGGCCCACTCCGGTGCTCAACCGGGGCACGTACTGGTCGAAGTACACCCGGGCGATCAGCTCCCGGCGGCTGCGCACCGAGGCCTTCTCGAAGATCGACTTCAGATGGTCCTGCACGGTCCAGGCCGACAGGAACAGCTGGCCGCTGATCTCCTTGGTGTCCAGGCCCTGCAGCACCAGCGCGACGACGTCCCGCTCGCGGGCGGTGAGCCCGAACGCGGCCACCACCAGCGGCACCACCTCGGGCGGGCGCGCCTCTTCGATGGTCACCACGACCTCGCCCTGGATGCCGTTGCGGGCGCTCAGCGGGGTCGCGTGCAGCACCAGCCACAGGCCGCTGCCGGTCCTCAGCCGGGCCCGCGGCGGGCTCGGCCATTCGCCACGGGCGTAGCGGCGTGCGGCACCGACCAGCGACCCGATCACCCCGGCGGAGGAGGTGCCGGTGCCACCCAACGCCACTTCGTCGAGCCAGCGACCGGCGCCGGAGTTGACCTGGACGATGGTGTCGTCCGCGCCCATGATCATCACCGCCGGCCCCTGCGGTGAATCCAGCGGTGCCATCGATGCGAGCGAGGCCAGCAGGCCGGCCCGGACGCCGACGCCCATCACGGTGGTCAACGACGCCAGGAAGGTGACCTCGTCGGCGCTGAAGGGTCGATCGTCGGACGAGCGGAAGTATGCGGCCTCACCCCAGAGGTGACCGCGGTCGTAGCACAAGGCGCGCAGCTCGTCGCCGTAGCCGTACTCGGGCTGGATCAGCTCGCGCAATCGGGTGGACTCCTCGAGCCGTCCCGACGTCGTTTGGTGGACGCCGGCGGCGCGAAGCCCGGAGTCGGCCATCTCGGTGAACGTGGTGGTTTCGCGACCCCCGTACTCGATCAGTCCCCAGTCGTGATCGCGGTCATCCTGGCCGCGCAGGCTGCCGTACTTGCGGGTGCTGGTGAGCAGCCGCGTGGTGGGATCGACGGTGCCGAAGCAGACCGCCTCGAAGGGGACGGCGCGTCGTAGCGACAGCAGCGCCTCGTTGAGGAACGTGTCGAGGTCGAGGCCTCCGTGCGCCACCACCTCGATGTCGCGCCGAACCCGTTCGGCGAGCAGTCCACTCGGCATGGCAGCCATTGTGCGCTCTCGCTGCGTGCGACGGAATCCCAGATCCCTGGGGGGAGCCGCGGACCCTGCCCCGGGGAGCTGCAGGCCTCCTGTCGCCGGGGATGGTTCGTGTCAGCGCCGGACGCGAGGGTTTGAGCCATGGCAGAGATCACGATTCCGGTCCAGCGGCCCGTCGGGGCCGACGGGCTGCTGCTGCACGAGGAGGACCACGTCGCCCAACTGGTGTTGGCCGTGGAGAACCTCGAGAGCGTTCTGGCGAGCGCCGGGCTGCATCTGGCCACGCTGGCCGTGATCGAGATCCACACCACCGACCGCGGGCTGTTCGACGACGCCTCCGAGGTGCTGACCCAGCGCCTGGCCGAGTACGGCGTCCGGCCCGAGATCGTCGTCCACGAAGTGCCCTGGCTGGGTCAGCCGGGCATGACCGTCGCGGTGGGGGCAACCGCCCGCTCCGCCGAACCGTCGTCCCACAAGGAGGAACAATCAATGACCAGTGAGCTGACCGAAGAACTCCGGGCACCCCGCTCCGCCGCCGCCGAGGCTCTGCGCGGGCTGTGCGAGGGTCACGTCTACCTGCCGGGCGACGAGGGCTACGACCAGGCCAGGACGCCGTGGGCGGTTCACGTCGACCAGCGCCCAGCGGCGGTCGCGGTTCCGCATTCGGCTCAGGAGGTGGCCGAGCTGGTGCGCACGGCGACAGCGGCCGGACTGCGGATCGCCCCGCAGAGCAGCGGACACGGCGCCAGCCCGTTCGCCCGCGCCGACCTGTCCGACGTCGTCCTCGTCCGGCTCCACGAACTGACCGGGGTGACCATCGACCCCGAACATCGGCGGGCGCGGGTGCTGGGTGGCACTCTGTGGCAGCCGGTCGTCGAGGCGGCCGCCGCGCACGGCTTGGCGGCTCTGCATGGCTCCTCTCCGGATGTCGCCGTCGCCGGCTACACGTTGGGCGGCGGTCTTTCCTGGTACGGACGCCAGCACGGGCTCGCCGCGCACCACCTGCGTGCGGTCGAGTTGGTGCTGGCCGACGGACGCCCGGTGCGCGCCGATGCCGAGCACGAACCCGACCTGTTCTGGGCGCTCAAGGGCGGTGGCGGCAGCTTCGGCGTGGTGACCGCGCTCGAGTTCGACCTGCTGCCGATCCCGGACGTCTACGCAGGAGCGCTGATCTGGCCGGCCGAGCGGGCCGCCGAGGTTGTCCACCGCTGGGCCGAGTGGACGCGCACCGCGCCGGACGCGGCCAGCACGTCGCTGCGGCTGATGAACCTGCCGCCGCTGCCGGAACTGCCGCCGTTCCTGAGCGGCCGGAAGCTGGTGGTGATCGACGGCGCCGTCCTCGGCTCCGACCAGGACGCCGCCGGACTGCTGGCGCCGCTGCGCGCGCTGAACCCGGAAATGGACACCTTCACCCGCCTGCCGGCGGCGGCGCTGACCCGCATCCACATGGATCCGGAGGGCCCGACCCCGTCGGTGTCGGCGTCCTCGCTGCTGGGCGGGTTGCCGGCGGCGGCGATCGAGGCGTTCCTGGCCGCGGCCGGACCCGAGTCGGGCAGCACCGTGCTGTCGGCCGAGATCCGGCACCTGGGCGGGGCCCTGAGCCGTCCGTCCGACGCGGCCCTGGCCCGGCTGGAGGGGGACTATCTGGCCTTCTTCCTCTCCATCGCGGCGACGCCCGAGATGGGCAGGCAGGGCCAGCTCGACGCGAACCGCGCCGTCGCCGCACTCGCACCGTGGGCGAACGGGGCACGCTTTCTGAACTTCGACGACAACCTCGTCGATGTCGCCGCCGGTTACGCGGCACAGGCATGGCAACGGTTGCAGGCGGTGCGGGGGGCCGTCGATCCGGACTGCCGCCTGTTGGCGAACCACGCGGTGTAGCAGGGGGGCCGTGGGGCCCGCGGACACGCGGGTCCCACTCCCTTCCACCCCGATCGCGATGGGTGCGGGGACCTGCCGTGGCAGTCCTGGAGTTTCGCCGAATCGTCTACTACGCGCTATAGTAGCGAGCGCGAGCACGCCTCGGGCGGCATTGCCGATT
>NZ_JAPUED010000210.1:23009-40467 GCF_027492755.1 Micropruina sp. | reverse complement strand
CGGCTTCCGCTCCTTCGGGCACCACGACATTCCCGGTTCGCGGGTGCGGACGGCCACCATCGACGCCGCGATGCGTCGAGGACGCTCGCAGTTTGGGGCGTGCCGCGTGGCCTAGCGGCCCGGCATCTCCACGACGGGTTGGCGGCGTGTCTCGTCCCTGCCTCCGGCGCGGACGCACGGATCTGAGAAGAAGCCCGCTTCGTCCCCAACATGAGGGAACGTCGCTGAGCTTGAAGCAAGCGCGCCTATTCGTCGAGTTCTGCCGATCGATCGGTCCCAGGCCACTCACACTTGAACGACCTGGCCAAACAGCGACGGAGCCCCGCGCTATTCAACTAAGGGGCGCGGGCCAGCTCAACTCTGCATGGGCCTAACGCGCACGAGCATCTTGCCGGTGTTTCTGCCGCGCATCATCCCGAGGAACGCCTCGACGGTGTTCTCGATGCCGTCGACAATGGTCTCTTCATATGAGATCGCGCCTTCTCGGATCCACTGGGTCATTTGCTCGGTGAACTCGGGGACCACCCACCGGTAGTTCCCTTGGGTGAAGCCTTGCATGGTCAGGCCGCGGGTGATGAAGTTGAACATGTTGCGTGGTCCGGGTTCGGCGTTGCCAGTGTTGTATCCGGTGATCGCACCACACAGGGCGGCTCGGCCGCCGTCGTTGAATGCGCCGATGGCAGCCTCGAGGTGCTCGCCGCCGACGTTGTCGAAGTAGACGTCGATCCCGTCTGGCGCGACCTGGTGGAGTTTCTCGGCGACTGAGCCTGGGTCCTTGTAGTTGAAGGCGGCGTCGTAGCCGTACTTCTCTGTGACCAGGGCGACTTTCTCGGCGGAGCCGGCGGAGCCGACGACGCGTCCCGCACCGAGCAGCTTGGCGATCTGACCGGCCGCGGTGCCTACCGCTCCGGCTGCCCCGGAAATGAACACGGTGTCGCCCTCGCGCATGTGTGCGATCTTGATCAGGCCGGTGTAGGCGGTCAGGCCCGTGGAGCCGAGGATGTTGAGGAATACCGACAGCGGCAGGCCGGGCTGCTCGGTGACAGCTTGGAAGGTCGAGGCGTGATCCTGTGCGATGTCGCTCCAGCCGTGGGAGTGGGTCACCGGAGAGCCGACAGGCAACGCCTCGTTGCGTGATTCGACCACGCGCCCCACAGCCGCACCGGTGATTTGCTGGTCGAGCTCGAAGGGTGGGACGTAGCTACGGCCGAGGTTCATCCGTCCGCGCATGTAGGGGTCGACCGAGACGAACTCATTGCGCACGCGCACCTCGCCGTCTGCGAGCGGTTCGAGAGGGACGGCGACGGTGTTGAAGTCCTCTGGAGTGGGCCATCCATCCGGACGCGAAACGAGGTGAATCTGGGTGCTGATAGGCGCGGTCATGGGGCTTGTTCTCCTCGAACAATGGTGTCAGGAGCGCGTCGCAGCGACGCGCGGAAAGGGCGGACCGCGCCCAGCGTGGGACGGCCCCTGTGGTTCCGGCCGGGGCAGTACCGCTCGGTCTCGTCCTGAGCGCTCTCAAGGGGATAAGTCAGGAGCCGTGTATTGCATGGGGGTTCTCCGCTCCTGGAGGTGAGTGCCGGGATCGCGACCGAGAAGCCTGTGCGAGCCTGCGGGCGACGACGGTGGCTCACCATCGCCGCAGGCAGCAGGATCAGTTGCCGAACTGCTCCAGCAATGCGGTCACGGAGTCCTTGCCGAGCTGGTTGGCCGCCAGGGGGCTGTCGCCGGTGAGGAGGTTCCGATCGCGCGTGGTGGCTCCGGTCATGTCGTCGTTGATGATCTTGATGCCCTCCTTCTTCAGGGTCCCGCCCAGATCCCACGGCATTTCGCCGGGCAGGTAGCCGATCTCGAGGTTCGCGCCGAAGTCCAGCGAGTCGGGGAACGCCGTGATCTGGTACCCGGAGAAGGGGTTAGAGTCCCGGCCGATATTCCCCGCCAGCAACGCAGCGGGTCCGTGGCAGAGGGTGATGATGAGCTTGTCGTTGCCCAAGAAATGGTCCAGGGCGGCCTGGACGTCCTGGTCGAAGGGGATGACGTTCATCGCGCCGTGGCCGCCGGGGATGAAGATCGCCGCGTAGTCGTCGAGACCTTCGGCGATGACGTCAGCGAGCTTCAGCGGGTTCTTGAACTTCTCCTTGGTTCCTGCCCAGGCCGAGGCGATGGCCTCATCGTCCTTGGGGTAGGCCCACCACTCGAACTTACCGGGTCCGCCGGAGATGGTGGCCACGTCGATGCCGTAGCCGGCCTCATACATGTGATGGATGGGCAGGAGCGTCTCGACGGGGTGGTTGCCGGTGGAGAAGAACTTCCCGTTCTTCATCAGCATGTACCGCTCTTCAGTAGCGATCGTGAGGATCTTCCACTTCCCGCCCGTGTACTTCTGATCCGTGACCAGGCTGTCGAAGTCTGTTTTGTCTGCGGTGTACTGGGTCAGCGAGTAGGGGCTGGGAAAGAACGCGTTGTCCTCGGCCGGGTCCGGAGTGGGAGTGCGGTCCTGGGGGTTGCTGGTGTCAGTCATGACATCACCTTTCGAATGTGAATGCTGGGTTTTCTCTTCATAGTCCTTGACCAAACTGGCACGGGCGTGCTCAGCCCGTCGTGCTCTCACTCAGTTCCTGATGCCGGGTCACCTCTTCAATCACTTGGGATTGGTTGCGCCGGATCGCCTGCAGGGCGTCCTGGCCGAGATAGAGCCGGCGCGGGGGCTGGCCCATGCCGGCGACCGCAACAATCGCCTCGGCCACCTTGCGAGGGTCCCCGCCCTGCCGGTGGTTTCCCCTGGCGAGAGAGTCCTCAGCCTCGCGCACGGACCGGTACGCCTCAATCACCTTCTGTGCGCGGCGGGCTGACGACCTGTCCAAGAAGTCCGTGCGGACCCCGCCGGGGCAAATCGCCGTAGCCTTCACTCCGATGTCACGCCCTTCGTCGGCCAAGGCCTCCGTGAGCATGAGCACGGCCGCCTTCGTGGCGCTGTAGAGCCCCGTCGACGGCGAGGTCACGTTCGCTGAGATCGAGGCCATATCGATGATGTGGCCCGACCCCTGCTCGCGCATCACCGCAAGCACGGCGCGGGTGACATTGAGCAGGCCGAAAACGTTGACGTCGAAGCTGGTTCGCACCTCGGCGTCCGAGAGTTCCTCGATCCCTCCATAGAGGAGGTAGCCAGCGTTGTTGACCAGGACATCGATGCGGCCGAATCGCTCGAGGCCGGAATGCACCGCCTCGGCCACGCTCGACTCGTCGGTCACGTCCAGCGCGACGGACAGGACCCGGTCCTGCAGCTCATGCTCAAGCGCCCACCGCGTCAGTTCTTCGGGATGACGAGAACCGGCGATGACGATACCGCCGTGCCCCAGCGCAGCCTCGACCACCTCGCGCCCGATTCCCTTGGAGGCCCCCGTAACGAGCCACACCGCAGGATCCTTCGATTCGCTTGCTTCACCAGACATATGTTCAGCATATGGTATGAGGTAGGCGCCGACAATGAAGGCTGCGAGGACAGCGAGCCAGTTGGTGCCTGTACGCTGGGAGCGTGAAACAGGAGGCCACGGCGTTGGAAGCGTGCGACCTCGGTTGGTCCATCGCGATGATCGGCCGAGGATACTCCGCCTTTGTCGACCCCGTCTTCGCCAGCTTCCCGCGCGGCGCTAGGGGCTACCAGCTGCTGCACACCGTTATCCACAAGAACGTCGAGTCACAGACCGCACTGGCCGACTACCTCGGCATCGACCGTACCGTCATGCCCTACTTCGTGGACGACCTCCAGGCCGAGGGCCTGGTCGAGCGTCGCGACGACCCTGCAGACCGTCGCCGACGTATCGTCGCAGCCACCCCGAAGGGCGAGCAGCAATACCGGACGCTCTCTGCGCAGGTGCTCGCAGCCGAGCGGGAGTTCTTCGGCGAACTCCCCGACCCGGAGCGCTCCGCCTTCATCGACACGCTATCGACCCTGGCCCACCGAGGACGTGCTCTCGGAGCTCCCACCCGACGCTGAGAACTGCCAGAACTCGTGCGCTAACACCGCCGCGCAGGTCGCAGCCGTGGGATCAGGTGGCCGGCGAATCCCGCCCGACCCAGGCCCTCGCGACGAGCGCCTACATGCGCGATCGACTCATCCCAACAGCGCCTGCGATCTCATTGCCAGTCATGTCGCCGTTGTCGAGCACGTGCCTTGCGCGCTGAACTTGCTCAGGAGTGTGTTTCGGCTTTGGGCCCCAACGCGTTCACCGCGGCGGCGCTTGGCGTCGAGTGCCGACTCCGTGCGCTCGGCAATGAGGTCGCGTCCAATCTCGGCGAGGGCGGAGACGATTCGGAACATGAGCCGACCGGAGCTGGTCGTGGTAGCTCTCCAGCTGGGCTGGAAGTAGCTAGTGCCCTCGCACTAGTGCCGGAGCCGGGTGCGGCGGGTGCGGGCCGCGGGCACCACCATCGGGGTGCCGGTGGCCGGGTCGGGGACGACCGTGCAGGCCAGGCCGAACACCTCCGCGACCAACTCGGGGGTGACCACCTCCTCCGGAGTGCCGGCGGCCACGATCCGGCCGTCGGCCATCGCGATCAGGTGATCGGCGTAGCGGGCGGCGTGATTGAGGTCGTGCAGCACCGCGACGATCGTGTAGCCGTCGGCCCGCAGATCGGCGCACAGATCGAGCACGTCGAGCTGATGGGTGATGTCGAGGAACGTGGTCGGCTCGTCCAACAGCAGGATCTCGGTCTGCTGGGCGAGCACCATCGCCAGCCAGGCACGCTGCCGCTGGCCGCCGGACAACTCGTCGACCGGGCGCTCGGCCAGCTCGGTCACCCCGGCGGCGTCCATCGCCTGTTCGACCGCCTGCTGGTCGGCGTCCGACCATTGCCGCAGCAGGCTCTGGTGCGGGAAGCGGCCGCGTCCGACCAGGTCCAGCACGGTGATGGTCTCGGGCGCGACGGCGGACTGCGGCAGCATGCCCAGCGTGCGCGCCACCTCCTTGGCCGGCATCGAGTGGATCGTCCGGCCGTCCAGCAGAACCCTTCCGGCGTGCGGTCGCAGGATCCGCGCCAGCGCGCGCAGCAGGGTCGACTTGCCGCACGCGTTCGGCCCGACGATCACGCTGAACCGGTCGTCCGGGATGGCGACGTCGAGCCCTTCGACCACGACCCGGTCGTCGTAGCGCAGGTCGAGTCGCTCGGCGATCAGCCTGGAGGTCTCGCCGCTCATCACATTCTCCTTCGCCATTCCCGGGACAACAGCCACGCCAGGTACACCCCGCCCACTCCGCCGGTGATCACCCCGACCGGCAGGTCGCTGTCGCCGAAGGCGCGCGATCCGATCAGATCGGACGCCGTCAGCAGCAGCGAACCCATCGCCGCCGACGCCACCACGGACGGCATCCGGCGCTGACCCACCAGCCGGGCCGCCAGCTGCGGCGCGGCCAGCGCCACGAACGAGATCGGTCCCGCGGCCAGCACCGCCACCGCGGACAGCGCGACCGAGACCGCCAGCGTGGCCCCGGTGACGAAACCGAGCCGGACGCCCAACGCCGACGCCACCTCCGGGCCGAGCAGCACCAGCCGCAACTGTCGTCCCAGCGCGATCGCGGCGGGCAGCAGGATCAGCAGGCCCAGGCCGGCCACGATCACGTCCGGCCAATCGCTGCTGTTCAGGCTGCCCACCAGCCAACGGGTGGCCTCCATCGACTCCCGGACTCCGCTGCGGGTGAGCAGATAGGCCGACACCGAATCGAGCAGGGCGCCGAGCCCGATGCCGATCAGGATGATCCGGTAGCCGGTGTCCCGGGCGCCCGACGACAGCAGGAAGACCACCAGGGCCGCGACTCCCCCGCCGGCGATGGCGAAGACGGCCGTCTCGGTGCGGTCGCTGACACCGAGGGTCAGCATCGCCACCAGCGCCCCGGCCGCCGCACCGGAGTCGAAGCCGATCACGTCCGGGCTGCCCAGCGGGTTGCGGGTCAACGCCTGCAGCAATGAGCCGGCAGCTCCCAGCCCGGCACCCACCAGCAGCGCGACGCAGGCGCGCGGCAATCCGATGTCGAGCACCACGAAGTCGAACTCGTCGGTGCGACGCAGCACGGTGTCGAGAACTTCGGACGGGTTCACCGGCAGCGGGCCGGTGCCGAGGGTGGCGAAGACGATCAGTACTGCGCAGCAGGCCAGCGCGAGGGTCACCAGTGCGCCCCGCCATGACGCGAGCACTCGCCACGGACCAAGGCGTAGGGTGCTCGGCTCCGGGAGTCGCCGGGGCGGGTCGAGATCGGTGCGGGTACTCACAGCCGTCCGACCTTCCGGGCCCGGACCAGCCAGACCAGCACCGGTGCCCCGACGATCCCGGTGATGATGCCGACCCCGATCTCCTGCGGCCAGGCGATCACCCGGCCGACCACGTCGGCGGTGATCAGCAGCAACGCGCCCAGCAGCGCGGACGCGGGCAGCATCGTGCGGTGATCGACGCCGACGGTGAGCCGGGCCAGATGCGGGACGGCGAGCCCGACGAAGGCGATCGGGCCGACCGCGGCGGTGGCCGAACCGCACAGCAGCACGATCACCACCGCGCTCGCCGTCCGAGTTCCCGGAATGTTGGCACCCAGTGCGCGTCCGGCCTCCTCGCCCAGCGACAGCGCGTTGAGCGGCCGGGCCAGCAGCATCATGCCCAGCAGGCCGGCGGCCAGGAACCACACCACCGGGCCGATGTCTTCCAGGGTCCGGCCGGTGAGGGCGCCGATGTCCCAGTACCGGAAGCTGTAGTAGGCGGTCGGGTCGGCCAGCATGGTGGCCACCACATAGGACTGCAGGGCGGCCTGGACGGCGGCCCCGGCGAGCAGCAGCCGCACCGGGTTGGACGCGCTGCGGCGTCCGGTGCCGAGCAGATAGACCAGCACGGCCGCGCACGCCGCGCCGATCAACGCGAACCAGATGTAGCCGCCGGGCTGGGTGATGCCGAAGACGCTGATCGCGGTGACCACCGCGGCGGCCGCGCCGCCGTTCACGCCCAGCAGCTGCGGGTCGGCCAACGGGTTGCGGGTGATCGACTGCATCACCGCCCCCGCCGCGCCCAGCGCGGATCCGATCAACAGGCCGAGCACGGTGCGGGGCAGCCGGCCGCCGCGGACGACGTCCATCGCCTCCTGCTCCTGGCCGAGCAGGCCGGCCCACACCTGGGCGGGGCTCAGCGGATTCGCCCCCACCATCAGGCTGGCCAGGCAGGCGGCCAGCAGGGCGCCGATCGCAAGAAGCACTGTTGCCCTGGACAGCGCGGTGCCGCCCACCCGAACCGGGACCCGCCGGACGTCGCGGGTCGTGGTGGGCGCTGGCACCCGCCTACAGTACGAGAAACTTTGGATTGCCTTACCTAAGTCCGATTAGTGTGTGCTGCGTTGATCACGACGACGAAGGATGGGCAATGGGGCACGACGATTCGGTATGGGCACACAAGCTGAGCCGCCGCGGCCTCGGCCTGGCGGCGCTGGGTGTCGCGGGCGCGAGCCTGGTCGGGTGTGGGTCCGCTCCCGCTCCGGCTGCCTCCGGTTCCCCGTCCGCGGCGCCGTCGGACAGCACGCCGGCCGGTTTCCCGACCACCGTCGCCCACGCCTACGGCTCCACGGTCATCGAGAGCCAGCCCAGCAAGGTGGTCTCGGTCGGAGTCACCGAGCAGGACTTCCTACTCGCCCTCGGCGTCACTCCGATCGGCGTCACCGACTGGTACGGCGACCAGCCCTACGCCACCTGGCCCTGGGCCCAGTCGGCGCTGGGTTCGGCACAGCCCAAGGTGTTGAAGAACGATGACGGCTTCCAGTTCCTGGAGATCGCCAAGCTCAAGCCCGATCTGATCGTCGGCCCCAACTCGGGGATGAAGCAGGCCGACTACACCAAGCTGTCCAAGATCGCGCCGACCATCGCCCATGCCCGCGCCGACGCGATGTGGTTCTCGCCCTGGACCGAGATCCTGGCGGCCATCGCCCAGGCGGTCGGCAAGGTCGCCGAAGGTGAGCAGCTCACGAAGTCCGTCCAGCAGAAGTTCACCGATGCGGCTGCCGGCAATCCGAGCTTCGCCGGCAAGAAGGCCATCTTCCTGCAGAACGCCGTCTACGACGGCAGCCTGATCGCCTACCCCAAGGGGCTCAGCACCGAGTTCCTGACCGATCTCGGCTTCGAGATCCCCGCCGAGATCGACCCCTACGTCAAGGACGGCGAGCAGGCCTACATTCCGGTGGAGAAGATCAGTGTGCTCAACTCGGCCGACGTGCTGCTCTGGGGCACCGAGAAGGACGCCGACCGGGCCGCGCTGGAGAAGGTGCCCGGCTTCACCTCGCTGACCGCGGTGAAGGCGGGGCGCTCGCTCTACACCGGCGGAGAACTGGCCGGCGCCATCTACTTCGCTTCGCCGCTCAGCCTGCCCTACGTGGTGGACAAGCTCACCCCGATGCTGGCCGACGCCCTGAAGAACGGCTGACCCGGCTCACTCAGCCCATCGCCTGATCGAGCAGCCGTAGCCACACCTCGCTCGCCGTCGGGTAGCTGGGCACGGCATGCCACAACTGCTGCACGGTGAGTCCGCCGACGATCGCCACCGTGGCGGCATGCAACAGTTCCGCGACCTCGACCCCGACGAACGTCGCGCCGACAAGCCGGTCGTCGCCGCCGACCACCAGTCGTGCCGAGCCGATCGGATGGTCGACCAGCAGCGCGGCACCGGCTGCGGAGCTCATCGGAGCGTCGAGAGCGCGGGCGTCCGGGTCGTCGGCCTGCGCCTGCGCGAGAGTGGCACCGACCGTGGCCACCTCGGGATGGGTGAAGATCACCTGCGGGACCGGCACGTTGCCCGGCTCGTCGGCGACCGGACGGCCCAGCGCCTCGGCCCGCAGCCGGGCACCGAGCAGCCGGGCCCGGTACTTGCCCCAGTGGGTGAGCGCCGGTTCGCCCGAGACGTCACCGACCAGGTGCAGCCAGTCCGGACGGTCGCCACTCGGCAACGGCTCGGTGTTCGGCACCCGTCCGGTCGCCACCAGCACCTCGTCGACCTCCAGCGTCTCGCCGTCGACCGCGAGCCGGACCGGGCCGCCGTGCAGTCGCCCGAGCCGATCCTCGTGGTGCCCGTCGCGTTGCGCGGACTGCACGGAGGCGCCGAGCCGAACCTCCACCCCGGCCTGCTCCAACGATTCCCGCACCAGGGCGGCGGCGAACGGTTCGCAACGCTCCAGCAGCCCGTGCCGGACCAGCATGGTCACCTGGCTGCCCAGCGCCGCCATCCAGGTCGCCGCCTCACAGGCCACCACCCCACCGCCGACGATCGCCAAGCGCGGCGGCACCTCCACCACCCCGGTGACGTCCCGGTTCGTCCAGGGACGCACACCGGCCAGTTCCGCCGGGATCGCGGGACGGCTGCCGGTAGCCACCACCACCGCCCGCCGGGCGGTGAGCGTCCGGTCCCCCACCTCGACGCGGCGCTCGCCGGTCACCCGTCCGTAGCCACGCACCACCTCGATACCGGCCGAGGCGGCCCAGGAGGCCTGGCCAGCATCGTCGTAGTCGCTGACCCAGTAGTCACGGCGGGCCAGGACGGCATCGATGTCGATCGTGGTGGGTCGGACGCCGCGCAGATCGCGAGTCGTCGCGGCGACCGCGATCGGCCGGAGCAACGCCTTGCTCGGCATGCACGCGTAATAGGAGCATTCGCCGCCGAGCAACTCGACCTCGACCAGTGCGGCCGTCAGTCCGCCGCCCCGGACGACGTAATCCGCGACGTTCTCACCCACCGGTCCGGCGCCGAGAACGATGACGTCGTAGCTGTTGTTCATACCGGCCATGCTCCCCGCACTCCGCGGCGGTGGCAATCACCCCCGGGGACGACAAAGGCCGGCAACCATGCAAGGTTGCCGGCCCTTTTCGCAAAGGTCAGCGTCGGCGTCCGGTGACCAATCCGACCAACCACAACAGAATCACCGCACCGCCGATCGCGGTGAGCATGCTGAAGATCAACCCGCCGCCGGCCACGTCGACGTTGAACGCGCTGAGGATCCAGCCGCCCAACAGCCCTCCGACGATTCCGACGATGATGTTCAGCACGATGCCCATCTGGGCATCGGTCTTCATGATCTTGCTGGCGATCCATCCGGCGATTCCGCCGAGAATGATCCAACCCAGAAATCCCCAACTCAACATTGGCTGTCGCTCCTTGTCTCGTGGCAGTTCTAGCTCTTTCCACTGTAGGCGTGAGGTACCCCGCGGAGGCCCTGAAGAACCCCTGACTACGCGCATTGCCACCCCTACGGGTGAGGCTCCTGCCACTGGACAGCACTCGATTCAGGCTTCACACTGAATCAATGACGATGAAGGGTCAAGACTTCACACTCTGGGCGGTGGTGACCGCCGACCAGCGCAACAGCAGGCGGGCCGCCGACCGGGTCCCCGCCGCGCTCAGCACCCTGGACGCGGTCGCCGGCGACCGCCTCGCGTTGCCGTTCGAACGCACCGCCGGCGACGAGATCCAGGCCCTCACCGGCGACCCCGGAGCCGTCGTCGACATCATCCTCGCCCTCACCCGGCTCGACGACTGGCATGTCGGGATCGGCCTCGGGCCCGTCGACCAGCCGCTGCCCGACTCGACCAGGGCGGCGCGCGGAGCCGCTTACCTGGCGGCCCGGACGGCCGTCGACGAGGCCCGGGTCGCGCCGTCCAACCTGCGCCTGGTGGCCACCGGACTTGTCGGTGCCGGGCCCTATGGTGAAACCGCGGTACGACGAGCCGAGGCAGCACTGGTGATGCTGCGGGCACTCGTCGGTCGCCGCACCGCACAAGGGTGGGAGGTCATCGACATGCTGGACGCGACCGGCAGCGGCAAGCTGGCTGCGCAACGCCTCGGCGTCAGCCCGTCCGCGGTCTCGCAGCGCGCCGCCCGCGCTGCCCGCGCGGAGGCTCGGCTGGGCGCCGAACTTGCCCGCTCACTGCTGGCCGAGGCGATGGGGGTGGCGTGGTGACGTTCTGGCTGATCGTGGCGAAGGGCGCCATCGTGGTTGTCTGTGCGGCGCTCGCCGTGCTGGCCGGTGGCCGGGTGGTGACCGCTGTTTTCCGGCTGGCCGAGCGCTCCCGGGCCACCGAACTGGGCGACGACGAGTCCGCGGCGCAGCCGGTTGCGCCCCTGACCAAGGCGGCCGGCACTCTACGCGGCGGGCAGTGGATCGGCATGCTCGAACGGCTCGCCATCTTCGCGACCCTGCTGGCCGGCTTCCCCGAGGGGCTGGCCGTGGCGATGATCCTCAAGGGTTTCGCCCGCTACCCCGAACTCAAGGCGAGCAGCACCGGAGCGGCCGAACGGTTCATCATCGGCACCTTCGTGAGCGTGCTCTTCGCCTGCGCCTCCGCCGGGCTGGCGCTATGGCTGATCCAGCTCTTCTGAGCCGCTGGCCGCTCCCTGAGGTACCCGAGGTGGCCCAGGCGGTGCTGGCCGGCTGGCGCGAGCCGAATCGGCGCTACCACGACGTCCGGCACCTGCAGGAATGCCTGGAGGCTGCCGTCCGGCTCGGCGGGGGTCGCGACGAACTGGTGGCGCTGTGGTTCCACGACGCCGTCCACACCAACACCCCGGGCGTCGACGAGGCCGCCTCGGCCGCGCTGTTGCTCAGCCTGCTCACCGGCCGGCTGCCCGAACCTCAGCTGGCCGAAGCGACCCGCCTGGTGCTGCTCACCCGCCATCACCGGCCCGAACCGGACGACCTGGCGGGCGCGGTGGTCTGCGATGCCGATCTGTGGGTGCTCGGCGCCGAGCCGCACCGGTACGCCCAGTCGGTGTCCGACCTGCGCACCGAGACCGGACTCGAGGAGGCGGCCTGGGCGACGACCCGACGGCACCAGTTGACGGCCCGGCTGGCCGGCCCGATCTATCACACGCCAGCAGGTGTCCGGCGCGAGGCCCGGGCGCGAGCCAATCTGACCGCCGAACTGGAGTCGCTGCTCAGGCCTGGTCGATCCTGACCACGTTTCCGGAAGGGTCGCGGACGGCGCAGTCGCGCACACCCCAGAACTGATCGGTCGGCTTCTCCAGAACCTCGACGCCGCCCTCGACCAGCCGGGCGAAGAGCCCGTCCAGATCGCCGCTGCGGAAGTGGACGGTGCCGAGTGCACCCTTGGTGAGTAGGCCGCGCAGCGCCTCGGCGTCCGCCGGAGCGTCGGCCAGATAGTTGCTGAGCACCATCGCCACGCCGTCCTGCCCGGACGCCGCGAGCGTGATCCAGCGGAAGTCCTCCTGTCCGACGTCGTTCAGCACGGCGAGGCCGAGAAGGTCGCGGTAGAAGGTGAGCGCGGCGTCGATGTCGTTCGCCGCCACGAAACAGCGGGAGATCGCAATGGTCATGAGCAGGAGGCTAGCCAGCAGCCGATCGCCCGGACTTCTCGGATCCTGACCGATTCGGCACCGCGCCGTCGATTTGGGGCCGTCCGGTGCGGGCCCGTAAGGTTGCTCGGCTGCGAACGGGAGACGACGGATGAATCAGACAGAGCACGCAACGGACCGGCATTGGCTGGCGCCGCGGGACCGGTCGGTGATCACGATCCTGCTGATCGCCGCCTTCGTGGTGATCCTCAACGAGACCGCACTGAACGTCGCGCTGACCTCGGTGATGAGCGACCTGCATGTCGACGAGCGCAGCGTGCAATGGCTGACCACCTCGTTCATGCTGACCATGGCGGTGGTCATCCCGATCACCGGCTGGCTGCTGGAACGCATCCCGACCCGGACCGCGTTCATCCTTGCCATGAGCCTGTTCACCACCGGCACCCTGGCCTGCGGGCTGGCCGGAACCTTCCCGCTGGTGCTGGCCGGACGGATCGTCCAGGCCAGCGGCACCGCGATCATGATGCCGCTGCTGATGACGACGATCATGCAGCTCGTTCCGCCCGCCCACCGCGGCGCGGTGATGGGCAACATCTCGCTGGTGATCTCGGTCGCGCCCGCACTCGGCCCGACGATGGCCGGCCTCGTGCTGCAGTTCACCAGCTGGCGCGGAGTCTTCGGCGTGATGGTGCCGATCGGACTGGCCATGCTGATCATCGGCGCAATGCGGATCACCAACGTCAACGAGACGGTCCGCGTCCCGCTGGATGTGCTGTCGGTCCCGCTGACCGTGCTCGGATTCGGCGGGCTGGTCTACGGCCTCAGCCTGATCGGCGACAGCTCCGTGCCTGCGGCCGAGGTGGCCGTCGCCTTCGCTGTCGGCGTGCTCGCGCTGATCGCCTTCCTGTGGCGACAGGTGCTACTGGCCCGCGACGACCGGGCGCTGCTGGATCTTCGAGCGTTCCAGCACGGATCGTTCTCGATCAGCGTGATCGTGATGTCGCTGGCCATGATGGCGCTGTTCGGCACCGTCATCATGCTGCCGCTGCTGTTGCAGCAGGCCCTGCATCTGCCCGCCCTGAGCGTCGGCCTGATGCTGCTGCCGGGCGGTGTGCTGATGGGTCTGCTCGGCCCGGTCGTCGGCCGGCTTTTCGACCGGGTCGGCGCCCGTCCCCTGATGCTGCCGGCCTCCATCGTGGTGGCGGTGGTGTTCTGGCTGCTGTCGACCATCCAGCCGGACACCCCCTGGTGGTTCGTGCTGGCCTGCCACATGGCGATGAGCGCGTCCTTCGCCTTCATGTTCACGCCGCTGTTCACCATCGCGCTCGGCTCGCTGCCCCGCCAGCTCTACACCCATGGCTCAGCAATAGTTGGCACGGTGCAGCAACTGGCCGGCGCCTTCGGCACCGCCGTCTTCGTCACCGTCTTCGCCGCCCAGTCCGACGCGCACAAAGCCACCGGTGCCGGTGTCGAGGAGAGTCTGCTGTACGGCTCACACCTGGCTTTCCTGGGAGCGGGGGCAGTGTGGCTGCTCGCCATCGTCGCGACCGGATTCCTGCGTACACCAGAGCCCAGTGACGAAATGCCCGCAGTTCACTGACAAGCGCATGGACAAGGACTGAACGCAATTGGGCGGAGTGCTGGTGGCCCGGTGCCGGATACGGCACGATACGCCCATGGCGAAACTCCCGAAGCTGGATAACGAACTCTACGAGGCCGAACTGCTGCGGTTGCAGTCGGAACTGGTAGAGATGCAGGAATGGTTGCGTACCGAGGGCAAGCGATTGGTGGTGGTCTTCGAAGGTCGCGACGCAGCGGGCAAGGGCGGCGCAATCAAGCGGATCACCGAGTACCTCAGCCCCCGGATCGCTCAGGTGGTGGCACTGCCGGCACCGACTGAGCGGCAGCAGTCCCAGTGGTACTTCCAGCGGTACATCCAGCACCTGCCGTCCGCGGGCCAGATCAAGTTGTTCGACCGGTCCTGGTACAACCGGGCGGGCGTGGAGCGGGTCATGGGCTATTGCACGACCGAGCAGCATCGGCGCTTCCTGCGGCAGTGCCCGATCTTCGAGCGAATGCTGATCGAAGACGGCATCATGCTGCGCAAGTACTGGTTCTCGGTGTCCGACAAGATGCAGGAGAAGCGATTCAAGTCGCGATTGACCGACCCGATGCGGCAGTGGAAGCTGTCGCCGACCGATCTCGAGTCGCTGACCCGATGGGAGGACTACTCCCGGGCCAAGGACGAGATGTTCGTGCACACCGACATTCCCGAGGCTCGCTGGAATGTCGTCGAGTCCGAGGACAAGAAGCGCGCCCGGATCAACATGATCGCCCACCTGCTGTCGTCGATTCCGTACCAGAAGATCGAGCGGCCCGAACTGACGCTGCCGGAGCGCCCGCCGTCGACCGGCTACCGGCGCACCGACCGCGGTCTGCAGTACGAGGTGCCCGACGTCACCACCAGCTTGATCAAGGGCAAGAAGAAGAAGTACGTCGACCCCGAGGAAGATCTTCACGCCGACGAGGGCTGACACCCTCCTGCGCGGCGGGCACGGGCATTCCGTGTCCGCCGCGCAGCCATGTCGGGTCGTAGTGGAATACTGACCGCGTGCACAGCAAGCCGATCAGAGTCGCACTGGTCAACGACTACGAAGTGGTGGTCACCGGCCTGCTCCACATGTTCGCCAACTACACCGACCGCGTGCAGGTGGTGAAGCTGGTCGCCGGCCGCGAGGTGCGCGAACGGGTCGACATCGCGCTCTATGACAGCTTCGGCCAACTGCCACCCGACAGCCCGCGCATCGAGGGTGTGATGGGCAACCCGTTGGTCGGCCGGACGGTGATCTACACCTGGAACTTCCAGCCTGCGCTCGTCGAACGCGCCCGCCAGCAGGGCGTTGCCGGCTACCTCTCCAAGACTTTGCCGGCCAGGGTGCTGGTCGAGGCACTGGAACAGGTACAGGCCGGCCGCATGGTGGTCAGCCCAGCACCGAAGTCGGCGAACCCGACCGGCGGCAACTGGCCGGGCCGCGAGGAGGGGCTGTCCTATCGCGAGAGCGAGGTGATCGCGTTGATCACCCACGGGCTGCCCAACGCCGAGATCGCCCAAGGCATGTACCTCAGCCCCAACTCGGTGAAGAGCTACATCCGTTCGGCCTACCGCAAGATCGGGGTGGTACGGCGTTCCCAGGCGGTCTCCTGGGGCATGCGGCACGGCTTCTCCAGCGACTACATCCGCTTCGATCCCGAGGACGTCCGACCTGGTGGCGAGGCGAGCAAGTCTGCCTCCTGACGACGGAGCATGCCCGTCGGCTCAGCCCTCGAAGAGGCTGACGTCGCCCGAGCCCCGTCGGATGATCTCGATCTCGTCGCCGCTCAGATCGATCACGCTGGTCGGCTCGGTGCCGCAGTCGCCCGAATCGACGACGGCGTCCAGGGCCTGCCCGATCTCGTCGTTGACCGTCCAGCCGTCCGACATCGGATCGGTCTGTCCGGGCAACAGAAGGGTGCTGGACATCAGTGGCTCGCCCAGTTCGTGCAGCAGAGCCAGAGCGGTCACGTGCGCCGGCAACCGGACGCCGACGGTCTTCCGTTTCGGCTGCAGCATCACCTTCGGCGCTTCCCGGGTCGCTTTCAGGATGAACGTGTAGCCGCCGGGTGTGGCCGCCTTGATGGCCCGGAAGACGTCGTTGCTCATCTGAACGTACTGGCCCAGCTGGGCGAACTCGCTGCACACCAGGGTGAAGTTGTGCTTGGTGTCCAGATCGCGCAACTCCCGGATGCGATCCAGCCCGGAGCGGTTGCCCATCACGCAGCCCAGCGCGTAGCCGGAATCGGTCGGGTAGGCGACCAAGCCGCCGTCGCGGAGGATGCCGGCGATCTGGCCGAGCGAGCGGGGTTGCGGATTGTCGGGATGTACGTCGAAGTACCGGGCCATCGTCACTACCTTCCTGTCGAGACCTTACGCCCAGAAGTCGGGCGAGCCGCCAGAATGCAGCTATGACGATCTTCTCCCTGACCGAGGCGGAATTGCGACAGCGACGCAGCCTGAAGTGGTGCACCTACGAACCGGACGTGCTGCCGATGTGGGTCGCGGAGATGGATTCTGCCGTGCTACCCGCCGTCCGGGAGAGCCTGGACGCCGCGCTCGACCGGGGCGACACCGGTTACCCCTACGGCACCGACTACGCCGACGCCTACCGGGCCTCGGCGGCCGACCGCTGGGCGCTGGAGCTGGCCCCCGGCCAGGTGCGCAACGGCGGCGACGTGATGAACGCGGTGTTGTGCGTGCTGGAGGCCACCACCGATCCCGGTGACGGCATCGTCATCACCGCCCCGGTGTATCCCCCGTTCTGGCAGGTCACCAGCGGGTACCGGCGGCGCACCGTTCCGGTCGCGCTGACTGCTGAGGGCCGGCTCGACCTGGACGCCCTGTCCGAGGCGTTCGCCGCCCCGGACGTGACCGCCTTCCTGTTGTGCTCGCCGCACAATCCGACCGGAACCGTGCACACCGCCGAGGAACTGACCGCGGTCGCCGAACTGTGCACGGCGCACGGCGTCCAGTTGGTGGTGGACGAGATCCATGCCTGGCTGGTCGACCCCGGTACCGAGTTCGTGCCGACGCTCAGCGTGCCGGCGGCCCAGAACGCGGCCGTGGTCACCTCGGCGGGCAAGTCCTGGAACCTGGCCGCCTTCAAGGCCGGCCTGTACATCGTGGGCACCGAGGCCGGTGCACTGCTGCGCAACCTGCCTCCGCTCGCCTACGGCTCGACCGGCCACCTGGGTGCGATCGCGCATGCCGCGGCGCTGCAGCAGGGGCAGGACTGGGTCGATCAGGTCTGCGCCGAGATCGCCACCAACAAGCGGCTGCTCGGTGACCTGCTGCACGCCTTGGTGCCGGGCGCGCGCTACCAGGCTCAGCCCGGCACCTACCTGGCCTGGGTCGATTGCTCCGAGCTCGGCCTGGACGACCCCTACCGGCACTTCCTGAAGGCCGGACGGGTGGCGTTCTCCGCCGGCCAGAACTTCTCCCCCGATCACCGGCAGTGGGTGCGGATCAACCTGGCCGCCTCGCCGTCGATGATCACCCAGGGGGTCGAGCGAATGGCCATCGCGCTGCGCACGGCCCAGTCG
>NZ_JAPUED010000210.1:0-22909 GCF_027492755.1 Micropruina sp. | reverse complement strand
CGTCGGGCTGGTCAGTCGTAGAGCTGGGCGGCCGCGTTGCCGTTCCCGGGCAGCCGGGTGATCCCGATCAGGCTGAGCAGGACGGTGTCCACCGAGGTCGAGGTGGTCACCCGCACGGTGCCGTCGGCAGCCAGGCTGACACTGCCCTGGATGTCCGGTTCGCCGGCCAGCACCTCCTGGGCCGCGGCGAGCGCGACACCGGCGTCCGGACGATGCCCGGCCTGACGCTGCGGCGCGGTGGCGTCGACCGCGGCCCGGGCCGCCGCGGCAGCGGTCAGTTCGGCCCGCCGGTCGGCGGCCGTCTTGCGCCCGCCGTCCACCACCAGCCCGGCGATCAACAGCAATGCCGCCACGCTCACCACCACGAAGACGGACAGCGCCTGGCCGCGCTCGTCGCGTCCGTTGCCTCGCATGTCGTTCAGTGTGCACCGAGCAGCGGCCGGGTGAGTGGTTGTCCACAGGCTTCACGGTGCAGTCCACTAGTCTGACTGTCACATCTCGCCTGCCAGAAAGGCCCTATTCATGGTTCAGAAGGTTGCCCTGCTCACCGCCGGTGGCTTCGCCCCCTGCTTGTCGTCGGCCATCGGTGGCTTGATCCAGCGCTACACCGAGGTGGCGCCCGAGGTCGAGATCATCGCCTATCGCTACGGCTATCAAGGGCTGCTGACCGGCGACTTCCTCGAGGTCACGCCCGAGGTCCGCGCGAAGGCCCACCTGTTGCACCTCTACGGCGGTTCGCCGATCGGCAACTCGCGGGTCAAGCTGACCAACGCGAAGGACCTGGTCAAGCGCGGACTCGTGGCCGAGGGCGTCGATCCGCTCAAGGTGGCCGCCGACCGGCTGGTCGCCGACGGGGTCGACGTGCTGCACACGATCGGTGGCGACGACACCAACACCACCGCGGCCGATCTGGCCGCCTACCTGGCCAGCAATGACTACGGCCTCACCGTGGTGGGCCTGCCCAAGACCATCGACAATGACGTCTATCCGATCGCGCAATCACTGGGCGCCGACACGGCCGCCGAGATGGGCGCCCGGTTCGCCAAGAATGTGTTGGCCGAGCACAATGCAGGCACCCGTCTGCTGATCATCCACGAGATCATGGGCCGGAACTGCGGGTGGCTCACCGCAGCCACCGCCGCCAAGTACCACGCGTGGATCAAGGAGCAGGAGTGGCTGCCCGAGATCGGGCTCGACTCCAAGACCTGGGACGTGCACTCGATCCTGGTGCCTGAGGCCGCGCTCGACATCCAGGCCGCGACCGAGCGCCTGCTCGGAGTGATGGACGAGATCGGCTGCGTCAACATTTTCCTCTCCGAGGGTGCAGGCGTCACCGACATCGTCGCCGAGATGGAGCGCAACGGCGAGGATGTTCCGCGCGACGCCTTCGGCCACATCCGGCTCGACAAGGTCAATCCCGGCGCCTGGTTCGCGACCAAGTACGCCGAGATGCTGAAGGCTGAGAAGGTGCTCGTGCAGAAGTCCGGCTACTACGCCCGGTCCGCTCCCGCGAACCAGTTCGATCTGGACCTGATCCGTTCGATGACCGACCTCGCAGTTGCCTCGGCCCTGCGCGGCCAGCCCGGCGTCGTCGGCCACGACGAGGACAACGGCGACGAACTCAGCGTCATCGCCTTCGATCGGATCAAGGGCGGCAAGCCGTTCGACATCACCCAGGACTGGTACCTCGAGCTGTTGTCCGAGATCGGCCAACCTGCGCCGGAACCGGCCACGCTGCTCGCGGAGCACTGACCACGCGCCGCAGCACTCCGCACTTGTGCCCCCGGGGAGAACTCGGGGGCACAAGTGCGTTCAGGCGCCTCCCCCGCTGGTTCGCGCAACGTTCGCTCGCTCAGCCCTTGAGTTCAGAATCGATTCTGAAATAGGCTGCCGGGCGTCCGAATCGATTCGCATCGCCCATCTGCGGCGAAGAGGATCGCCCCGAGTGTTACGGAGGCCGAAATGACAGCGGCGCAAGGTGGCTCGTCCAGCCCGGCGGTTCTCACCACCAGTGGTTTCGACGAGGTCGATACCCCGCAACTTCGAAAATTCCAGCGCCGGGTCACCCTGCTTTCGGCCGGCGGCACCTTCCTCGACGGCTTCGACCTGACCGTCATCGCGGTCGCGCTGCCGATGATCAAGCAGGAGTGGCACGTCACCGCCCTCGATCAGAGCCTGATCGTCTCATCGGCGATCATCGGTTCGCTGATCGGTGCCAGTTGGCTGGGCAATCTGACCGACAAGTACGGCCGCAAGGCGATGTACGTGGTCGATCTGCTCGCCTTCGTCGTTTTCGCGACGCTGACCGCCTTCGCCTGGGACATCTGGCCGCTGATCATCTTCCGCTTCCTGCTCGGCGTCGGCATCGGTGCCGACTATCCGATCTCGGCCACTCTGGTGTCGGAGTTCAGTTCCAACAAGCGGCGCGGCATGCACGGCACTTCCCTGGCCAGCATGTGGTTCGTCGGTGCGGTCGCCGCCTATGTGTTCGGCCTGCTGCTGGCTCCGCTGGGTGACTGGGCCTGGCGCGCCTTGCTGCTGCTCGGTGCTGTGTTCGCACTGGTGGTGTTCATCTTCCGGGTCAAGCTGCCCGAGTCGCCGCGCTGGCTGGTGGCGCACGGACGCGAGGCCGACGCCCGCGAGGTGCTGCGCAAGGTCACCGGGGTCGAGGTCGACCCGAACATCTCGTTGGAGAAGCCCCCGCACATTCCGGTGCGCGAGCTGTTCAAGGGTGAGCTGGGGCGCCGCACCTTCTTCGTCTGCGGCTTCTGGTTCTGCTACGCGACCGCCTACTACGGCATCTCGATGTACACCCCGACGATCCTGGCGCCGTTCACCGGCAACGACCGGACGCTCACCATCATCGGCAGCGGCCTGGTCGCCGTGCTCGGCCTGGTCGGCTCGATCATCGGCATGAACGTCGTCGACCGCTGGGGACGCCGTCCGCTGATCATCACCAGCTTCGCCGGCCTGACCGCCTCACTGGTGATTCTGGCGCTGAACACGGATCCCAGCCTGGGCTTCCTGATCGTGATGTTCAGCACCGCGGTGCTCTTCTCCAACGCCGGTGGTGGCATTCTCAACTTCGTCTACCCGACCGAGCTGTTCCCCACCTCGATCCGAGCCAGTGCGGCCGGCCTGGCCACCTCGGTCAGCCGGATCGGTTCCATCCTGGGCGTGCTGGTCTTCCCCAACTTCGTGGCCCTGTGGGGCGCGAACGCCGCACTCTGGTTCTTCGCCGTGATCGGCTTGGCCGGCCTGGTGATCTGCATCGCACTGGCACCCGAGACCCTGCACCGAAGCCTGGAGGAACTCGACCCGACCAGCGTCAAGGCTGCGAAGAATGCCTGATCGCGGCTGGACGACCTCGGCTCGGATCGTCCGCGCCGGCGAGTACGACGGGGGCTACGTTCCGCTTTGCCCGGCACCGGGGGAACCGCATCGTGACCGCACCGAGTTCGGCACCGGTGAGGGCTGGGGGGAGGCGACGCGGCTGCTCAGCCTGCTGCACATCACCGACTTCCAGTTGGCCGACCTGCTCTCCCCCAGCCGCACCGAGTTCCTGCAACGCTTCGACGGCGAACCGCGCTGGCAGCGGATGCTGCCGGCGTACCGTCCGCAGGAGTTCCTGGAGCTGCAGGCGTTGACGGCCGTCGCCGCCACCGCGCGGCAGGCCGCCGAACAGTGCGCGGTGGACGTGCTGGTCACCACCGGCGACAACACCGATTCGGCGCAACGCAACGAGGTCGAGGCGTACCTGACCGCGCTCGACGGTGGCGAGCTCCGGCCGGCCGACCTCGGCGTGGGTCACCCGGCCAGCCCGACCGGAGGCAGCGACGACAGCTTCTGGCACCCCGAGCCCGGCAGCACGGACGCCTGGAGCGCCCGCGGACTGCCCGACGTCCGGGGGGCTCTGGACGCGGCACGCACCCCGTTCGTCAGCGTCGGGGTGGGCGTGCCGTGGCTGAGCGTCTACGGCAACCACGACTGCCTGTTGCAGGGCCGGACGCCGTTCCCGCCCGACTACGACGCCTTCCTGACCGGGCCGGCCAAGCCCGTACTCCCACCGTCGGACTACCTGCCCGACAGCGACGCGATGGTCGACTACCTGGCCGATCCGTGGGTGGTCAGCACCGGCACCCGGGCCCCGATCGAGCGCGACGAGCGGCGCAGCAGCCTCACCAAGACCGAACATGTCGCCGCACACTTCCGGCAGGGTGCCATCCCGGACGGGCACGGCTACACCATGGACAATGTGGCCACCGGCACCGCGTACTACGTCTGGGACGGCGTCCCCGGCGTCCGGCTGATCAGCCTGGACACCACCAACCCCTACGGCGACGTCAACGGCTGTGTGGACGACGTCCAGTTCGGCTGGCTGGCCGACCGGCTGGCGGAGGTCGCGGCAGGTTCCGGCGATCCGCGGCTGGTGGTGCTGATGTCCCACCACGGGCTGGACACGATGGACAATCCGACGGGGCCCGACGACGCGGGACTTCACCTGGCCGGCGACGTCCGGGCGTTGCTGCACCAGCATCCGCACGTGGTGCTGTGGCTTTCCGGGCATGTGCATGTCAACCGGGTGGTGGCCCGGCAGGGCCCCGCGGGCGGCGGCTTCTGGGAGGTGATCACCAGTGCCATCGCAGAGTGGCCGGTGCAGTTGCGACACGTCGCGGTGGAGGTCACCGATCAGGGCGCCGTGATCACTGCCACCATGATCGACTCACTCGCGCCGGTGGACTGGGATCTCAGCACCGCAGGCCTGGCCGGCCTGCACCGCGAGGTGGCGGCGAACGATCCGGGTAGCGTGGGCGGCATCCACGCCGAAGGAACTCCCGAGGACCGCAACGTCGCGCTTCGGGTGCCGCTGCCCACGCAACTGCTGGACGCGCTGCGTAGAAGGGGATGAGAGGGGGTCCGCACGATGAGCGGACTGGATGCCTGGGGTACGGCCTGGCACGAGTTGATCCTGCTGGGGACCGCGCTGGCGTTGTGCTCTCTGCTCGGGCTGGAACGCCAGGTGCACCAGAAGAGTGCCGGCTACCGCACCCATGTGATAGTCGGCCTCGGCTCCTGCGGCTTCACCCTGGTGTCCTGGTGGGGCTTCGGTGCCGGGATGGGCGGCCACCCGGCGACCTTCGACCAATCCCGCATCGCGGCCCAGGTGGTGAGCGGTATCGGCTTCTTGGGCGGCGGGGTGATCTTCAAAGGTCGCAACATCGTCCGGGGGCTGACCACGGCAGCCACTATCTGGATGAGCGCGGCCATCGGGATGGCGTGCGGCGCAGGCATGGTGTGGTTGGCCTCACTGCTCACCGCGGCCCATCTGCTGGTCATCTTCGTGATCGGTCCCTTGGCCCGGAAGCTGCCCAATCCGGACCGGCACCGGATTCTGCGGATCGCCTACGAGGACGGCCATGGCACACTGCGCGGTCTGCTGGAGGAGTCCACCCGGTTGGGTTTTTCCAGTACTGTCGAGCGCGTGCAGAACACCGAGGAGGGCGGACGGGCCATGGTGCACATCGACGTCCGGTTCCTCGGACGGCAGCCGGTGCGCGATCTGCTGATACCGCTGTCCCAGGTGCCGGGCGTGGCCACCGTCGTGCTGACCTCTGCCGAGGCGGGACACGAGGATGACGAAGCGGAGACCTGAGCGGGTCACCCTGCGCATGGTGGCGCAGGCCGCGGACGTCTCGGTCAGCCAGACCAGCATGGCCCTGAACGGGAAACCGGGTGTGGCGCCCGAGACTCGTGCCCGGGTGCTGGCCGCGGCCAGGGAACTCGGCTACGTGCCAGATCCGATCGCGCGGGAGTTGCGCACCGGACGCAGTGCCGTCTTCGCCCTGGTGGTGCGCAACGTGGCCAATCCCTACTTCAACGACGTCCTGTCCGGCATGCAGGCGGCGGCCCTCGAGCACGGCGTCGCGGTGATGATGATGGACTCCGACTACTCCGAAGACCACGAGCGGCGGCACATCCGCTATCTGTTGTCGCGGCGGGTCTCGGGATTGGCCATCGCACCGGTCGGCGTGGCGGCGGCCGTCGACGAGTGGCGGGCCGCGCAACCCGAGGCCCCGGTGGTGTTGCTGAACTCCAGCGTGCAACCGGACGCCGGCATGGACCACGTCGCCCCTGATCCGGCCGCTGTCGACCTGGCCTTCGACCACCTGTGGGAGTTGGGGCACCGCCGGATCGGCTTCCTCACCGCGCCGTACAGCCTGATGGCCGACGGTGATCGGCTGGATCGCTATCTCGCCCGGTGCCGCCTCAACGGCGTCGCGCCGCTCACCCTGCACACCGAGCTGCGCAGCGCCGCCATCACGACCCGGCTGCTCGACGCTCTCACCGACCCGCTGGAGCGGCCGAGCGCGGTGATCACCAACTCGGACTGGTCGGCGCATTCGGTGTACCGCGCCGCCCGCGACTGCGGTCTGGAGATCGGTCGCGACCTGTCGGTCGTCGGCCACGACGACCTGACCAGCTCCGAGTTCCTGGCACCCGCACTGACCACCGTGCACCTGGACCGGCGCGCCGTCGGCGCCGAAGCCGTCCGTCATCTGCGGGGTGAGCGCGCCGGGGACTATCTGGCCCCCGTCGAGCTGGTGGTGCGCGACTCCAGTGGTCCACCCCGCTGACTCCGCCACGGCGTGGTGCCCACCGGTACGTCATCCCGGCGAACGCCGGGATCTCCGTCACCTGCCCGAGGTTGTCGAGACCCCCACCACCGTTGGTCGAGCTTGTCGAGACCCCGCGTAAGGGTTTCGACAAGCTCAACCAGCGGGTGACTACGGCAGGGGCAGCTCGAGCGCTTCGTGCAGGGCGCGCTGCCCGGTGTGCAGCGCCTCCTCACGGAGATCCAGTTCCAGCGCGATCAGTGCCAGATAGCCGTCTGCCGGCTCATCGGCCTGGCTGGCCCGGACGGCTTCGGTCGCCAGGTAGGTCTCGGCGACGACCGTGTCCTGGTGCTCGCCGAACGACTCGGTGACCTGTTCCCAGGCCTCGGCCAGGGTGCGGGCGTCGTCGCCGAAGGCAGGGATCAGCGCCTCCGAGCAGTAGCGTGCGGCCTTCGCGGCCTTCCGCACCTCGTGCCAGCGATGAGCGTCCTCGTCGATCTCGGCGGCCCGCTCGGTGAGCCGTCCGACCCGGTCGACGGCGCCGGCCAGCAGGTCCGGCAGCACGTCCGCGCCGTTCTCACGGGAGGACTTACGCACCGGCGGGTCGGAGAGGAAAGCGGCGAGCGCCTCGCGGAGCGCCGTGTAGCGGTCGGTCGCCATGGATTCCACCAGCGAGGCGTGGGCACGGGCATGGGTCTCATCAAGGGACGCCGCGAGCCGCTCGGCGATGGGCCCGTAAGCGGGGTCGGCGGGCAGGGTGGCGAGCGCTGCCAGCAGGCGTTCCTTGAGCACTTCGGCGTCGCGCGGCGCACCCAGATGGTCCGCATGCCAGGCCAGCTCGTCGCGCAGCGCACGCACCGGTGCGCGACGGAACAGCGGGGCGAAGGTACGCAGTGCGCTTCGGGAACGACGCGTCGCGACCCGGCTGCGGTGCACCGCGTCCGGTGCGTCGACCCGGACGTCGTCGGCGCGGCCGGCGATCACGTCGCCCTGGATGCGTAGGTAGCCGAGGACGACGTCGGAGGCTGTGGTCACTGGTTGCTCGCGTTCTCTTCGGTGCGGACGACGCCCAGGTCGTCGACGACCTCGCGCTGCTCGGCTTGCTTGCTGGGGACCTGCCGACGACGTCGGCGGGGTTGCCGCGGGGCGGCCTCTTCGTCGGGCCCGAGGGCCGAGCCGAGCAGAATCGGGGTGACTGCCGCGAATGCCCACACGGCAAGGGCGGACGGCGACCGCAACGCGAGCGCGATCGGCACTGTGTCGCCCGGTTTCGCGGCAGCCAGCCGCTCATCGAACGGGACGCCGCCGAGTATCTCGCCGAGCTGCCAGCAGACCAGTCCGGCCAGCAGCCCCAGCCCGGCGGCCAGGAAGGCGCACGGCCAGCCGATGCCCTTGAACCGCCGCCAGGTCGCGATGCCCAGCCCCGCGCCGACCACCACACCGATCACGGTGTACCAGGCGTCGCCGGCGAAGAACTCGGTGAGCGCCCGCTCGCTGACCGTCGCCGAGCCGTCCGGCTGGACCACATAGGCCGGCAGGCGGACCACCAGCCGCCACAGCACCGCCCCGGCGATCCCGGCGATCACCGCGATGCCGGCCATGATGGCGGCCGCGGTGCGGTCATCGCGGCGCGCCGAGACGGCCACCTGGCCGGTGGGGGTCGGAGTCGGCGCGGCACTCACCCGGCACAGCCTAGTGGGAGGCCGCCGGCACTCACACGCTGACGCACGACGGTCCGAGCAGCGCCTTCAGGTCGGCCATCAGCGGCGGGGAGGGCAGCACTCGCAACGTCTCCTCCAGCTTCCACACCGTGGTCCGGTTCGAGGTGGTGAGCCGCACCCTGACCTCGGTGGTTCCCGGATGGCTGGTCAGCACCGTGCGCAACTGCTGCACCACCACCGGGGTACAGCGTGCCGCCGGCAGCGAGATCACCACCGGCCCGGACGGCCCTTCCGAGACGTCCGGGAAGCTCACCTCGGTGGCCCGGATCTCGACGCCCTCGTCCTTGCCGACCACGCGGCCCTTGATCCGGACGATGGTGTCGGTGGCCAGCTGCAACGCGACCGTGTTGTACACCTTCGGGAACAGCAGCACCTCGATCGAGGCATCCAGGTCCTCGACCGACAGGATCGCCCACAGGTCGCCGTTCTTGGTCTGCTTGCGGGTGACCTGGGTGATCATGCCGGCGATGGTGGTCTGGATGTCGCGCGGGCCGTCCTCGGCCATGATCTGGCCGACCGAATGGTCGCGGTTGGCCAGCAGCACATGCTCCAGGCCGAGCAGCGGATGATCCGACACGTACAGGCCGAGCATCTCGCGCTCGAAGGCGAGCCGGATCCGCTTCTCCCATTCCTCGACGTCGGGCACCGGGGAACTGACCAGCGCCTCTCCCCCGCCGAAGTCGCCGAACAGGTCGTCCTGACCGTTGGCCTGGTTGCGTTTCAGGTCGATGACCTCGTCGACCTTCTGCTCGTAGCACTCCATCAGGGCCCGCCGGGTGTGCCCCAGCGAATCGAACGCGCCGGCCTTGATCAACGATTCGATCACCCGCTTGTTGCACACCACCAGCGGCACGTTGTCGAGGAACTCGTTGAAGTCGGACGCCTTGCCGTTGCTCTCCCGGCCCTCGACGATGCCCTTCACCACGTTGTCGCCGACGTTGCGGATGGCGCCGAGGCCGTAGCGGATGTCGTTGCCGACCGGGGTGAACATGCCGTCGGATTCGTTGACGTCGGGCGGCAGCACCTTGATGCCCATCCGGCGGCATTCGGCCAGGTAGATGGCCGATTTGTCCTTGTCGTCCTTCACCGACTGGAGCAGTGCCGCCATGTACTCGGCCGGGTAGTTCGCCTTCAGGTACGCCGTCCAGTACGAGATCAGCCCGTAGGCGGCGGTGTGCGCCTTGTTGAAGGCGTAGTCGGAGAAGGGCACCAGGATGTCCCACAGCGACTTGATCGCCGAGGCGGAGAAGCCGTTGGCCTGCATGCCGGATTCGAAGTTGACGAACTCGGCGTCCAGCACCTCCTTCTTCTTCTTGCCCATCGCCCGGCGCAGCTGGTCGGCCGCACCCAGGGTGTAGTTGGCCACCTTCACCGCGATCTGCTGGACCTGCTCCTGGTAGACGATCAGGCCGTAGGTGAGGTCGAGGATCTCGGCCAGCGGCTCGGCCAGCTCGGGGTGGATCGCGGTGATCGGCTGCTTGCCGGTCTTGCGCAGCGCATAGTTGGTGTGGCTGTTGGCACCCATCGGGCCGGGCCGGTACAGCGCCAGCGCCGCGGAAATGTCCTCGAAGTTGTCCGGCTGCATCTGGCGTAGCAGGACGCGCATGCCGGAGCCGTCCAGCTGGAAGATGCCGAGGGTGTCGCCGGAGGCCAGCAGGTGGTAGGTCTTGGCGTCGGTCGGGTCCTTGCTCAGCTCGTCCAGGTCGAGGTCGATGCCCTGATTGGCCTTCACGTTGGCGATCGCGTCGTCCAGGATGGTCAGGTTGCGCAGGCCCAGGAAGTCCATCTTGACCAGGCCGAGCGACTCACAACTCGGGTAGTCGAACTGGGTGATGATCTGGCCGTCGGACTCCCTCTTCATGATCGGGATGACGTCCAGCAGAGGCGCCGACGACATGATCACGCCGGCGGCATGAACGCCCCACTGCCGCTTCAAGCCCTCGATGCCCATCGCCGTGTCGACGACCTCTTTGACCTCGGGCTCGGATTCGTACATGGCCCGGAACTCGCCGCCCTCGGCGTAGCGGGCGTGCTGCGGGTTGAACACCTCGGGCAGCGGGACGTCCTTGCCCATCACCGGCGGGGTGTAGGCCTTGGTGATCCGCTCGCCCAGGCCGAACGGCTTGCCCAGCACCCGGCCGGCGTCCTTGATCGCCTGCTTGGCCTTGATGGTGCCGTAGGTGACGATCTGGCAGACGTGGTCGTCGCCGTAGCGCTCGGTGACGTAACGGATCACCTCACCCCGCCGACGCTCGTCGAAGTCGATGTCGAAGTCGGGCATCGAGGGACGTTCCGGGTTCAGGAAGCGTTCGAAGATCAGTCCGTGCGGAACCGGGTCGAGGTCGGTGATCCGCAGCGCGTAGGCGCACATCGAACCGGCACCGGAACCACGGCCCGGACCCACCCGGATGCCGTTGTTCTTCGCCCAGTTGATGAAGTCGGCGACCACCAGGAAGTAGCCCGAATATCCTTTTCCGGCGATGACGCTCATTTCGAATTCGGCTTGGGTGGTGGCGTATTCCGGGACGCCTTCGGGGAAGCGGCGCTCCAGCCCGCGGCGCACCTCTTTGGCGAACCAGGACTCCTCGGTCTCGCCGGCCGGCACCGGGAAGCGGGCCATGTAGGTGCCGGTGCCCTCGTCGAAGTGGGTCTCGCAGCGCTCAGCGATGGCCAGCGTGTTGTCGCAGGCCTCGGGCAACTCGCGCCAGATCTCGCGCATCTCGGCGGGACTCTTCAGGTAGTAGCCGTTGCCGTCGAATTTGAACCGGTTCGGGGTGTCCCGGTTCGAGCCGGACGACACGCACAACAGCGTGTCGTGGGCCGCGGCATCGTTCGCGTGCACGTAGTGCAGGTCGTTGGTGGCGACCAGCGGCAGCTTGAGGTCCTTCGCCAGCCGCAGCAGGTCGTGCCGGACGCGCCGCTCGATGTCGAGGCCGTGGTCCATCAGCTCGCAGTAGAAGTTCCCGGCACCGAAGATGTCGCGGAACTCGGCGGCCGATTCGACGGCCTGCTTGTACTGGCCGAGCCGCAGGTAGGTCTGCACCTCGCCCGACGGGCAGCCGGTGGTGGCCAGCAGGCCCTTGGCGTAGCGGTGCAGCAGTTCCCGGTCGGCGCGCGGCTTGTAGAAGAACCCCTCCAGCGAACTGAGCGAACTCAGCCGGAACAGGTTGTGCATGCCCTCGGGGCTGGACGCCCACATGGTCATGTGCGTGTAGGCGCCCTTGGACGCCACGTCGTCGCCGGTGCCGTCGCCGAACTGGACGCGCTTGCGCTCGCTGCGGTGGGTCTTCGGGGTGAGGTACGCCTCGAGCCCGATGATCGGCTTCACCGCGCTGCCCTTGGCCACCTTGTACCACTCGTAAGCGCCGAACAGGTTGCCGTGGTCGGTGACCGCCAGGGCGGGCATGCCCATCTGTTCGCAGCCCTTGACCAGGTCTTTCAGCCGCGCGGCGCCGTCCAGCATCGAGTACTCGGAATGGCAGTGCAGATGCACGAACCCATCGGCCATCGGCGGTTTCGACCTCCATGAGTCAGGTGGTGGACCGGGCGGATCGCCAGGGGGAAGTCCAGCTCAGAGCCCTACCCTAACCCCGCCCGCCGACGGTTCCCGGCGACACCCGGATCGGACGCCGTCCGCTCGGCGTGTCGCCCCGGCCGTCCAGCGCTCCGATGTCGCGACCAGTCAACCCCGCCATCGTCATCCCGGACTTGATCCGGGATCTCTCCCGCCTGAGAGCCCGGGATGACGCGAACGATCAGCTTCCTTGCGGAGGGCCTTGGCGGCAGGCCCGCCTCGGCCGCGGCGCCGGCCGTCAGTCGCCGACCACAGCCGCCGTGGCGGCGGCGACCAGCCGCAGATTGTGCGGCAGGGCGCCGTCGAAGCCGGGCGTGGACATCGTCATGATCACCGTGTCCAGCCGGGGGTTGTTGACGAACTTCGTGCTGAAGAAGCCCTGCCAGGAGTACGCGCCGGGACCGCCCAGGTAATGCAGTGAACCCGCGGGCGCGTTCTCGCCGGCCTGGATGTCCACCATGTAGCCCCACTTGTTCTGGGTCAGCTGCCAGTTGCTCAGGTCGCCGATCTGGTTGCTGGTCATCAGCCGCACGGACGCCGGGCTGAGCACCCGGACGCCGTCCAGTTCGCCGTTGTTGAGCAGCATCTGGGCGAACCGGAAGTAGTCGGCGGTGGTGCCGTGCAGGCCGCCGGCGCCGCTGAACAACGTCTTGTGCTCGCTGAACGTGTACTGCGGGCCCATCATGCCCAGGCCGAGCGGCGACGCCTCGGTCTGCTTCTCGTCGCGGCCTGCCCAGTAGACGGCAGCGATCCGGTGCCAGACGTCCTCGGGCGGGAAGAACCAGATTTCGTGCATACCCAGCGGTTCGAAGATGTTCTTTGCCAGGTAGCTGTTGAAGTCCATTCCGGAGACCACTTCGACCAGCCGGCAGAGCACGTCGACGCTGTTGTTGGAGTAGTCGAACATGGTGCCCGGATCGGCGATCAACGGCAGCGAGGCGATCAGTTCGGTGTTCGCCTTGAGCGTGGTGGGCGGGGTGTTCAGGTCGTCGACCAGACCGGCCTCGTGGTACAGCTTCGGCACCACGCCGTAGATCGGCGGTTCAAACATGCGATACCACCAGGTATTGGTCATGCCGCCGGTCATCGTCAGCAGGTCGTGCGGGGTCAGCTCGCGGCTGGCGGTGCGCAACTGGGTGACCTGCCAGTCCTTGACCACCGCCACCTTCGTGTCGGCGAACTCGGGTAGATGCACCGAGAGTGGTTCGTGCAGGGCGATCAGGCCGCGTTCGAACAGCTGCATCACCGCTGCCGACGCGACCACCTTGGACATCGACGCCAGCCGGAAGATGCTGTCGGTGGCCATCGGCACCTCTTCGTCGGCCTTGCCGAAGGCCTTGAAGTAGCAGACCTTGCCGTGCCGGGCGACCAGGACGACGGAGCCCTGGTACGCGTTCTGGGCGAGGAATCTCTCCTGCAGGGCGTCGATATTGCCGAGGGTGGCGCTGGAGACGCCGACCTCTTCGGGTTCCACCTGGGTGTAGGGCGCGGCGGTCATCGGCCGTCCTTCCTAGTCGTTCCCGAGCCGTTCGACGGTGCACCACGGTGTGCACCCGGCCGGGAGGCTTCGATCAGCAGCCTAGGGCAGCGGGTCGTGAGGGAAGCGCTGATCCTTCACGTCATCCCGGGCCTCGACCCGGGATCTCCGGCGGGGAGAGAGCCCGGATCAAGTCCGGGACGACGATGGGGAGCCTTCGATCAGCGCGCCCCCTAGCGGGCCGGCCAGAGATCGACGACGAAGCGCTCCATGCCACGCACTGTGGTGCCGTGCCGCTCGTAGTACTCGATGGCGTAGTCGTCGAGGGACAGTCCCCCGGTGCTCCGGTAGCCGACCGCGACCCGCACCAGATAGCGCCCGTCCTTCACCTTGGGCAGCGTCACCGTCTTCTTTCCGGGAGTGCCGTCGAGGCTCCACACCCGCAGTTCGTGGTCATGGATGGTGATCGGCCAGACCCCCAACGTCTCCATCGGCACCTCGCTGGGGCTCTCCACCGGCGGCGGCTCGGCAAGGTAGGCACTGACCTGGACCTCGGGGGCGTGCAGGTCGGACGCCGATTCGAGCTCGATCCGGTCGGGCTGAATGCGCACCGGCCCGTCCCCCCACTGCCCTTCGTCGTAGCCGGCCCCATCGGTGGCGATCACGATCGACCGGTAGCCGGCGTCCACTTTCCGCTCGATCAGGCGGGAGACCGGGCCCACCGACTCCTCGGACGACGAACCGTGGTCGTCGCGCTGCGCATGAGCCGACCGCGAAGCCGGCCAGAGGTCGACGAGGAGCTGCTCCCAGCCGGCCAACGCCCGGCCGTCCTGCCCGCGATGCTGCCGCAGCCGTTCCGTCAGCCCGTCCGGGCCGAGGTCGGGATAGACCGCGACCACCCGCATCCAGTACCGGCCGCCCTTCGCCGTGGGCAACCGGAGCGGCCGGCCTCGTCCGCTGTCGGCGGCGTCGCTCCACACCTCGATGCGGCGACGCTCGAATCGCACCGGCCAGGTGCCCAGCGGAACCACCGTGTCCGCACCCATGATCTCGACCGCCGACGGTTCGGCGGTGTAGGCGCTCAGCTGAATCTCGGGCCGGTGATCCGACGCTGCCGACACCAGCCCCACTCTGCCGCGCTGGATCCGGACGAGGCCGCGGTCGCGCCCCCAGCCGTCGCGTGCTGCCGCGCGCACCTCGGCGATCTCGATCGGTCCGTGCCCGGCACTCACCCGGTGCTCGACCACCTGGTCGAACAGGCCGGTCGACTCGTCGGTCCCCCCGTCGCCGGACGGCGCAGGCAGTTCCCGGTAGCCGGTCGGACGAATCGGCTCCGGTTCGAACCTCAGGGCCGCGCTGCTGGGGACCGGCGCAGCGAACGGATCGGGCCAGAAGTCCGCCACGAACCGCTCCAACCCGGACGGCTGCTCGCCGTGCCGTTTGCGGTAGGTGGCGACCCGGCGCTTCAGCGGCTCGCCGGCCAGGTCGCGATAGCCCACCGACACCCGCACCAGATACCGGCCACCCCTGGACGGCGGGAGCCGCAGCGGCGGCGTATCGCCGCGGACGAGGTCGCCGCCCCAGACCTCGACAGTGCGCTGGGGGAAGATGACCAGCCAGGTTCCCAGCACCGCCAAGGGCTCGTCCGGTCCGTCGTCGACCGGTGGTGGGCCGGCGTCGTAGGCGCTGAGCTGCAACTCGGGCCGGTGCCGACGAGCTGCGGAGACCAGGCCGATCCGGCCGCGCTGGACGCGCACCCGTCCGGTGTTCTCACCCCAGTCATCGCGGAAGGCGGCCTCCCAGTCCTGAGCGAGTTCGATGATTCCCTTGCGAACGCTCACACCCCGCTCGATCGTGCGGCCCACCAGCTCAGGCGGTGCGCCGAAACCGATCGCCGGATCGGCCGGCGGCGCGTCGGGCATGGTCATCCACCCGATGTTCAGTGCGTCCCCGCCCGCGCCCCGGCCCACCGGTCACACCGCGTCCAGCGCCTGGCGCAGATCGGCCCACAGATCTTCGACGTCCTCCAGGCCGACCGAGAGCCGGAGCAGGTTCTGCGGCACCGAAGCGGGTTCGGACGGGATGCGCCGACGGCGTTCGATCAGCGATTCGACGCCGCCGAGGCTGGTCGCCGGCACCCACAGCCGGACGGCCTCGACCACCGCCTGGGCCGCGGCCTCGCCGCCGGCGATCTCGATCGCCAGCATGGCGCCGAAGCCTCGCATCTGGGCACGCGCCACGGCGTGGCCGGGATCGTCCGGCAGGCCCGGGTAGCGCACCCGGGAAACCGCCGGATGCACCGCCAAGCGCTCGGCCAGGACGCCGGCGCTGGCCTGTGCCCGCTCCAGTCGCACCGGCAGTGTGCGCAAACCGCGCAACGCCAGCCAGGTCTCCATCGGACCGGGAATCGAACCCTGCACGATGCGGTACTGCCGGACCCGCCCGGCCAGCTCGGCGTCGGCGGCGATCACCACGCCCAGCAGCACATCGGAGTGCCCCGACAGGTACTTGGTGGCCGAGTGCATCACCACATCGGCGCCCAGGGCGAGCGGATTCTGCAGCATCGGTGTGGCGAAGGTGTTGTCGACGCCCACCCGGACGCCGGCCTGCCGCGCCGCCGCGCACAGCGCACGCAGGTCGGCGACCTGCAGCAGCGGGTTCGTCGGTGACTCCAGCAGCAGCCAGTCGGCGCCGGGCAGCGCAGCGACGACAGCCGCGGTGTCGGAGGCGTCCACGGTGGTCAACTGCAGGCGTCCGGACGCCGCCCGCTCGGACGCCAGCGCGAGCATGGTGTTGTAGCAGGTGTCGGCCATCACCAGCCGTCCGCCGTCGGGTATCAACTCCAGGATCGCCGTCCCGGCCGCCATCCCCGAGGGGAACGCGACCGCTCCGTCCGGTGCGCCCTCCAGCGTTCCGACCGCCTCCTCGAAGAGTTTCCAGGTGGCGTTGTCCCCGCGGGCGTACATCGATTCGCCGTACCCGTAGGGCCCCCAGGAGACATAGGTGGAGGAGAACTCGATGTCGGGACTGACCGGCGTGCCGGGCGCTCGGCCAGGTCGTCCGGTGACGACGGCGAGGGTGTCGCGGCTGAGGGCTTCGTGCGCCATCGAGAACTCCTTCAATCGGTGCCCAGAGACTATCGCCGGCGGATCGTCCGACTCACGACAACTTGGCCGCCGCTCGGCCGCAGGCCAACACGGACTGGAAGAAGTGACAGAAAGGGTTGCCGCGGACTCCCCGCCATGGTTGCATTCTTGCTGGACAAGGCGGAGAAGGGGACAAAATATGCAGCAGGTGAGTCTGATCGGCGTACCGACGGACATCGGTGCGTCCACGATCGGATGCCGGATGGGACCGCAGGGCCTACGGGTCGCCGGGATCACGGCCGCGCTCGAGGCATTCGGATGCGATGTTCGCGACGTCGGCGACCTCGCCGGGCCCGACAACCCGCAGCAGCCGCCGGTGAACGGCTACCGTCACCTGCCCGAGGTGGTCGAGTGGAACAAGGCGCTCTATGACGCGATGTCCGCCGAGCTCGCCGACGGCCGGATGCCGATCGTGCTGGGCGGTGACCACTGCCTCGGCATCGGTTCCATCGCCGCCATCGCCGATCACTGCCGCCGGGTCGGCAAGAAGCTCAGGGTGATCTGGGTGGACGCCCACGCCGACTTCAACACCGCGGAGCTGACGCCTTCGGGCAACATCCACGGCATGCCGGTCGCCTGCCTCACCGGCCACGGTCCCGACGAGCTGACCCGGATCGGCGAACACTACCCGGCCATGGATCCGAGCGAGATCCGGCAGATCGGCCTGCGCAGCGTCGACCCGGGCGAGAAGCGTTTCCTGCGCGCCGAGGGCATTCAGGTGTACGACATGCGCTACCTCGACGAGATCGGAATGCGCCGCACCATGAAGCGCGCGCTGGAGGGTGTCGACGAGAACACCCACGTGCACCTGTCGCTCGACCTGGATTTCGTCGACCCGACGATCGCACCCGGGGTCGGCACGCCGGTGGTCGGCGGCCCCACCTACCGCGAGGTGTCGCTGTGCATGGAGATGCTGGCTGACAGCGGCCAACTCGCCTCAATCGACCTGGTCGAGGTGAACCCCGCGCTCGACGTCCGCAACGCGACGGCCCAGTTGGCCGTCGATCTGGTCGAGTCGCTGTTCGGCAAGAGCACGCTGCTCAGGATCCACGAGGGCGACCCGGCCTGAGGTCGAGGAAACCATGGTCGATGCGAAGTCTCGCTGGTCGAGCTTGTCGAGACCTCGGGCTACAGAGCCCGGACAAGGGGTTTCGGCAGGCTCCGCCCGCGGTGGTTGCGGCGAGCGCAGACCGTTGGCTCGGAGCTGAGGTCGGGGACGTGGACGTCCGGCTCGATGAAGCGGAGTGGCGAGCCCGTGCCGCTCGGCATGATCAACGGGTCGCCGCGTGGACCGCACCGCATCTGCGGCGCCGCTCCCGCAGCGAACGCCATCCGGTCGAAGACTTCCTCTGGGAGTACTACTCCTACTCCCCCAAGGCGCTGCGCGCCTGGCATCCCGGCTGGGGTGTGGTCCTCACCGGCGATGTCGCCGGGTTCGCTGCCGTGCGTGGCTTCGTCGTGGACGGCGACCACGCCCGGGTCGATCCGGCGCTGGCGCAGCGCCGGGCCGACCAGGTGCGCTGGATTCGCGACCTGCTGGCCGCGACGCAGAGCCGTCCGGCTCGGCTGGGCTGCTTCGGGCTGCACGAGTGGGCGATGGTCTACCGGCTGGACGCCGGCGACCTGCGGCACGACCAGGTTCCCTTGCGGCTCGGCGCGGCAGGCACGGACGCCGTGGTCGAGAGCCACCGGATCAGCTGCAGCCACTACGACGCCTACCGCTTCTTCACCCCGGACGCCGCGCCCCGCAACACGCTGCGTCCGACGCTGGACGACCGGATGCGCAACGAGCAGCCCGGCTGCCTGCACGCCCAGATGGACGTCTACAAGTGGGCTCACAAGCTGGCCCCGTTCACCCCGGCCGAGCTGGTCGCTGACTGCTTCGGACTGGCGCGGGAAATTCGCGAGCTGGATATGCGCGCCTCGCCCTACGACCTGAGCGACTGGGGCTACTCCCCTGTCGCCATCGAGTCCGCCTCGGGCAAGGCCGAGTACATCGAAGCGCAACGCGACTTCGGCGACCGGGCACGTGCTTTGCGACAGCAGCTGATCGCGGTCTGCGATCGGGTGCTCGGTCTCGCCTAGTTCGACCAACGGCCACCCGACAGGATTGACCGGGCACCGCCCGACCCGCTCGATCGGGCGAGGCGGCTCGCCTCAGTCCTCGACGGCATCGGACGCCGCGAGTGCGGCGGGCGACGGGCCTTTGATGTAGCTGGCGGCGCTGATCGTGCCGCCACGCGAGACATTGGTGTCGGCGGCGGGCGCGATGTCGGTGTTCTGGCAGCTCACCCCCAGCCAGGTGTCGTCGGCCAGCTTCACCAGGGTCGCGCTGAGCACACCGCGGCGAGGATCGACCGGATCGCCCTCGGGGTCGACCTGCCCGGTGATCTGCCACCGGGCGATCACCACGGCGGCATCATCACCCAGGAAGCGCTGATGTACCTCGATCAGGTCCAGTCGGGCGTCGGCGAACGCGGTGGTGAAACCGAAGCGCTGCGCCTTGACGATGGAGTGCCGCCCGGTCCAGCGCAGGCCCACCACATTGATGAAGTCGGCGTCCTCGACGAACAGCCGTCCGATCGCGTCGGCGTCCTTGGCGTCCCAGGCCTTCACGAACGCCTTGATCAGGTCCATCGGCGCTTCGAGCGGCGGATCCGCCGGCGAACGGTCGGGGAACGGCAGGTAGCTCAGCTCACGGGCACGCTTGAGAATCTTCTTCAGCTTCTTGGCCACCGGGCCTCCTCATCCGAACGGGGGAACGCAAGCCTTGCGGGCTCGCCCGGCCCGGTCAAGGCGGAGCGAGCGCCCAAGGAACGGTGATCATCACAACCCGCGGGTTGAGCTTGTCAACGCACCGCGGGTTGAGCTTGTCGAAACCCCTTCACCACCAGGCGGCAAGGGGTCTCGACAAGCTCGACCGACGGTGGGTGCTAGACCATCAACTGTCGCTCGGTGGGCAGGATCGGCTTCGGCAGCCGGGAACTGCCCTGCAGGTAGGCGTCCACGCCGTTGGCGCAGGAACGTCCTTCGGCGATGGCCCAGACGATCAGCGACTGGCCGCGGCCGGCGTCGCCGCAGGCGAAGACCCGAGGCACCGAGGTGGCGTAGTTCTCGTCGCGCGCCACGTTCCCGCGCGGATCGAGATCGACACCCAACTGCTCGACCAGTCCGGCCTTCTCGGGACCGACGAAGCCCATCGCCAGGAGCACCAGCTCGGCCGGGATCTCCCGTTCGGTGCCCGGCACCGGTTCGAACCGGCCGTTGTTGAACGCCACCTCGGACAGCCGCAGCTTCGCCACGTTACCGTCGGCGTCGCCGACGAACTCGCTGGTCGACACCGAGTAGACCCGCTCGCCGTCCTCCTCGTGGGCCGAGGAGACCCGGAAAATCATCGGGTAGGTCGGCCACGGCTGGTTCGCCGGCCGCTGCTCGGGCGGCATCGGCAGGATCTCCAGCTGGGTCACCGACGCCGCACCCTGACGGATCGACGTGCCGAGGCAGTCCGCGCCGGTGTCACCGCCACCGATGATCACCACGTGCTTGCCGGTCGCGGTGATCTGGTCGGGCACCTCGGTGCCCAGTGCGGCCCGGTTGGCCTGCGGCAGGAACTCCATCGCCTGATGGATGCCGTTCAGTTCGCGTCCGGGCACCGGCAGGTCGCGAGCCACGGTCGAACCGATCGCCAGCACCACCGCGTCGAACCGATCGAGCAACTGCTCGCCGGTCAACTCGCCCTCGCCACCGATCCGGCGGCCGGTCTTGAAGACCGTGCCCTCCAACCGCATCTGCCGCAGCCGGCGGTCCAGGACGGCCTTCTCCATCTTGAACTCGGGGATGCCGTAGCGCAGCAGACCGCCGATGGCGTCCGCCCGCTCGTAGACGACCACGGTGTGCCCGGCCCGGGTGAGCTGCTGGGCCGCGGCCAGGCCGGACGGGCCCGAGCCGATCACAGCAACCGTTTTGCCGGTGTGCCACTCCGGGGTGACCGCGGTCACCCGGCGATCGCTCCAGGCCCGGTCGATGATCGCCACCTCGACGTTCTTGATGGTCACCGGGTCGCGGTTGATGCCGACCACGCACGCCGTCTCACACGGTGCCGGGCAGAGCCGTCCGGTGAACTCGGGGAAGTTGTTGGTGGCGTGCAGCCGGTCGGTCGCCCCGCGCCAGTCGTCGCGCCAGACCAGGTCGTTCCATTCCGGGATCAGGTTGCCCAGCGGGCAGCCCTGATGGCAGAACGGGATGCCGCAGTCCATGCAGCGTCCGGCCTGCTTGGTGATGATCGGCAGGACGGCCTTGCCGGGCGAGCCCGGGTAGACCTCGTTCCAGTCGTGCACCCGTTCGGCCACCGGACGGCGCTCGGCGACCTCGCGGGGGGTGGTCATGAAACCTCGGGGGTCAGCCATGTGCGGCCTCCATCATCATCGCGGTGGTTGCCTCTTCGTCCAGTCCGGCCTGCTCGGCCTCGACCCGGGCGGCGACCACCCGGGCGTAGTCGCGCGGCATCACGGTGGTGAACCTGGTGGCCAGGTCGTCCGACGCCAGTAGCCGTTCGGCCACCGCCGATCCGGTCTCTTCGACGTGCTTCACCAGCAACTGCCGGATCCTGGTCACGTCACCATCGGTGGGATCGAGCGGGTCGACCATCTCGGTGTTCAGCCGATCGCGGTCCAGGTCGAGCACGTACGCCACGCCGCCGGACATGCCTGCCGCGAAGTTCCTTCCGGTGCCGCCCAGGATCAGCGCCTCACCACCGGTCATGTACTCGCAGCCATGGTCGCCGACGCCTTCGACGACGGCGGTGGCACCCGAGTTGCGGACGCAGAACCGCTCGCCGACCTGGCCGCGGATGAACAGTTCACCCGAGGTGGCGCCGTAGCCGATCACGTTGCCGGCGATGATGTGCTCTTCGGCGACGAAGGCGACCCCGTCGGCGGGCCGCACGGTGAGCCGTCCGCCCGAGAGTCCCTTGCCGAAGTAGTCGTTGGCGTCACCGACCAGCCGCAGCGTCACACCGGACGGCAGGAAGGCGCCGAAGCTCTGCCCGGCCGTGCCGCGCAGGGTCAGATCGATGGTGTTCTCGGGCAGCCCCTTGCCGCGGGTCGCCTTCGTCACCTCGTGACCGAGGATGGTGCCGACCGTGCGGTCCACGTTGCGCACCGCCAGATCGGCCCGGACCAGTTCACCGTTGGTCAGCGCCGGCCGCGCCAGCTCGATCAGCCTGGTGTCGAGCTTGGCGTCCAGGCCGTGGTCCTGCACGGTGATCCGGTGCAGCGGCTGGTCGGTGTCGACCCAGTGCAGGATCGGCTCCAGGTCGAGGCCCTGCGCCTTCCAGTGGTCGATCGCCCGGCGGGCCTGCAGCACCTCGACGTGGCCCACCGCCTCCTCGATGGAGCGGAAGCCCAACGAGGCCAGGATCTCGCGCACCTCCTCGGCGATGAACTCGAAGAAGTTCACCACGAACTCCGGCTTGCCACTGAACTTCGCCCGCAACTCCGGGTTCTGGGTGGCGACACCGACCGGGCAGGTGTCCAGGTGGCAGACCCGCATCATGATGCAGCCCGAGACGACCAGAGGTGCGGTGGCGAAGCCGAACTCCTCGGCACCGAGCAGGGCACCGATCACCACGTCACGGCCGGTCTTGAGCTGGCCGTCCACCTGCACCACGATCCGGTCCCGCAGGCCGTTGATCAGCAGCGTCTGCTGGGTTTCGGCCAGGCCGAGTTCCCAGGGTCCGCCGGCGTGCTTCAGCGAGGTCAGCGGCGCCGCGCCGGTGCCGCCGTCGTGGCCGGAGATCAGCACGACGTCCGCCTTGGCCTTGGAGACGCCGGCCGCGACCGTGCCGACGCCGACCTCGGCGACCAGCTTGACGTGCACCCGCGCGGAGGGGTTGGCGCACTTCAGGTCGTGGATCAGCTGCTTGAGGTCCTCGATCGAGTAGATGTCGTGGTGCGGCGGCGGGCTGATCAGGCCGACACCCGGGGTCGAGTGCCGGGTGCTGGCCACCCACGGGTACACCTTCTGGCCGGGCAGCTGACCGCCCTCGCCCGGCTTGGCGCCCTGAGCCATCTTGATCTGGATGTCGGTGGCGTTGGTCAGGTAGTCGGAGGTCACCCCGAACCGCCCGGACGCCACCTGCTTGATCGCCGAGCGGCGCTCGGGATCGTAGAGCCGGTCGACGTCCTCACCGCCCTCGCCGGTGTTGGACTTGGCGCCGAGCCGGTTCATCGCGATGGCCAGGTTCTCGTGCGCCTCGCGCGAGATCGAGCCGTACGACATGGCACCGGTGGAGAACCGCTTGACGATCTCGCTGACCGGCTCCACCTCGTCGATCGGCACCGGCTTGCGGTCGGACGCGAACTCGAGCAGCCCGCGCA
>NZ_JAPUED010000209.1 GCF_027492755.1 Micropruina sp. | reverse complement strand
CCGGCGAACGCCGGGATCTCCGCCAAACGGCGAGGTAGGTGGCATGGAGATCCCGGATCGAGTCCGGGATGACGAAGGAGTCACTGCACGTCCGTGCGGGTCTCCACGAGTTCGACCAACGTCAACCAACACCGTGACGCGAGGGCCGGCCCGTTCCCAGTAGGGTGAGCCATGGTTCCCGTGCTGCTGGTGATAGGCGGCTTGGTAGCGCTCATCGCCGGCGCGGAACTGGTGGTTCGGTATGGCTCGCTGCTCGCGCGCAGACTGGGCATCCCGCCGATGATCATCGGCCTCACGGTCGTCTCCATCGGCACCAGCGCGCCCGAACTCGCCGTCGGTATCGACGCGATGAAAGTCAACGCCGGATCTCTCGCGGTCGGCAACATCGCCGGCACCAACATCGTCAACCTGCTGCTCATTCTCGGCCTGAGCGCCGCACTGCGTCCGATCGACTTCGAACGCCGCACGCTGGTGCTCGACCTTCCCGGCATGGCGATCGTCGCGGTGCTGGTCTACGTGTTCAGCCTGGACGGCGCGCTGCAGACCTGGGAGGGCGTCCCGTTGGTGATCGCCGCGGTCGCCTACACCGTGGCCCTGGGCTGGTGGACCCGACGCGAGAACGCCGGCAGATCGGACGGGTTGGCCGCCGATCTGGCGGTGGAGGCCCGGATCAGCGCCCCGACCGAACACGCCCGTGCTCGCGTGCTGTGGTTCGCGTTGCTGCTGGTGGTGGGGATCGCCATCATCGTGATCGGCGCCGATTGGCTGGTTCGAGGCTCGGAGGAATTGGCCCGGTTGTTCGGAGTATCGGACGCGTTCATCGGCCTCACCGTCGTCGCTATCGGCACCTCTGCACCCGAACTGGTCACCGCACTGGTGTCCACGGTGCGCGGCGATCGCGACATCGCCGTCGGCAACTTGATCGGCTCCAGCGTCTACAACCTCACCCTGATCCTGGGCGTCCCGGTGCTGGTCGCGAACGGCTCCGGCCCGATCGACACCGATCTGCTGCACATCGACCTGCCGATCATGGTCGCCGTCTGCCTGTTGTGCGTCCCGTTGTTCCTCACCGGAAAGCGGCTGTCCCGAGCGGAAGGCGTTTGGATGGTGGCCGGCTACGTCGCCTACTTCAGCTACCTGCTGCTCGCCCGCACCTAGGCCCAGATCGATCGATGGGCGGCGTAGCGGGCGGCACCAGATGGGCGCAATGGCAGTCGGGTTCGCAAAGGCGCATCGGGACCCTACGGTGGGCGTCCCGAAGCAACCGATGCGCCCGACTGGGGTCGCGCAGCAGCCGCAGATCGGTGGATCTGGGCTAGCCCCACCTGACCCGGTCGGCTGACTCGGTCCGTCCGCACGGGTCGGCATAGGGATGGGCCCCTATGCCGTGGCCGGCCGGGAAGCCGACAATCGAGGCATGACGTCCACCCGTGTGCTGCTCGTCGACGATCATCCGGTCGTCCGCGGCGGGCTCGTCGCGCTGCTGGACACGCTCCCCGGAATCATCGTCGTCGGCCAGGTGGGCGACGGTGCGGCGGCGCTCCGCGAGGTCGCACTCCTCAAACCCGATGTGGTGGTGATGGATCTGCGGATGCCCGGCATGGACGGCGTCGAGGCCGTTCGCCGGATCACCACCGGCTACCCGGGCACGGCGATCCTGATCCTCACCATGTTCGACGAGGAGTCGCTGATCACGGACGCCCTCGCAGCCGGCGCCCGAGGCTATCTGCTGAAAGGTGCCGAGCAGGAGGAGATCGAGCGCGCGATCCGGACGGTCGCCGCGGGCGCCACCATCTTCAGCCCCGGGGTGGTCGAACGGGTTCTGCATCGCTCGGCATCGGCACCGAAACCTCTACCGCAGCTCACCGAGCGCGAGCGCGAGGTCACCGACCTGCTCGCCCGCGGCGTCTCGAACGCCGTGATCGCCGAACGGTTGGAGATCGCGCCGAAGACCGTCGGCAATCACATCTCGGCGATCTTCCTCAAACTCGGTGTGGCCTCGCGGGCCGAAGCGATCGTGCAGGCCCGCGAGGCCGGTCTCGGTCTGGGTCGCTAGCGCCGACCCTTCGCCGGCCGAGCCTGTCGAGACCTCCGTTGCACTGCACTGGCAAGGGGTTTCGACAGGCTCAACCAAGCGGCAGTCGGTTGATCAGTGCACCCGCTCAACTCGCATCGACTCGGACGGCGGCCGTCGCGGACGCGAATCCCCCGGAGTGGGACACCGCCTCCGGCGGCAAGTCCCATTCGTCGTCCGGGGTGTGCAGCATGCGCCAGCCCAGCATGCCCATGCCGAGCGCCGTCGTCCCCCAGCCGAGGAAGTCGAGCCACGGCAGCCCCAGGATCGTGGCGATCAGGTGCACCACCTGGGACGCCGCGAGGGCCACCCCGAACCCCACCGGCAGCAGCCTGGCCCGGATGGCCAGGACGCCGAGCAGAGCCACGCCGACGATGTGACCGACCACGAACACCAGCACCGGGACCGCCACCCCGGGCGCCCCGAACGCCGCCCCGGCCAACTCCGTCGCCACGGCGGGCGTCAACCCGATCGCGAGGCCGGCGTGGGCTGCCGTCCCGGGCGCGATCAGGGCCGTCATCCCCAGGTAGCCGGGGATCAGGAAGGCGGCCGTCCAGACGGCCAGCACCGGACGGCGTCGCCGCGCCAGGTGCACCGCCGCGTAGGCGCCGGGTACCAGGGTGAACAGCACCAGCCAGCCGGCCACGCCGTACCAGAGCTGGGCGTCCGGCGAGCCGGCGATCGACTCGCCCAGATGGGTGTCGTCCTGGCTGATCAGCCTCAGAACGGCGACGATCGCCGGACCGATCGGCATCAGGACGGCCCCCACCACACGCCGGAACCGGCGAAGATCCCGCGACTGCTCGGCGGCGCTCATGACTGGTTCCAATCCGTGGTGAGGACGCAGATCGCGACCCCGGCGGCGAGCACGATCCCGGTGGCGGCGGCGATCACCCCAGCCGGGGGAACTTCTGGCAGGAAGAACGCCGGCAGACCGGCGAGCGACGCGACGACCCGGGTGGCAGCGACACCAATGGCGGGCCCGCGGCGTCCGCGCCAGGCGAGCGGCGCCAGCGCGAGTGTCGCCACGGCGAGCACGGCGGTCACCACCCCGATCGCAAGACCGATTCCTTCGGAATCGGCGAGCCCCACCAGGGTGCCGACCAATTCGATGACGGCGATGGCCGAGGCGACCACCAGGCCGACCCGCAGCCAGATTCGTCGCGGCGTACCGATTGCGGCAGCAGACATGATTCGTTCCGTTCCGTCGATGTGGCCCTCTTCTGCGCCACGGCTACGGCCACCCTCCGCCGGCACGGCGCGCCGCGCCCGGGGCCCGAATCCCGGGTCCGCGGGAATCACGCGGTGCCGCTCCTGCGCCCCGGCGCCCACCCGACTGGGGCCACGCCCCTACGCGCCGGCCGGAACGCGCGGCGACAATGAGTCCATGGAGGTGCTCGGCGCACGACCCGCACGCGCCCCGGCGCGCTGGACGATCGCCAGCTGCGTACTGGCGGTCGCGCTGACCACGGCCGCGGTCGGGTCGGCGATCGCGGTCGGCTGGAGCTGGGACGACTGGGTCGACAGCTACACGCTCACCAACGTGACCATCGGCCTTGCCCTGGTCGGGTCCGGCGTCCCGATCGGCTGGTACCGCCCCCGGAATGCGGTCGGCCCGGTCTTCTCCGTCGCCGGGCTGTCCCACCTGATCTCGGCCGCGCTCGGCCCGATGCTCCGGCTCGGCCTGGCCCTCGACTGGCCACCCGCGCTGACCCGGCTGATCGCGGGCTGCTATCTCGGAGCCTGGAGTTTCGGCCTGCCGTCGCTGGCGATGCTCGCCCTGCTGCTTTTCCCGGACGGACATCTCCCCGGCCGATGGTGGCGGGCGGTCGCCGGCTATCTCGTTGCGCTCGGCGTCCTCGGTCTGGTGCTCAGCCTGATCAATCCGTACGACCTTGTGGCCGGCGAGCCGGCGTCGCGTCCGTTGTTCGCGATCGAAGGCATTCCGATGGCAGCCATCGAGGCCGTCGTCGGTTGGCTGAGCCTGCCGGCGATGCCGCTGGTCCTGGCGTCGCTGATCCTGCGCTATCGGCGGGGCGACGAGCGGGTCCGTCGCCAGTTGCTCTGGCTGCTGCTCGCGCTGATCGCGATGCTGGTGATCAACCTGCCGCGCACACTGACCGGCGAGGGGCCGATCCTGGCCCTGCTCAGCGTCGTCCTGATCCCGCTCGCCATCGCGATCGCCATCGTGCGCTACCGGCTGCTCGACATCAGGTTCGTGCTGTCCCGCACCCTGCTCTACGGCGCGTTGATCACCCTGATCGCGGCCCTGTTCGCCGGACTCGCCGCGGGGCTGGCGCTGGTCCTGCCGCCGAGCGCCGACCGGACCGCCACGCTGTTCGCGGCCGTCTGCGTCGCAATGGTGTTCGTGCCATTGCGTCAGCTCTTGCAGCGCGTCGCGTCCCGGGCCCTGTTCGGCAGCCGCGACGACCCGGTGGCGGTCGCCACCAACGCGCGCTCGGCGGACGGGCTGGACGGCCTGGTCGCCGAGGTGCGGCAGAGCATGCGGCTGCCGAGGCTGGCCCTGGTCGCGTCGGAGCAGACCCTGGCGGAATCCGGACGGGAGCCGGACGACCCGATCCACGCAGTGCTTCCGATCGGCACCGACGCCCGTTTCGTGGTGACCCTGCGTGCCGGCGAACGCCGCCTGCACGAGGCCGACCGCAAGGTGCTCGGCCTGGTCGGCGGTGCGGTCGACGCGGTGCTGCGCGAGCGGCGCCTGATCGGCGAGGTGCGCCAGGCCCGGGCGCAGGCCGCGGAGGCGCGGGAACGAGAACGGCAACGGCTGCATCGGGAACTGCATGACGGGCTCGGCCCCACGCTGACCGGGGCGGCGATGTACATCGACGCCGCGACGAACCTGATCGAGACCAACCCCGGCCGAGCCCGCGAGATCCTGCGCTCCGCCCGCGGCGACGTCGCCACCGCGCTGGACGACGTGCGCCGAGTGGTCTATGGCCTGCGTCCGCTCGCCCTGGACGAGAAGGGCCTGGTCGCTGCGCTGGCCGAACTGTGCCGTGACGGCACACCGGAGGTGACTGTGCAGGCGGACGCCCTGCCGCCGCTCAGCCCGGCCGTCGAACTGGCCGCGTACCGGATCGCCGCCGAAGGGATCACCAACGCGCGACGCCACGCCGCGGACGGCCGGGTCCGCGTCCGACTCACCCCGGCCGACGGCGAGCTCGCGATCACCGTGGACGACGACGGGCGGGCGTCGAACGGCTACCGTCCGGGCGCCGGACTACGTTTCGTGGCCGAGCGGGCCGAGGAGCTGGGCGGCTGGGCATCCGCCGGACCGCGGCAGGGCGGCGGTTGGCGCATGGACGCCCGGCTGCCGATCTAGCGGAATCGCTGGTCGCGTTGATCAGGGCGCCTCGGCCAACTCCGCGACCCGTGCGGCCACCTCGGACGCCGCGGCGCCACGTCCGACCGCGACCCCGGCCAGGAAGGCACTGAGCGGGGCACCCGGCCGCGACTGCCCGTGCGCCACCACGGAGACCATGGCGAGCAGATCCTCCTCGTGATCGAGAACGACCGCCGGATCGAGGCCGAGCTCCGCGGCGACCCGGGTCAGCCACTCCCGCATCCGGTTCATCCTCACCGGATCATCCCTATGCATAGGCTCATCCTCCCCCGCCACCGGCCTCGCGCGGAACCGGGGCAGCAGCACTAACGTGGTGCCATGCCAGCCACGCCGTCCGACTCAGCGCAGTACCCCACCGCGAACTCCATCGAGGAATTCCGGCGCAACCTCGATGCTGTGCAAGGCCGGATAGCGGCGGCGGCCGAGCGCGCGGGGCGCTCCGCAGACGAGGTGCGACTGCTGCCGGTCAGCAAGACCGTTCCCGAGGAACGGGTGCGCATGGCGATCGCCGCAGGCATGCATCAACTCGGCGAGAACAAGGTGCAGGAGGCGAAGCGCAAGCACGCCAACCTGATCGACGAGGACGTGGCCTGGTCGGTGATCGGCCATCTGCAGACCAACAAGGCCAAGGATGTCGCCGCCTTCGCCGCCGAGTTCCAGGCCCTGGACAGCCTGCGGGTCGCCGAGGCGTTGGACCG